>JAIEPK010000201.1 GCA_019749875.1 Candidatus Binatia bacterium | reverse complement strand
AGCGACGAGCGCGCCCCCCAGCACCGCGCTCGCGCGCCACGCCGCGGACGGGCCGCGCCGCAGCACGCGCGGCGCGAGGGCGATGCCGACCGCACCGAGAACCAGGATCGCGGGATACGACACGAGCAGGAGCGGCGCCGCGACGATCGCGAGCAGCCACAGCTCGCGATCCCCGATCGAGCCGCCTCGCGCGTCGTCGCGCAGCCACGCGGCCGCGATCGCGAGCGCGAGCGTCGCCGCGAACAGGTCGCACGAGTAGGGCTTCAGCTCCGAGGTGTAGCGCACCAGGTAGTGGGACGCCGCGAAGATGCCGATCGCGAGCGTCGCCGAAAGCGGCGCGACCACCGTTTCGCACGCCCCCCGCACGATGCGCACGAGCCACACGAAGGCGAGCACCGCGCCGACTCCCGCGAGCCAGGGGACGATGCGCAGCGCGGTCTCGCCGAAGCCGAACAGGCGCGCCGCGAGCATCTCACCGGCGAGGAAGCCGACCGGCGCCACCTGCGCGTGGTCGAGCGGTCCGAGCAGATCGCCGAAGCCGCGATCGAGGAAGTTCAGCGCGAGGTTCGACTCGTCGCCCCAGAACGGGAACGCGAGCCACCAGCGGATCGTCCGCGCCGCGATCCCGACCAGGACGAGAGCGGCGGTCCAGCGAGCGAGGCTACTTCCAGCCCTTGTACCGGCGGAGGAAGCCATCGCTGCGCGCAAACACGACCTCCGCCTGTCCGATCGCTCCGTCGTAGGGCCGCGGCTGGAAGGTGGTGAAGTCGTAGACGTCGTACCCGTAGTCGGCCATGCGGGCGACCGCGTCGCGGAACAGCAGCGCGCCCGGACGCGGGTGGATGAACGGCAGCTCGAGGAGGAAGATCTCGACCTCGCCGAGCAGCGTCGTGGCGCCCTTCAGGATCTCGAACTCGAAGCCTTCGGCGTCGATCTTCACCAGCTCGGGAATGGCGCCGACGTACTTCGCGCAGACGTCGTCGAGGGTCACCACCGGCACCGAGCGCTGCTGGTGTCCGAGCTCGCGCGCCTGCTCCACCGAGAACGTGAACGTGCTCGAAGTGGCGCCGGTGAGCGTGAACGGCAGCTCTCCGGAAGCCGGGCCCGCGCCCGCGTTGATCCACTGCACGCGCCCCGGATGTCGAGCGCAAAATCGGTCGAGGTGCTCCTTCATCTCGATCTGCGGCTCGAGCAGGACGTAGCGCGCATGGGGAAAGACCGTGAGGGCCTTCTCGCTCCAGAGCCCCTTGTTCGCGCCGACGTCGACGACGTTGCGCGGATAGAACCCGCGCATGCCGATCTGGCGCAGGAACGGCGCCACTGCCCCCTTCGGAAGCTTGGCGCTCGGGATCAGTCGGTAGCTGAAGCGCTGCAGAAGACGCTGCCAGGACGATAGTTTGAGTTCCGACAACGGCGCCCCCGGGACGCGATCTCTTACCGTCTCTCGTTCGCAGATCAAGTCGCCGGCCCGGTGGCGCGCGATCCCGGAGGCGCGCCGACTGCCGTGTCAGCGCTGCACCGGCAGCAGCGCGCGCAGGCGCGCGTCGCGCAGCCACAGCCCGCCCCACAGCACGATGCCGAGCCACACCGGGAAGAGCGTGTGGGTCAGCAGCGGATGGCCCACGCGCACGTGCGTCGCGACCGCGCCGCCGAGATACCCGGTGACGAGGATCGCGCCCAGCACGGCGGTCGCCGGGATCGCGTAGAGGATCGTGCTGCCGAGCAGGACGACGCCGAGCGGGACGATCACCGCCGCCGGGTAGCCGAGCTCGACGGTACCGTCCAGCACGGGTTGCAGAAGCGCGATCTTCGCGCCGGCGTCGACGACGAGAAACAGGACGCACAATCCGCTCAGCGCGCGCCCGGTCCAGAGCGGGGCGTTCGAGGACGTGGCCGCCGGGGCGGCCGTCGAAGAGGTGGTCATGGCTCTCTCCCTCCAGTGGGCGCGAGGTCCGATCCGCAGCCCCACCTCTCGTCGATCGGCGACGGGCGAGATCGACAGCGTCATGTGAAATTCCGTGATCCGCGGCCGCGAGCACGGGCGTGTCGTGCGACCCGGCGCCCCGTGCGCGGACGGGAGACCGCTCCGGATACGCTCATCCAGGCGCTACTTGCGTCGCCGCTTCGCTGCTGCAGAAAGGGCCAGCGGAATGCGGCGCGACCGGAGCAGCACACGGTCACGCGTCAGGAGAGGCACGTTGTGCACGACGCTGGTCGCGCCGATGATCTCGTCCGCTGGATCACTGCGAACGTCGAGCCGCGTGCTGGCGCGCGCGATCTCCCAGGTGAGCGGCCACACGTGACCCGGGCGAGCGTCCGAACGACCTCGGGATCGTCGAGATCCAGCTCGATGCGCCCGAGCTGGCCGAGCTTCGCGATCTCCCAGAGGACGATCGCCGAGATGCTCCACTGGTTGCTCTCGAGAAGACGGGTCTCCCGTGCCGACAGCCTTCCGCCGACGGCGTGCAGGAGAACGTGCGTGTCAAGATTCAGCATCCCAGCGAAGCCCCGTCGACAGGATGTCGCCCTTGACGCGGAGCTTGCCGCGCAGCGATCCGATCAGGCTCGCGGAGTCGGTACCGAGCGGGATCAGCTTGGCGACCGGCCGCCCGCGCTTCGTGATCACGATGCCGTCGGCGTCGACCTCCTCGAGCAGCGCGAGGCACTTCTCCTTGAACTTCGCTGCCGGCACGACACGCATGACCGCCGGCTATCACCAGTCATCCGAGGTGTCCACGTGCCCTTGGCGACCGCATGCAGGCCGCCAGCCGGCTGGTTGCTCGCGCGCCTCGGGACGCTGAGCCGCGACGGCATCGACCAGCGGCTGTGCCGCCGCTCAGCCGCGCGCCGCCGCCGCGAACGCCTCCAGCTCGCGCGCGATGTCCGGCCCCGCCGGCTGGTACGCGACCTCGGTCGCCCCCATCGACTCCAGCATCGCGAGGCGCTCGCGCCAGCCGTCGCGCGACAGGGCATACCCGTTCGACGCCAGCAGCTCGCCGGTGACGAACGGCCGGTCGCGCTCGTTGATCGCGATCAGGTGCCGGTCGTGCAGCGCCAGGTGGAGGACGTCCTTCGGCACGTCGGCATAGGCCGACGCCCACTGCTCGCCGTTCGGCAGCATCCCGAGCTGCCGGTTCTCCATCGCGTAGTGGAAGATCACCGGCGCGCCGGGACCGCCGGCCTCGATCGCGCGCGGTGAGCCGGGCTGCTCGGCCTCGTCGAGCACCGTGCCGAACGTCAAGACCACGCTCCAGTCGAAGCCGCCGATCGGGAACGGCGCGCCGAACACGCCGTCGCCCAGCTCGTGCGCGGCGGCGATACCCTTCGGCCCGGCGGCCGCGATCACGATCGGCACCTCGATCGGCCGCCGCGGCGCGTAGCCGTCGGGGTGCATCATCCGCATGATGCCGCCCTCCCACTCGACCTGCTCGCCGCGCAGCAGCGCGCGCAGCGCACCGACGTAGGCACGCACGAAGGACCACTTGAGCGGCTTCTGACCCATCGTGTAGCGCCCGGTGAAACCCGAGCCGACGCCGACCGCGACCCGCTCCTGACCCGCGATCGAGACCAGCGTGCCGATCGCCGCCGCGGTGACCATCGGGTGGCGCAGGCTCGGGATCAGCACGCCGGTGCCGAGGCCGATGCGCGTCGTGCGCTCGGCAGCGCGACAGAGCTGCACCCAGACGTCGGGGTAGAGCGCCGGCGAGTCGTAGAACCACGCGCGCGCGTAGCCGAGACCTTCGGCGATGCGCGCGTGCTCGTGGCTCTGGTTCGAGGTCGCGAACGCACAGGACAGCGTCAAGTTCATGATCGATCCCCCACTCGCGTCGGGGCGCGGGTGCTACGACGCGCGCTGCGCGAGTCCCCAGGCGGTATCCGCCATGGTGCGCGCGAGCTTGCCGACCCCGTCGGCGTTGGCCGAGCTGGCGTTGCCGAGCTTGGCGCGCATGGCGATGCCCTGCATGATCGCGGCGAGACGGAACATCGCGAACACGACGTAGAACTCGAGGTTGTCGATGCGCGCGCGTCCGGTGCGCCGGCAGTACGCCGCGACGTACTCCTCGCAGGTCGGGATGCCGAGGGCCTTCAGGTCCACGCCGCCCATCATCGCCGACGGCCCGACCGAGCCGAAGTAGCCCATGACGTTGTAGCCGACGTCGGCGAGCGGGTGGCCGAGCGTCGACAGCTCCCAGTCCAGCACCGCGACGACGCGCGGCTCGGTGGGATGGATCACCATGTTCTCGAGCCGGAAGTCACCGTGCGCGATGCGCGTCTCGTCGCCGGGCGGGATGCTGCGCGGCAGCCACTCGACGAGGCGGTCGAACGACTCGACCTCCTCGGTCTTCGACGCCTCGTACTGCTTGATCCAGCGCGCGATCTGGCGCTCGAAGTAGTTGCCCGGCTTGCCGTAGTCGCCGAGACCGATCGCGAACGGATCGATGGTGTGCAGCTGCGCCATCGCCGCGTTCATCGCGTCGTAGATGGCGCCGCGCTCGGCGGGGTCCATGCCCGGCAGCATCGAGTCGCGGAAGATCCGCCCGGGGACGAGATCCATCACGTAGAAGATCGTGCCGATGATCGACGGGTCCTCGCACAGCAGGTGCGCCTTCGGCACGGGATAGCCGACGCTGCCCAGCGCGCGGATCACGCGATACTCGCGGTCGACCGCGTGCGCCGACGGCAGCAGCTGCCCGGGCGGCTTCTTGCGCAGCACCAGGTGGCGTCCGCCCTCGGTCAAGCAAAACGTGGGGTTCGACTGCCCGCCGGCGAACTGCTGCACGGTCAGTGGTCCGCGGTAGCCCGCGAGGTTCTGCTCGAGGTAGCGGGCGAGCGCCTGCTCGTCGAAGCGGTGGCGGTCGGAAACCGGGGCGACGTCCTTCGGCGTATCGTTCTGGCTCACGGCGCGCAGGCTACGGGCGCGAGCCGCGGCGGTCAACGCGCGCGCGCCCGCGCCGGCAGCAGGGCGAGCAGTGCTGCCGCGAGCACGGTGAGCCAGGCGAAGGCGTCGCCGAAGCGCGTGTACGGCGTCTCGCCGTCACGCAGCGGGACGAGGGCGACGCGCGCCTCGCTGGTCGCCGCCGGCAGACGCTCCAGCACGCGGCCGGACGGTCCGACCACCGCGCTGACACCCGCATTCGCGACCCGCACCAGCGCGCGCCGCGTCTCGACGGCACGGAAGACGGTGCTCGCGAAGTGCTGCTCGACGCCGGCGCCGTGCCCGAACCAGGTGTCGCTCGACGCGTTGACGAGGAAGCGCGCGCCGCTCTGCACCAGCTCGCGCGCGAGATTCGCGTAGATCGCCTCGTAGCAGATCAGCACGCCGAACGGCTCCGGTCCGGCGAGCACCGTCGGTGCCTCGCCGGGCGAGTAGTCGCCCGGCGCCTCGACGCCGGCCAGCACGCGCAGCGGCGTGTACTCCGCGAACGGAACCAGGCGCCGCTTGTCGTAGATGCCGAGCGTCGTGCCGTCGCCGGCGAGCAGGTAGGCCGAGTTGAACAGGCGCACGCGGCCGTCCCCGACCTGCTGGTAGCGCGGCGCGCCGAGCAGCAGCGGCGGACCGTCGCGCCCGAGCAGATCGGTCACCGCCCGGCGCAGCGACGAGTTCGGATCGAGGAAGAAGCCCACTGCGTTCTCGGGCCACACCACGAGCTGCGGCCGCTGCGCGAGAATCCGGCGCGTCGGCTCGACGAACGACGCCAGCGCCTCGGGCGCGTGCCGCGGGTCGAGCCGCCAGGCGTTCGGGACGTTGCCCTGCACGAGCCCGACGCGCAGCTCGGGCGCGCCGTGATCGTCGAGGGTCGCGAGCCGGACTTCGCCGTAGCCGAGCGCGAGCGCGACGACGATCGCACCGGTCGCGACGGCCGCTCGCTTCTCCTCGCGCGGCGCGATCCACAGCTCGGCCAGCGCCGCGCTGACGCAGGCGAGCACGAAGGTCACCGCGTACGCGCCGCCGAGCTCCGCGGTCTGCAGCCACAGCGGCGTGTCGTAGACGGCGTGCGCGAAGAGATTCCACGGCGCCCCGGTGAAGGCCCGCGCCCGCAGCAGCTCGCTCGCCGTCCACGCTGCCGCGACGCCGAGCACGCGCAGGACCGGCCCGCGCCGGCTGCCGATGCGCGCCGTCGCCGCACCGAACACCGTGGTGCCGAGCACGCCGTAGAGCTGCGCGATCGCAGCCCCGCCCAGCAGCGCGACGATCGGGCCCTGGCGGAAGTAGTCGCGCGCCGCCGCCGCGACCCACGGCACGACGATGAACGCGGTCGCGACCGTGCCGCTCACCCAGCCGAGCGCAGCACCCGCGACGAGGCCGCGCCCGCGCGTCGCGATCACCAGCGGTGCGAGCGCCACCAGCACCACGCCGGGAAGGCGCAGCGGCGGAAACGTCGCCGCGCACAGCAGCCCCGAGACGATCGCGAGCACCAGCGCCGCGGCCCACGCTGGCCCTGTCGGCACGTCTCTTGTAGGTCGGACCGCCCAGCGCATGCTGTCACGCTTCCCCAGACGCACCGATGCCGTGCTGTTCGTCGGCGTGGCCGTCGTCGCCGCCGTGCTGACGATCACCGCGCTGGTGAGCTCGCTCGGCCAGATCGGGCGGGTCTTCCCCGGCTTCGTCGTGTGGGACGACCTGGTGGTGGTCGCGCTCGACCGTCCGCACTGGACGGGCACGCGCGCCGGGGTGCCGTTTCGCACGCACGTCGTGCGCGTCGACGGCGAGCCGGTCGCGCGGCGCGCCGACGTCGTCGCGATCCTCGAACGGAGCCCCGTCCGGACGCCGCACCTCTACGATCTCGCGGGGTCCGACGGCATCGAGCAGCGCACCGTCGCGTCGATGACGTTCACCGTCGGCGACTGGCTCGCGACGCTCGGCATCTACGGCTTCAACGGCCTCGCATTCCTGATCGCGGGCCTCGCGGTCTTCTATCTGAAGCCCGACTCCCGCCAGAGCCGTGCGCTGCTCGCGTTCGGCACGATCTGGGGCCTGATGCTGACGCTGTGCCTCGATCTGTTCACGGCGGGCCGCCTCGACGCGGTGTACTTCGTCGCCGAGGCACTCTGTCCGGCCGCGGTGCTCCACTTCGCGTTGACGTTCCCGGAGCCGCGCCCGCCCGTCAAGCGCAGCGGCCGCATCCTGTGCATCCCGTACGCGCTCGGGCTGCTGGTCGGCTGCGCTCTGGTGTGGCTCTACCGCCGCGATCACGCGGCCCTGCTGACGCTCGACAACGGCGTCTGGCTCGCGATCATCGCGACCGGCCTGCTGGCGATGGCGACGACCTCCCTGTCCGCGATCCAGAGCGCGCATGCGCTCGCCCGGCGCCGTGCGCGCGTCGTGCTCGCGGGCGGCGTGTTCGCCTTCGCGCTGCCGATGCTCGCGCTCACGGCGCTGGTGATCCTCGCGCAGCCGGTGTCCGCGAGCCTGCTGGTGGTCACCGGATTCCTCTTCCCGGCGAGCATCGCCTACGCGATCGCGCGCCACGATCTGTTCGAGGCGGACCGCTTCGTCAAGCTGTCGCTGGTGTGGGCGACGCTGACCGCGATCGTGTCGCTCACCTACGCCGGCACGGCGCTCGCGACGCGGCGGCTCGCCGCCGAAGTCATCGATCCGCGCGGACCGCTGTTCTCGATCGGCTTCGTGCTGGTGGCGCTCGCGACCATCGTGCCGCTGCGCGAGCGCGTGCAGCGCGCCGTCGACCGTCTCTTCTTCCGCACCCGCGTCGACTACAAGAGCACCGTCGCGCGGGTCATCGAGCAGATGACCACGCTGCTCGACCGCGAAGCGATCGTCGAGCACGTGGTGACCACGCTGCGGAACGTCCTCTTCATCCCGCAGGCGACCGTGTGGGAGCGTCGCGACGACGTGCTGCTGCGCCATGGCGGTCCGGAGGAGACGACCGTGCCGCGCGAGCTGCCGGCGACCGACGCCGCGGTCGCGGTCGTGCTGCAGCGCAGCGACGTGCTGTCGCGCGACGCGGTCGAGGAGTCGCCCGCGCTGCGGCGTCAGCGTGACGGCCTGCGCGCGCTGTTCGCGGTGCTCGACGCGCAGCTGCTGGTGCCGTTCGTGCGTCAAGGCGAAACGGTCGGCTTCCTCGCCGTCGGCGAAAAGGCGTCCGGCGGGCCGCTGTCGGCCGACGACGTCGACGTGCTGCGCACTCTCGGGCACGAGACGGCGCTGTCGCTCGCCAACGCGGCGACGGTCGAGGAGCTGCAGGAGACGCGCTTTCGCCTCGACCGCGCCGAGCACCTCGCCGCGATCGGCGAGCTCGCGGCCGCCGTCGCGCACGGCATTCGCAACCCGCTCGCCGGCATCCGCCTCGCAGCCCAGCTCGGCCTCGAGGGCGACGCGACCGCGGACGATCTGCAGGAGAACTTCGAGGACGTGCTGTCCGAGGTCGACAAGCTCGAGTCGCAGGTGCGCGGCATCCTCGACTTCGCGCGCCCGTTCGAGCCGCGCCTCGAGCCGGTCGCGCTGCGCGAGCTGATCGATCCGCTGGTCGACACGGTGGCCGCGCGCTGCACCGGCAGCGGCATCGCGATCGACGTGCGCATTCCCGACGGCCTGCCGCCGCTGCGCGCCGATCGCGCGCACCTGACGCAGGTCCTGCACGAGCTCACCGCCAATGCGATCGACGTCATGCCGCACGGCGGGCGCCTGTCGATCGCCGTCCAGCCGGGCGCCGCCGGCCGCGTCCGGATCGGCGTCGCCGACACCGGGCCCGGGGTCCCGGCCGAGATGCGCGAGCGCATCTTCCAGCTGTTCACGACCACCAAGTCGCGCGGCACCGGCGTCGGCCTCGCGGTGGCGCGCAAGATCGTCGAGCGCCACGGCGGCGCGATCAAGATCGAGCAGGCGGCTCCCACGGGCGCGGTCTTCGTTCTCGAGCTGCCCACGTGGACCGGCGCGGTGCGGTAGGCGAAAGGGGACGCGAGCGCGCGGCCCCTTTCGCCGCCCACCTCCGTCAAGGACCGACGGTCAGCGTCTGCGCGCCACTGCTGGTGGACAGCTGCAGCCGGTTGCGCGCCGTGACGCGTACCGGCAGAGCGCCCGCGGCAAAGCTGCGCTTGATGCGGCCGCTGTAGACGCCGTCGCCCGCCAGCGCATCGCCGTGCCGGCCGTCGTCGCGCAGCGCCGCGACACGACGCCAGCCGAGACCTTCGTCGACCTGCGCGATCACCCGCTGGACGCCGCAGTCGTCGGCGACGCGTGCGCTCACCAGGACGTTGCTGCGCACCTGCGCGGTCGCCGTCGCCGGGGACAGCGCGAGATCGGTGACGCTCGGGACGGAGCTCTCGACCACCGGCAGCGAGAGCACGACCGGCGTCGAGTCGTGACCCGCGGCATCGTGCGCGACGATGGTCACCCCGGCCGTCGTGCCGGCGGTCGCCGGTACGCCGAATCGGCCACGGTACACGCGTCCGCCGGGCAGGTCGGCGGGTGGCGTCTGGCTGAGCGACAGGGCGCCGCCGCCCGCGCTCGCACCGTCGACGGTGTACGCGAGCGTAACGGAGTCGTCATCCGCCTGTGGATCGGTCACGGTGACCACGAGCCGCGGGCGGACGGGACAGCTCGCGACGAGGTTGGCCGGCTGGTTCGCGAGCCTCGCCGACACGATCGCGGGCGCGGTGCCGCCACCACCGCTGCCCGCGGTGAGCTGCACGTCGAGGACCTCGGTCGGGAAGCCGTTCTGCACCACCGCGAGGGTGCTCGCAGTGCCCGAGTCGTTCGCGCCGCCGGCGTCGTCGAGCACGACGGTGATGCCGCCCGCACCCGTCAAGCCGACGGTCTCGCGCGACGGATCGGCGTCGCCGTTCGGGCTCGTGATCACCGTTCCCGGCCCGGCGACGAGCGTCACGGTGGTTCCCGACGGCGCATCGGTGACGTCGTCGAGCACGTCGACCGGAACCAGACGCAGCGTCGTCGCGCCGCCCGGGCCGTCGTCGACGACCGTCGTGGACGTCAGCGGCTCGAGCAGCGCGCCGCCCGCACCGACGTGCAGCGGCACCGGCACGTCGAGCGGGAAGCCCGCGGTGTCGGAGGGACGCACGAAGCGCGCACGGGAGACCGCGCCGGACTTGACGACGACGCGATCGATGGTCGGGCTCGAGCCGTCGGTCGGCAGAGCGAATGCCTCCGCGATCGAGGGCGCGGCGCCATTGGCGAACTCGGGCTCGAGGAACACGCCGAAGCGCTCGCCGGGGATGCCCGGTCCGCCGTTGCCGTGCCCGTCGATCACGCGATCCGGATCGAGGCGCGGGAAGAACGGAAGGAGCGTCGCGACCGGCGGGCCGTCGGGGATCGCCCCGTCGAGCAGGCTCGTGTAGGGCCCGACGTAGGCCAAGGCCGTCAAGACCACCGTCAAGCCACCGGCCGAGGCCGGCGCTCCGCTCCACAGCGCGATCGAGCCGCGCGCGACGCCGCCGTCGAAGAGCGCGATCTGCATGCCGACGGGATAAAGCGCCTCCTGCAGCTCGCGATCGTCGTCCGCGGTGCCGGCCGCATCGAGCGCGGTCGGTCCGACGACGCCGTCGCCGTCGAGATCGGCGAACGCGACCACGACGACCGGGATGCCGTCCATCTGCGGGCCGAGCAGCGGGTTTCCGGCCGGGCTCGAGCTGCCGTCGGACGCGATCACCGTGAACGCGATCTCGTCGCCGTCGGTGACGTGCTTGCCGCCGGCAACGATCTCGTACGGCGGATCGACCGGTGCCGGGATGCCGCTCGCGACCGACACGTTGCCGGCGCGGACGACGATGTCGACGTCGCCGATCGTGCCCGGGACCACGATCGGCGGCTTGTACTTGCCGTTCGGCTGCGGCAACACCAGCGGTACGCCGGGGAGAATCGGATACGCGCGACCGGTCGCGGGATCGGTCGGATCACCCGCGAAGATCGGGTACGACTGCGCGGGCGCACGGCTCGCGGGGGCGAGCGCGAGCACGAAGGCGATCAGCAGCATGGTCAGGCGCGGCTTCATGGCAGCGTCACCGACACCGAGTTCGACATCACGACTCCGTCGGTGGCGGGCAGATAGGCCACCAGGACGACCGTCGCTGCTCCGGCCGTGAAGGTCACGGGCAAGGTCACCCGCACCGCGTCGCGCAGCACCGAGACGACCCGCACGCCCGCAGGCGGTGCGGAGCCCTGGCCGAGGAACGTCGGGACCTCCGTGTCCGCGAGCACGCCGTCGGCGAGCAACGACGACGTCCCGCTCGCCGGCGCTCCCGCGAGCGGGTAGCGCGCGAAGGTCGGGCCCTGGAAGACCACGACGAAGAACGGATAGCCGAGCTGCAGCACGGTGCCGAACTCGAAGGTCCCCTGCACCAGCAGCGTCCGCGCGCCGTCGACCTTCGCGGCGTCCACCGCCGAGACCGCCAGCACGGGATCGGTGATGCCGGCGCGCGCGCCCCCCGGCAGCAGCAAGACGGCGGCGGCCGTCAGCGTGAGCAGCATCCTTCGCATCGTGAGTCCAAACGTCATGAGTCCGAGCATTGTTCTCCAAGATCCGTGCCCTGAGAAGACCGAGAGTTTCCGGGACGACCCGTGGGGGATCTGCCCCACGCGTGGGGCGATTGCCCCAGGCCGTATGTCTCGACGCGGTCGCGCAGGGTGTCGCGCGAGATCGCGAGCAGCCGTGCGGCCGCGCTCGGATTGCCCCCCACGCGATCGGGCGCAGTCGGCGCGCTCACGCACGCTCGATGGCAGCGCGCAGCCATGCGATCGGCGAGCATCCGCTCAAGAGATCGCGTCGCGCGACCGATGCACCGGCGATGGGGTCGACGGCCGCCCTGCTCCACGACGGCGACGCGGTCGCTCCGCCCGCGGCAGACGCCACCCCGGACGCGGCCGACGCCTACCAGCTCGAGACCAGCCGGCTGATCCGCTCGCGCCTCGAGGTCGCGATTGCCCTCTTCCTGCTGTTCGTCGGCATCGTCGTCGCGATCGAGAGCATGACGCCCGGCAACTCGGGCACCACCGTCGCGTACGCGTTCGAGGTGCTGATCTGCGGCGCGGCCGTGTGCGCCAACCGCTCCGCGCGCCTCGCGCATGCCGCCCGCACCACCGCGCTGCTCTGCATGTGCGGGCTCGCGGTGGTGATGCTGGCGTACAGCGCGCTCGCCGGCAACCCGTGGGACCCGGTCGCCGTCGGCCAGGTCTGCCTCGTGACCTGCATCGCGATCGTGCTGCCCTGGGGCTTCGGGCCGCAGCTCGCGCTGGTGTCGGTCTCGTGCGGCGGCTTCCTGCTCGCGATGCCGTTCCTGCGGCCTTCGTCGCCGCCGGTCTATCCGCTGGTCGCGCTGCTCACCAGCGGCACGACGTCGGTGTGGGCGGCGTTCCTGCTCGACCGCTACCGCTTCCAGTCCTTCACCCACGCAGCCGAGCTGTCGAGCACCTACGCAAGGCAGCAGGAGGAGGCCGAGGTCTCGACCGCGCTGTTGCACGTCAACGAGATGCTCGGCGCCGACGTGGGACGCGGCGACCTACTGGAGCGCGTCAATCGCCTGGTGGTCGACGCGCTCGGCACCGAGTGGAGCTCGACGTACGTGCTCGACGAGCAGGCGCGCCGCTTCCGCTTCGTCGGCAACGTCGGCTCGCGACCCGAGGCGCGCGACGAGTTCGCGAGCATCGACTTCCCGCCCGATGCGATGCCGGTCTTCGAGGAGCTGCGCCAGGGACGCCTGGTGGAGCTCGACGACGTCGCTCGTCAAGGACTCATTCCACACGATCTGCTCGCGCACTGGGGCATCACCTCGATGCTGTGCGCTCCGATCTTCCGCAACGGCGAGCTCGTCGGCACGCTCGGCACGGGCTACTCCGCGCGCCGCGGGCCGTTCTCCCGCAAGCAGCGCCGGCTGCTGCTCGGCATCGCCAACGCGCTCGCGATGGGCACCGAGAACGAGCGCCTGATCCGCGACCTGCGCGCCGCCAACCGACTCAAGTCGGACTTCGTCTCGACCATGTCGCACGAGCTGCGCACGCCGCTCAACGTCATCCTCGGCTACGCCGAGATGCTGGTCGACGAGGCGCACGGACCACGCGACGTCGAGCTCTTCGCGGGGCGCATCGAGCGCAGCGGGCGCGAGCTGCTCGAGCTGATCGACGCGACGCTCGACCTCGGCCGCATGGAGTCCGGACGCGACGACCTGCGCCTCGAGCCGGTGTCGGTCGCGACGCTGCTCGCGGAGATCGAGACCGAGGTGGACGCCGTGGCGCGCGCGCGCGACCTGCCGGTCGTGTGGCGCAGCACGCTCGGCGCGCTCACCATCGCGACCGACCGCGTCAAGCTGAAGACCGTGCTCAAGAATCTGGTCGGCAACGCGATCAAGTACACGCCCGAGGGCACCGTGACCGTATCCGCCGATCGTGACGGCGACGAGCTGGTGGTGCGGGTCGCGGACACCGGCGTCGGCATCGCCGCGCACGAGGTGCAGACGATCTTCGAGATGTTCCGCCGGCTCGACGGTGCCGCGACGCGCGCCGTCGGCGGCGTCGGGCTCGGTCTCTACATCGTGCGCCAGCTGGTCGAGCGGCTCGGCGGGTCGGTCACGGTCGAGAGCACGCCCGGAGTGGGCTCGACGTTCACGGTGCGGGTACCGATGCGGGTCGCGCGCGCTGCGGCGGTCGCGACCGGCGCGCCCGGCGCGGCGCC
>JAIEPK010000235.1 GCA_019749875.1 Candidatus Binatia bacterium | reverse complement strand
GCTCCGGGCCCGGGAGGTCGTCGCCGGCCTCCTTGCCCATGCGCCGCATCCAGCGCGCGACGCTGCGCGGGTCGTTCTCGTCGAGACCCGAAAGCTGGGCGGGGTCCGAGAGGGCGTCGAGCCGGCTTTCCTCGGAGCGCGCCACCGCAAAGCGCGACGGGATGCGCGTCAGCGTCCGGCTGCCGCAGCGGTCGCAAACCGGATCCGGCGTCTCGCTCACGCGCAGCGTGAGCACCTGGACGCGGCGCCGGCACGGTTCGCAGCGGTACTCGTAGATGGGCACGGCGCGCTACCTGGCGGGCTTCGCGGCGAAGCCCTGGTCGTTGTACGTGAGGATCGTCTTCTTGCCGTTGACGAAGCTCTCGAGCGCGACCTCACGTCCCCACAGCCGGTGCAGGTGTTGCAGCGTCCGCTCCGCGTACTCGAGCAGCAGGTCGCGCCCGTCGTGCTCGTGGACCATGTAGAGCGTGCGGTTGCCGCCGAAGTCGGCGTCGGTGATCTTGATCACCGGGATCGTTCCGGTGCCGATGCTCTTGAGGAGCGTCTCCTTGACGTCGCGCCACGCGTCCTTGTCCGCGACCTTGGTGACGACGTAGTCGTCGTTGCGCTGCTCGTACTGGAACAGGTCGAGCTCGCGCATCAGCTTCTCGCTGAGGTAGCGGCGCAGGAACGAGACGTCGCGGTCCGCCGAACGGGTCGCGAACAGCGCGTCGTAGCCGCTGCCGCCGGAGCCGCCCTCGCGCTTCTCCTCGGGCGTCGGGTCGTCGTGCAGCCGCTTGATCTCGTCCCAGACCTTGAGCCCGATGTGATACGGATTCAGTCCGCCGGGGTGCGGGCGCACCACTTGATTGTGCCGCACCAGGAACTCGAGGTGCAGGTCGGACGGCAGCTCGAGCGAGTTCAGGATCTCGCGGTGCCAGTACGACGCCCAGCCCTCGTTCATGATCTTGGTTTCGATCTGCGGCAGGAAGTAGCACGCCTCCTCGTGCACGATCGTCAGCAGGTCGCGCTCCCAGTCCGCGAGGTACGGGTTGTAGTCTCGAATGAACAGCAGCAGGTCTTCCTCGGGTGCGGCCGGCACGCGACGCAGATCCGGCGGCTGGTACTCGGGCCGGCGGTGGATCTTGTGGAACGGGTCCGGCCGCGGCTGCGACGACTCGAACAGGCGCTGCCGCTCCTCGTCCTGCGAGAGCTTTCGGATCGCGCGATTGCGGCGCATCTCGAGCGACAGCGCGTGCGCCGCGTCGAGGATGTTCTCGACCCGCTCGTAGCCGATCGACGGGTCCTCGATGTACGAGCGCACGCGGTGCGCGTGCGCCTTGAACGTGCTGATCGTGAACTCGGCGCGCGTCTGCTTGAAGTTGAAATTGTTCTTGAAGAAGTCGTTGTGCCCGTAGACGTGCGCGATGGTGAGGATCTGCAGGCACAGCGTGTTGTCCCGCATCAGGTAGGCGAGGGCGGGGTTCGAGTTGATGACCATCTCGTACGGCAATCCCGAGACGCCGTAGTCGTACATGGTCTTCAGCTTCTCGAACGACTTGCCGTACGACCAGTGCGGGTAGTGCGACGGCATGCCCGAGTACGCCATGTACCCGAGCATGTCGTTGTGGTCGCAGATCTCGAACTCCTGCGGGTAGACGTCGAGGCCGAACGAGTCGGCCTTCTCGCGGATGATCTCGTCCCAGCGCTCGAGGTCGGTGATCGAGTAGTCCGGCATGGGATTTCCGCGGGCCTCAGGCCGGTGTCGCCGCGCTGTCCGCGACCTTCGCCCTGTCCTTCGACAGGAACGCCCGGAACGACGGCCAGATGTCTTCTTTCCGTTCGATCACGACGGTCTGGAAGTTGTCGGCGTCGAGGCGGCGGAACAAGTTCAGCATCGAGCTTTCGTAGTAGCGCGAGCCGAGCGGCTTGATCTCGCCGTAGCCGAAGAGGTTCGCGACGTCGGCGAGCTGGCGCGCGGTGCGCAGTGCAGCGGGGTTGTCGGAGTCGAAGTTGTCGCCGTCGGAGCAATGGAACACGTAGATGTTCCACAGCGACGGGTGGTAGCGCTCCGAGAGGATGTCGAGCGCCTTCTGGTAGCCCGACGAGATGAACGTGCCGCCGGACTCGGCCTTGTGGAAGAACTCGTCCTCGGTGACTTCTCGCGCCTCGGTGTGGTGCGCGATGAACACCAGCTCGACCGAGCGGTACTTGGTGGCGATGAACTGGTAGAGCAAGAAGAAGTAGCTGCGCGCGAGGTACTTCTTCATCGTGTCCATGGACCCCGAGGTGTCCATGATGCACATGACCACGGCGTTCGATTCGTTGCGCACGTCGGTGACGACGTGGCGGTACGTCAAATCCTCCGTGTGGAAGGGCTTGCGCTTCGCGTCGGCGGCGGACGTTTCCTCCGGGCGCGTGAGGCCGGCATGGCGCCGCGTGGCGAGGATGCGCCGGACCCGCTCACGTGCCGTGCGTCGCTTGTCGAGGCGGATGCGGATGCCGACCTGGCGGTAGCCCTTGCGCTTGGCCATGCGCTCCGCGGGGATCTTGCGCATCGCGCGCCGCTCGAGGTCCGGCAGCTCGAGATCCTCGAACATGGTCTCGATCAGCTCCTCGAGCGTGACGTCGGTCTCGTAGAAGTCCTGGCCCGGCCTGTCGCCGGCCTTGTCGCCCTGGCCGGGGCCCTCCTTCTGCCCCTTGCCGACGACGTCGCCGGGCTGGGTCTCACCTTCGCCCTGACCGACGCCCGGCGCATTGTCGCCGTAGACGAAGCGGTACTCGCGCACGCCGCGGATCGGGACCTTGATGATCTTGTCGCGGCTCTTCCCGATGATCGACTCCTCGGCGACGATGTCGGCGATGTTGTCGCGGATCGACTCGCGAACCTTCTCGCGGTGACGCAGCCGGTCCCCCGCGCTGCGATCGCTGCGCTCGGCCTCCGAGTGACGGAACGGACGGAAGATGGCGCCGGGCACTCAATCCTTCCAGAGGTTGTTGGCGGCGTACTTGAGCACCACGTCGACGCAGCTCTCGCAGTAGCCGTGGTCCAGCAGGTTCGAGACCATGGAGTTGTACTTCTGCGTCTGGTCCTCGTCGCGCGTCCGCGCCTTGGTGATGATGCGCGAGATGTCGCGCACCGACGTCATGAGCTTCTTCTCGATCGCTTCCTTGAGCGGCTCGTAGCTCTGGTAGGAGATCTTCTCGCCGCGGCGTGACGTCGCCCAGAGGTAGGCGATGACCTCCTGCCGGAAGCCGTCGGCCGCCGAGCCGATGATCGCGATCTGCTCCTCGATGGACTTGAGGAACCCCTCGTCGGCGTGCAGCTCCTCCTTCGTGTTGCGGTCCTTGACGCGCGTCTTGTTCACGAAGGCCTCGGCGTGATCGAGGTAGTTCTGGAACAGCGACTCTGCCTGCTCCTGGTACGAGTAGACGAACGCCTTGGTGATCTCCTTCTCCAGGATCTCGAGGTACTCCTTGTGCAGCACGTCCTGCAGGAACTCGAGCAGGCGCTTGCGCTCGTCGTCGGCGAGGTCGGCTTCCTTGACCATCGTGATGATCGCCTCGCGGACGTTGATCGGGTTGATGCAGTTGCCGTCGACGTTGTCGGACAGGGCGTTGTCGAGCGCCTTCATGATGAAGCGTGTCGAGATCCCGCTCATCCCCTCGCGCTTGGTCTCGTCGCGCAGCTCACGGACGTCGATCTTCTTGGTCTTGCCCTTCTCGACGACCTCCTCGCCGTTGTAGAGCTTGAGCTTGGTCATGACGTCGCACTTCGCGGTCGGCTCGAGGCGCGACAGGATCGCGAACATCGACGCCATCTCGAGCGTGTGCGGGGCGACGTGGGCGCGGAAGTCCGAGTGGCGGATGATCTTCTGGTAGATCTTCACCTCCTCGGAGAGCCGCAGGTTGTACGGCACCTTGACCACCACGATGCGGTCGAGGATCGCCTCGTTGGTGTGGTCGGCCTTGAACTTCTGCCACTCGGCTTCGTTCGAGTGGGCGATGATCACCGTGTCGACGTAGACCATCCCGTGCCGTCCGGGCGCGGGGATGACCTTCTCCTGCGTCGCGGTGATCATCGCGTGCAGGTACTCGGTCTCGTTCTTGAACACCTCGATGAACTCGACCACGCCGCGGTTGCCGACGTTGAGCGCGCCGTTCAGATCCAGAACGCGGGGATCTCCCTCGGAGTAGACGTCGAGCTTGGAGATGTCCTCGCTGCCGATCAGCACCGAGGTGTCCTGGTTGTTCGGGTCGACTGGCGGTACCACGCCGATGCCGACGCGCGCACGCTTCGAGAAGTGCTTCATCTCGACGGGCACGTCCTCGTACTTGCCGCCGAACTCGTGGTCGAGGCGAAAGCGCGTCACCGGCGAGATGTCGCCCTCGATGTGCACGCCGAGCATCTTCTCGAACTCTTTTCGCAGATGCTTCGGGATCAGCTGCAGCGGCTCCTCGTTCATGGTCGAGCCGGAGATCGCGTAGAACGGCTCGGACTCCTCGAGCCCGCGCTGCAGCCGCTCGACCAGCGAGCTCTTGCCGGAGCCGACCGGGCCCATCAGGTAGAGCACCTGGCGGCTCTCCTCGCCCTTGAGCGAGGCGGAGTGGAAGTAGCGGACGATCTGCGAGACGGTCTTCTCGATGCCGAAGAACTCGTCGCGGAAGAAGTTGTACGTCTTGAGCGGCTCGTCCTTGTAGAGCCGCTTGGCGCCGGCGTCGTCGGTGGACTGGATGTCCTCACTGCCGGATCGGATGATCAGATCGTAGAGTCTCGCGTGTGCGAGCTTGGGGATGGTGGGGTCTTCGCGGACCTTTTCGAGGTAGTCCAGGAAAGAGCCTTTCCAGGTCTGGCTCTCGTGCGCGGCACGATCTTCCTGAATGATCCTCGCGAACGTGTCCTTGCTAGCCATAGGGACGCCTCCTCTCGGAAGGACCTCGGCATCGCTGCCGAGGCAGCCGACCGTGCGCGTCGCGCTGACGGTGAAGTGTACGGGACGTCGAGGGTGACTCGAAGCTCACTCGTTGCAAATTATACGCGCGTGCCCGGGGAGGAACAAGCAAGCGAACCACTTGCGCGTGCAGACCGCGTGTTGTTCGACGTCGTCCGCGTCCGTGGCCGTGCGCGACAGGGCAGTGCGGTCACGGGACGGAGCGCTCGACGGGCGTGGGGCCCGGCGCTGGACGGTGGACGCCGCGAGCAGGGAGCTCGGGCGAGGACGAAGAGCGCGCCTCGGGCGCGTCGAGAACGCGGCGCGACCACGCTGGAGCGTGCCGCGAGGGAAGAGAGCAGAGCGTGGACATCAAGAGCTGCGTGGCACTGGTGACGGGTGGGGCGTCGGGCCTCGGTCAAGCAACCGTGGAGAACATCGTCGGGGCGGGCGGGCGCGCCATGATCCTCGACCGTCAGAACTCGGCCGGCGCCGAGCTCGCGCAGAAGCTCGGTGACCGCGCGCGCTTCTGCACCGCCGACGTCACCAGCGAGGAGCAGGTGAAGGCGGCCGTTGCCGCGACGGTCGAGGCGTTCGGCACGATCAACGCCGCGATCAACTGCGCGGGCGTCGGCGTCGCCGCGAAGACGGTCAGCAAGCGCGGTCCGTTCCCGCTCGAGCTGTTCGCGAAGTGCGTCGAGGTCAACCTCATCGGCACGTTCAACGTGATCCGTCTCGCCGCCGAGGCGATGGCGAAGAGCGAGCCGAACGAGGAGGGCGAGCGCGGCGTGATCGTCAATACCGCGTCGGTGGCAGCGTTCGAGGGACAGATCGGGCAGGCGGCGTACTCGGCGTCGAAGGGTGGTGTGGTCGGCATGACGCTGCCGATCGCGCGCGACCTCGCGCAGTACGGCATCCGGGTGTGCACGATCGCTCCGGGGCTGTTCAACACCCCGATGCTCGCGATGATGCCGGAAGAGGGGCGCCGGAAGCTCGGTGCGCAGGTGCCGTTTCCGCCGCGCCTCGGCGAGCCGCGCGAGTTCGGCGCGCTCGCGCGCGCGATCATCGAGAACCCGATGCTCAACGGTGAGACCATCCGCCTCGACGGCGCGATCCGGATGCAGCCGGCTTGAGAGGGCCGCTGCCCGCGGCGGCGGTCGCGTTGCTGCTCGCGCTCGCGGGCTGCTCGCGGCCGCTGCCCGACGCGGATTCGCCGGCGGCGGTCGCGTACGCACAGCAATGCGGGCTGTGCCATCCGCCACACCAGCCCTCGTCGATGACCGCGGAGATGTGGAAGATCCAGGTGGCGCGCATGATGGAGATGCGCACGCGGCGCGGGTTGCCGCCGCTCACGGCAGCCGAGCAGCAGGTGATCCTCGACTACTTGACGTCGCACGCGGGCTGAGCACGCGGCGAGGGGGGGACGACGGGATGGAGCTCAAGAGAGTCGCGAACGCGGTCGGCACGATCCGCGCGGACATGATCGCGGTGCCGATCGTCGCCGGCGGGCCGGCCGGCCGGGAGCTCGGCGAGCTCGATGCGGCGAGCGGCGGCAAGCTGCTGCGTGAGATCCGGCGTCGCACCAGCGAGCCCGGCAAGCAGGGCACCGTCACCGTCTACCAAACGCATGGCGACATGCGCGCCGACCTCATCGCCGGGATCGGAATCGGGCGTGCCGACGCGGGGCGGATCGAGGCCGAGGCGTGGCGACGCTTCGCGGGCCAGGCGATCGAGGCCGCGCGTGGGGCGCGTGCGAAGAGCGTCGCGATCTCGGTCGCGGCGGCCGACGCCGGCGCCGCGGCGACGAGCGCGCTCGGCGCCGTGATCGAGGGCGCGCTGCTCGCGGACTACCAGATCGAAGGCTGGAAGACCTCGCGCGCGACCTTTCGCGTCGAGACGTGCATCGTCGCGGGCGTGCCGGCGACGCGCGAGGCGGCGCGGGTCGCGAAGCGTGCCGAGACGCTCGCGACATCGACCCGCTTCGCGCGGGATCTGATCAACGGCCCGGCGGAGCACGTGACGCCGGACCACCTCGGCCGCACGGCCAAGCGGATCGGCCGGGAGAACGGTCTGACCGTGCACGTCTACGGACCGGAGGAGATGAAGCGCCTGAAGATGGGCGCGATTCTCGCGGTCGGCCGCGGCAGCCGGAACGAGCCGCGGCTGATCGAGCTCGTCTACCGTCCACGCCGCGCGTCCGGGGCGGGACCTGTGGCCCTGGTGGGCAAGGGCATCACGTTCGACTCGGGCGGTCTCTCGCTCAAGCCCCCGGCGAGCATGGAGATCCAGAAGCGCGACATGGCGGGCGGCGCCGCGGTCCTCGGCGCGATGCAGGCGATCGGTGCGCTGAAGCCCGACATCGAGGTGCGCGGCTACGTCGCCTCGGCGGAGAACATGCCGGACGGGCGCGCCTACCGTCCGGGGGACGTGCTGCGCGCCTTCACCGGCAAGACGATCGAGGTGCTGAACACCGATGCGGAGGGGCGGCTGGTGCTCGCCGACGCCCTCGGCTGGGCCGCGGCAGGCGGCTTCGGCCGCCGCGTCAAGCCGCGCTGGATGGTCGACCTCGCGACGTTGACGGGTGCCGTGACCACCGCGCTCGGACGGTCGATCGCGGGCGTGATGGGCAGCGACGCCGACCTCGTGCGCCGGCTGATCGAGATCGGGCGCGAGACCGGCGAGCCGATGTGGGAGCTGCCGCTGGTCGACGAGTACGTCTCGGGCATGGACAGCACCATCGCCGACCTGAAGAACGTCGGCGACGGCACTGCCGGGACGATCTACGGCGGGCTCTTCCTGCGCGAGTTCACCGGCGGCTTGCCGTGGGCGCATCTCGACATCGCCGCGGTCGCGTATGCCGACAAGGCCCGACCGTACGTCCCGCGCGGCGCGGTCGGCTGGGGGGTGCGCACGCTGGTCGCGCTCGTCGAGCGCGCGGCACGCGAGGGCTGATCTCTCCCGTCCGAGCTCAGCCCGCGCGCAGCTCCAGGATGGCGTCCGCGGACTTGGGCACGGCGTGCGACAGCACGTCGTGGCCGGTTGCGGTGACCAGCACGTCGTCCTCGATGCGCACGCCGATGCCGCGGTACTCGTCGGGCACGCCGGGCAGCGTGCTCGCGAAGTAGAGGCCCGGCTCGACCGTGAGCACCATGCCGGGCTCGAGCGGCCGCGGCTGGCCGTCGCGCTTGTAGGTGCCGACGTCGTGCACGTCCATGCCGAGCCAGTGGCTGGTGCGGTGCATGTAGTACGGCTTGTAGGTGCCGTCCTTGACCGCCTGCTGCCGGGTGCCGGTCAGGATGCCGAGCGAGAGCAGCCCGTCGACCAACACGTTCAGGGCCGCAGCGTGCACGTCCTCGATCGTCACGCCCGGCTTCACCGCCGCGACGGCTGCGAGCTGTGACTCGAGGACCAGATCGTGGATGCGCCGCTGGGCGGGCGTGAACTCGCGTCCGACGGGGAACGTCCGCGTGACGTCGGCGCAGTAGCAGCCGAGCTCGTCGCCCGCGTCGAGCAGCAACAGCTCGCCGTCGCGCAGCACGCAGTCGTTGCTCGTGTAGTGCAGCACGGTCGCGTTGTCGCCGCCCGCGACGATCGAGGGGTACGCCCAGCCGGACGCGCCGCTGCGGCGGAACACGTACTCGACCAGCGCCTCGATCTCGTGCTCGTACATGCCCGGGTGCACCTCGCGCATCGCCGCACGATGTGCCTCGCCGGCGATGTCGATCGCGCGTTGCAGCCAGGCGATCTCCTCGGGCGACTTGTACAGGCGCAGCTCGTGCACCAGCGTGCCGGTGCTCAGCAGCGAGGTCGGCAGGTCGTTCGACGTGCGTGGACGCTGTGCCCAGCCGGCGCGCGCGATCTCGAGCAGCTTCTGGTTGAACGGCTCGTCGTGCCCGAGGTGGTAGTAGAGGGCGCCGCCGCGGGCGATGATCGGGGTCAGGTGCTGCGCGAGCTCCGACATCGGGTAGGCCGCGTCGGCACCGTAGGTGGCGACGGCGCCTTCCACGCCGGCACGCTTGCCGGTCCAGGTCTCGCGCTCGGGATCGCGCGGCTGCACGAACAGCACGCTGCGCTCACGCTCCGCGCTGCCATCGAGCACCAGCACGGCATCGGGCTCGGGGAAGCCGGTCAAGTAGAACAGGTCCGAGTCCGGCCGGTAGCGGTACTCGACGTCGTTGGCGTGCACGCGCAGGGTCGGCGCGCGGAACACTGCGACGCCCGAACCGATCCGGTCGAGCACGGCCGCGCGCCGCGCGGCGCGGTCGAACGAGGGCAGTCCTTCGTGGGGATGTACGCTCATGGCATCCGTGGGGTGGGCGACGGCCGGACGCGCAGCGGTGCCGGCGCGCCTGCGATCGCGATCAGGCGCGCGATGAGCGCGTCCGGGGTATCGTCGGCGAGCGTGACGACCACGCGGTCGCCGCGCTTCAGATCACCGAGGGTGCGGTCCGTCGAGCCGTACCGGATGACCGTGTCGGAGTCGCAGTACACGGTGATCTTGCGACCGGCGTCGACGATCGTGAGCTGGGCTGCGTCGACGTCGACGGTCCAGACGTTGCCCGCGACACGCGCCGAGGCCGACACGCTCCGGGGAGCGAGCAGCGTCGCGAGCGCGAGGAGCACGGCGACCGGCGCCACGCGGCGCGAGCGGAGGAACATCGCCGACAGGCTACCGGCGCTCCGACGAACAGACAAGGAAACGCCGCCCTCGGGAGCCCCGCACCTGCGGCTGTAAATGCGCCCCGAGTGCGCTAAGACGGGCGGCGACATGATGGACATGGTCACGTTCTTCGATCTGATCCAGCAGGGGTACTACGCGACCTATCCGCTCCTGCTGTGCTCGATCGTCGCACTCGCCATCGCGGGCGAGCGACTGTGGGCGCTGCGCCGCCTCGACTCCCGCATGCTCGCGGTCGCGAAGCAGATCGGCTTCTTCCTGCGCCGCGGCGACCTCGACGGGGCCGTCGACATGGTCAAGCGGGATGCGGCCGACCTGCCGCTCGGGCGCATCTATCTCGAGCTCATGCCGCGTGTCGCCGACACGCCGATCGAGGATCTGCTGGCGCTCGCCGACGGCCATCGTATGGAGGAAGCGCAGGCGCTGAAGGGCAACGTGTGGCTGATCGGCACGATCGGCAGCGCGGCGCCGTTCATCGGCCTGTTCGGCACCGTCGTCGGCATCATGCGGGCGTTCCATCACATGGCGCAGACCGGCACCGGCGGCTTCGCGGTGGTCGCCTCGGGCATCTCCGAGGCGCTGGTGGCGACGGCGCTGGGACTCGGCGTCGCGATCATCGCGGTCGCGCTCTACAACTACTTCCAGGTGCGGCTCGCCGAGCTCGGGACCACCATGCGGGTGGGCATCACGCGCTTCGTCGACGGCGTCTGCGCGTTGCGGGGGGAGCGTGGCACTCGGCAGGTTGCCTGAGCACGATGGCGGCGACGGCGAAGGGATCGTCGCCGAGATCAACATCACGCCGCTCACCGACATCTTCCTGGTGCTGTTGATCATCTTCATGATCACCAGCTCGGCGATGGTCGAGTCGGGTCCCAAGGTCGATCTGCCCGAGGCGGGGGTGACCTCGAGTGAGACCAAGGGCATCGTGGTCACGGTGGATCAACAGGACAACATCTTCGTCAACGGCGCGCAGACGCCGCGCGACCAGCTCGCCGCCGGGCTCAGGCAGGCCGTCGAGGCGAGCGACGTGAAGCGGGTCGTGCTGCAGGGCGACAAGGGCGTGCAGCTCGGCGACGTGGTCTACATCCTCGACGAGGCGCGCGCTGCGGGGGCAGCAGAGGTCGCGATCGCCGCGACGCGGCGCGAGTGAGAGCGGGGCGAGATCGGTGGCACGCGAAGATCTGCTGCTCGCCCCGGAGTCGCTCGAGGCCTTGATCGCCGGCCTGTCGGATCTCGGCGTCGTGTTCGGACCGCAGGCGGCGCCGGGGCTGGCGAACGTCCGACAGCAGCTCGAGATGGCGCTGGCTGCCCGCAAAGGGGGCGACGTCGCACGCGCGATCGCCGGCATTACCGCGGCCATGCGCACGCTCGCCGGGCTCGCCGACGCGCTCGATCCGCGGGAGGCGGCGATGATGCGCGCGATCGCCGAGCGCTTCTCCGGCGCGCTGCAGCGCGGGGACGCCGCGCAGGCCGCCGATCAGGTCGACACCATGCGCAAGCAGTCGGGGGCCGTCAAGAAACGAGGGGACGAGTTCAAGATCTGAGCCCGATCACACCGGCGCGCGGCACGCGCGCCGCGAGGCGCCGTCCGCCGCGCGGACGAAGAAGAGAGCGAAGATGGCCAAGGCCAGTGAACGCAAGGGACTCCGTACGGACGAGCGGGAGTGCTGTGCCGCCGAGCGCAAGCGTCAGCTCGACAGCATCCGGCTGAACTTCGTGACGTTTCCCGTGATCCGCTCGGTGCCGTGCCCGGTGTGCAAGATGGTGCTGAAGATCCGTGTCTACGAGCGCCCGACCGCCGACGCGACCGCCTGAGCGCGGCGCAGGGCGCGTGCACGCGGCGCGGGACGACGCTCCGGGCGAATCGCCCGCGGAGCAGCCGTTCGCGGACGCGCTGCTGTTCCAGCTCGCGCTGCGCGGGGCGGTGCGCGTGCAGGATCTCGCGGCGGCGGTCGGGGCCGCGGATGCCGAGGTGGTGGCGAGCGTGTCGGTCCTGGAGGAGCAGGGCCTGGTGCTGCGGCGCGCGCGCGGTGCCGATCAGCACGTGTCGGCGACACCGCTCGGGCGTGAGCGCGCCGGCGCCGTGATCCGGTCGGAAGGCGTCGCGCTGCGGCCGGGCGTCGCAGCCATCGACGCGGAGTTTTCGGCGCTGAATCGCCGCGTCAAGCAGATCCTGCTGCGCTGGCAGGTGCGCACCGATCGTCCGACGCAGGCGCCGAACGACCATTCCGACGTGCGCTACGACCGGGGCGTCCTCGCGGAGCTGCGCGACGTGCACGGCGCCGCGGACGACCTGCTCGGGCGGCTGGAGCCGCTGCGTCCGCGCTACGCGAGCCTGCGGCGACGGTTGCGAGCGGCGCTCGCGCGGGCTCTCGCCGGCGACCAGCGCGCGGTCGCGGGCATCACGGGCGACAGCTTTCACACCGCCTGGTGGGAGCTGCACGCCGACCTGCTGGCGATCCTCGGCCGTGCGCGCGGCGAGGACGAGGTGTGAGCGCACGCTGAAGCCGCGTGTCCCACGGTCGCGGGATGTTGCGCCGGACGGGGACGCATGGCACGAGCGGCGACATGGACCAACCGCTGCGCGACGCCCTCGAGGCCGACATCCGCATGACCCAGGAGCGCTTCTGCGTGGCCATGGAGGCGCGCTTCCCGAGCATCGAAGGTGATTCGCTGGAGCGGTACTTCGCGGTCCTGTCGAAGCTGGTGCTGAAGCTCGAGGACCCCGAGCGCTCCCTCGGGCAGATCATGAACGAGATGATGGCCGAGACCGCGAGCATCATCATGCAGGAGATGCAGGGCCGGCGCTGAGCGCCGGCCCCGTGGCGATCAAACGCTGGCCGCCGTGCGGCGGCCTGCTAGGCAAGCGGCATGGCTTCGACGTTCGCACCCAGGCTCGTCAACGGACCGTTCGGTGATCCCGGACTGCTCGTCGAGCTGCGTTGGCAGGGCAGCGCGGTGCTGTTCGATCTCGGGCGCAACGACGGCCTTCCCGCGGCCGATCTGCTGAAGGTCTCGCACGTGTTCGTGTCGCACACGCACATGGACCACTTCATCGGCTTCGACCGGGTCCTGCGTCTGTTCCTGAATCGCGACAAGGAGCTGCGCCTGTTCGGACCCGAGGGCATCCTCGACTGCGTCGCCGGCAAGCTCGCGGGCTACGTGTGGAACCTCACCGACGACTACCCATTCGTCTTCGACGTGACGGAGGTGACGGTCGCCGGACTGCGCCGCGCGCGCTTCCGCGCTGCGACCGGCTTTCGACGCGAAGAGCTCGAGGCGGTGGCGCTCGCGCAGGGCGACGCGACCCCGGCGACGCCCCTTCTCGTCGACGAGGGGCACTTCCGGGTGCGCGCGGCGATCACCGATCACAAGATCCCCTGCCTCGCGTTCGCGATCGACGAGCCGACCCATCTGAACGTCGACGGCGATGCGCTCGCACGTGCCGGCTTCGCGCCCGGCCGCTGGCTCGCGCAGCTGAAAGAGCTGCTGCGCGACGATGCTCCGGCGGAAACGCGGCTCGTGGTCGCGCGCAGCGATCGGACGACGACGGAGCTGACCGTCGGCGAGCTGCGCACGCTGGTGCGCGCGTCGCGCGGCAACAAGTTCGGCTACATCGTCGACACGCGCTTCCTGCCCGAGAACCTCGCCGTGCTGCTGCCGGTGATGCACGACGCCGACATTCTGTTCTGCGAGTCGCCGTTCCTCGACGAGGACCGCGATCAGGCGGCGATGCGCTATCACCTCACGGCCGCCGAGGCCGGGACGATCGCGCGCCTGTCGCACGCGCGCCGCCTGAAGGTCTTCCACTACTCGCCGCGCTATCAGGGGCGAGGCGATCTGCTGCGCCAGGAGGCCGAGGCGGCGTTCCGCGGTCGCGTCGATCCCGGCGTCCTCGCCGAGCTGGGTGCCGCGGTCGCCTGACCAGCGCCGCACGGGCGGCGAGGCGCGGACCGGGCGCGCGGCGACGTCGCTCGATCGCGACAC
>JAIEPK010000057.1 GCA_019749875.1 Candidatus Binatia bacterium | reverse complement strand
CGCCGCTGCGCGCGCGCGCCGACGCCGCGGACGCGTCCGGACCGGCCGATGCTGCTGCCGCCGGATGGCCCGGCGGGCGCGCATCGTTCGCCATCTGGGGCGCGCTGCTCGTCGCGGGCGTCTTCCTGCTGCACCTGCGGATCGCGGTGTTCCTGGCGTTGCTGCTCGTGCCGACGATCGCCGTCGCGCTCTGGCAGGTGCGCCGCGACGCGCGCGCACGCCGTACGACTCTGCTGCTCGCGACCCTCCTTCTCGCCGTCGCGCTGGCGCTGAGCGGTCCGCGCCTGCTCGCCGCGGTCGCCGAGTACGCGAGCGGCTATCGCGCGGCGCTGCTGTTCCACGGCGGGCTGCGTGCGGGAACGCAGGACCGGCTGCTCGGCGACCCGGAGTACTTCTCGTTCTCGCGCGAGGCGGTGGCCTACCTCTTTGCGGGGCCGCGCGCGATCGCGGCGCTGCTCGTCGCGGCACTGATGGCGGTGGTGCGCGGCAACCGCGTGGCGCGCTTGCTGCTGGCATGGACCGTCCTGCTCCTGGCGCTCGGACAGGCGCACCTGCTGCAGGTTCCGCTGCTCAACGTGACGAACCTCGGCGCCGTCCTGATCCTGCTCTACCTGCCGGCGTCCGTGATCCTCGCCTGCGGCGTCGCCGAGACGCTCGCCTGGCTGCGCGCCGGGCCGGGGGCGCAGACGGGCGTCCTGCTCGGCTTTCTCATGCTCGGTGCGATCGGGGCGCGCGACCGCGTCGCGCAGATCGAGCCGACGCGCTTCTTCGTCACGCCGGCCGACCTGCGTGCCATGCGCTGGCTCGACGAGAACGCGCCCGAAAGTGCGACGGTCGCCGTGCGCACGACGTTCTGGCTGCCGCACACCCCGCACGGCATCGACGCGGGCACCTGGGTGCCGTACTTGACGAAGCGTCGCATCACGGTCGGGCCGATGATCGCGAACTTGAAGCCGTCCTACGCCAACTGGGCGGCCGAGATGTCGCGTCACGTCCACCATGCGGCCGAAGACGACGCGGAGTGGATCTGGCTCTGGAAGCGCGGCGTGCGCTACGCGTATCTTGGCGCGCTCGCCGATCCCGCCGAGGCGTTGCAGCTCGCGAAGTCGAAGCACCTGGCGCTGCGCTACGCCGAGGGCGGTGTCTACGTTTTCGAGGTCGATCCGCGCGTCGAGGGCGAGCCGGTCGGTCGCTGAGCAGGCGGCCGCGCCGTCACTGCGGGGCGTGATGCGACGACGCGCCGGAATGCAGCGCCTGCTCGCGTCATGGCGTGCGGCGACGGAGAACGACGCCGGCAGTCTCGCTGCGAGCCTGCCGGCACGCGCGCGCGGAGGCGAGCTTCGTCGGGGGCCCGATCCGACGTGCGGTCAGCGCGAGTCGCGCGGCAGCGCGCGCAGCGCGACGTAGAACTCGTTCAGCTCGCCGCCCCAAGGCTCGCGCAGGCAGATCTCGAGTCCGGGCAGGAAGCCGCCGCGCGTCAAGTAGTCGAGCTGGGCGAACAGCTCGTCGTCCTGCCAGACGTTGCAATGCGCGTCGGCGGCGCCGGACTCGAAGTGTGCCACGGCCCGATCGAAGAACGCGCGTGGAGACTCGGCCGCGAGCCGTCGCCAATTCTCGTCCCAGGTGCGGGCGAACTCCATGATCTGCGCGAGCGGCGGCCCGGGCGCACCGTGGTGATGGCGTGCCAGCAGGTGATCGATGGTCGTGGACGGTCGGGTCGCATCGAGCGTCGCGCGCTTGTCGGGCACGGCCAGGAACAGCACGCCGCCGGGGCGCAGCAGGTCACGGGCGTCGGCGAGGAAGCCGATCGGCTCGGGGACGTGCTCGAGCACGTGGCAAAGGATCACGTAATCGAAGCGCCGCGGGATCTGTGCGGCGAGCGGTCGTGCTCGCTGCACCACCCACTCGATGGGCGCGAGCGCTTCCAGGGCCACGCCGAACTCGCTCGCCAGCTCCTCGGTCGAGCGCATGTCGGCGAACCAGCAGCGCGGCCCTGCATCCCGTCCGTCGGGCACGACGACGGGCAGATCGAATGCGCCGACCTCGAGGCCTTCGCTCGACGCCGGATCCACCAGGCGGCGCAGCAGCAGACGCCGACGCGTCCGGTAGTCCTCGCGGACCGGCACGCTGCGGACAGGGAGAGGGTCAGCGGAGGGGGATGAGCGACGGCGCCACACGGTCTCGGTGTCCTCATCGGACCGCCGCCTGCTGTCAAGCGGCCCTCTCCGCCAGAGCGAGCCCTGCCGGCGGCCGGGCGCCCCGTCGACACCACCCGCTCCGCCAGCCGGCAGCGCTCGCGCCGCGCGCGCAACGCTGCATCAGCGTTCGGGCGCGGTGCGAGCGAGCAGGCGTCAAGGACGCTGCGCGACCACCGGAGCGAACGCGGGTCCGCCGAACGCCGGCACGTTGTACTTGACGTTGTCGGCCGAGCCGAGGTAGCGCCACAGCCCGGTCGCCTTCCGGTAGGCCGCGGGATCGGCCTTGCCGTCACCGTCGTAGTCGGCCGGCACCGGGATCCAGTTGGCGCCGCCGACGCTGGTGACGGTGGTCACGAGGCCGCCCAGGCTCGACAGGCGCATGCGCCACTTGCCCTGCTTCTTCTGGAACGTCGCGGCATCGGCACGGCCGTCGCCGTCGAAGTCGGCTGGCGCGGCGATCCAGCGCTTGCCGGTGCTGAAGGTGAACTGCTGCGCTCCGACGTGCGAGCCGATGTACTGCCACTTGCCGGTCGTGGGCTCGAACGTCGCGACGTCGGTCTTGCCGTCGCCGTCGAAGTCGGCCGGCACGCCCCTGCGGGTCGGGCCGCCGAAGCCGAGCTGCTGGCCGTCGCCGCTGGTCGAGCCCTTCCACTTCCAGTCGCCGGTGGTGGGGTTGTAGACGCCCGGATCGGTCTTGCCGTCGCCGTCGTAGTCGCCGACCGCCGGCTTGAAGTCGGGGCCACCGAGGCCGATCACGGCAGCGACCGGGGTGGACGAGGTGTTGAACGTCCAGCCGCCGTTGCTCGGGTCGTAGATCGCCGCATCGGCCTTGCCGTCGCCGTCGAAGTCGCCCGAAACGCCCAGCAGCGACGCGCCGCCGATCGACGTGAGGCTGCTCTGGCCCGCGGTCGAGCCGAGCCACGTCCAGGTGGCGGTGGACGGGTTGTACGTCGCGGGGTCGGCCTTGAGATCGCCGTCGCGATCGAACGGCGTCTTCGCGTCGGGCACCCCGGGCAGGATCGCCGACGGCACCTGCACCAGGCCGTAGCCGTAGGTCGAATCCGGGCCGACCAAGGAAGGCAGGCCGTCGTCGAGGTCGATCGCGGACCCGTTCAGGACCTGCTTCATCTCGTCGACCGTGTAGAGCGGCAGTCCCTTCGCTTGACGATCGCCCTGGATCAGGGCCACCACGCCCGCCACGTGCGACGCCGCCGCCGACGTGCCGTTGAACGTCTCCCAGAACGTGAAGCCCTGGTTGGTGGCGGCGAAGTTGGTCACCTCGCTCGGGCCCGAGACGTCGGGCTTGATGGGGCCGTTCGGGTCGCCGCTCGGGCCCTTCGAGCTGACGTCCGACACCGTGTCGAAGGCCGGCAGCACGGTGCCCGCGACCGACACGGCCGACGACACCACCGCGAGGTCCGACAGGCTGCTCGCGTCGTTGAAGTACGTCAGCTCGCCGACCGCGATCGTGCAGTCGATGCGGAACTTCGGCGTCTCCGTGCCGGCCGTGCGCTTGACGGCGAGGAAGTAGTAGTCGTCGAACTGGCTGTTGCCGTTCGGATCGCCGCCGTACGGCGTGATGTCCTTGGTGAACGAGCTGCCGAGCGTGACCTCGGTTCCATCGACGATGGTCGCGCCGGCGTCACGAGGGCAGCTCGGAAAGTCGGGGGGGTCGACCGCGCTGTACAGGTCACGGAAGCGAATGAGCTGCATCTTGAAGTTGCTCGGGGTGACGGCATCGGTCGCGCTGTAGCAGGTCACGCGCACCGGGTTGAACGTCTCGCCGTCGTTGTAGGCGAAGTCGTCGTAGTCGGTGTCGAGCACCAGATCGTTCAGCGGCAGGTCGTTGTCCCACGCATGGTAGATCTGGTCGGTGTTCGCCGTATTGCAGATCGAGGACTTGTTGCAGTCGGTGCACGGCGTGAACGTGTCGGCGTAGTGGCGCAGCGCCTCGTTGCCCGCCGGCACGACGACCGTCGCGCCCGCGGCCTTCGCATAATCGATGTCGTCGGTGAACTTGTTCGTGCCACCCGCGGCGAGCCCCTTCGGGTCGCTCATGGTGCCGATGAAGTGCACCGGAGCCAGGATGACCTTCGCGCCCTGATCCGCGGCGTGCCGGATCGCGGCCTTGATCGCGGCCGGCGTCACGGCGCCGTTGTCGTAGGCGAGCCGGTACGCGAGCAGCGTCGCGCCCGGCGCGACCTCGTGCACGACCTCCGCCGCCGCGGTTCCGTGCTCGCGGTCGCCGAGGGCGTTGATGCTCGCGCCGGAGGTGATCTTCGCCCCGTTGGACTGGACCTTGAACTGGAGATTGACGGGGATCGCGGGCAGGTCGCCGGCCGCGATGGTGTCGTCGAGGCTCTGCCACTCCGAGTCGATCACTGCGACCTTGATGCCGGTCCCGGTGAGCCCCGCCGTGTTCGCGATGTCCGACCCGATCGCCTCGAGGCCTTCACTGTCGAGCATGCCCGACGGCGTCATGAAGCCGGGCTGCTCGACTTTGCGCACGAAGCCGAGCCTCTCGAGCCGGGCGCGCTTGCTCGCCGGGACGTCCACCTCGAGCAGGTCGAAGTTCACGATCGCCGTCGCGCCGACGTCGGCACCCTCGCGGGCGAGCGTCGCGAGCGTGTCGTGCAGGACCTCGCGCGGATCGAACGAGCGCCATAGCGGAATCCCCGACGCGATCGCGTCGGAGATCGACTGCGCTCGATCGGCGAGTCGCGCGCGATCGGCGCCGGGCAGCTTGGCCGCGTCGAGCGTGATCTCGACGCGCTCGGTGCGCTCCGGTGTCGCCGCGCGGACCGGACTCGGTGCGGCGCACAGGGTCGTCAAGCCGGCGACCGCGAGGACGCGGATGAAGCAGCTGCGCTGGCGGATGCGGACGGAAGCGTGGCGAGAGGGCATCGGGAACGGACTCCTTCGATTGGTTCGCGCTGCGGTACGGCGGCCCGGTGGAGGAGGGAGTCCGCAGGGAGCGGACGTCGACGATGCCGGTGCTGGGCGCCGCAGACTTCGTAGCAAGGCCGGGACCGCGAGCACCAGACGTTTTCTGCGGTTCCGTCGCTCGATGACCTTGCAGCGCTGCGCGATGCTGCCGCGGCGCGGGCATGCCGTGCTACTTGGGGCAGATGACCACAAGCGACGCCGCCGTCCTCGGTCCGATCTCGCGGACCTTCATGTCGCAGCGCCTCAAGCTGCACTATCTCGACTGGGGCAACGAAGCGCGACCGCTCTTGCTGCTGGTCCATGGCGGACGCGATCACGCGCGCAGCTGGGACTGGGTCGCAGCCGGGCTGCGACGCGACTTCCACGTCATCGCGCCGGACCTGCGCGGGCACGGCGACTCCGCGTGGGCGGTGGGCTCGATCTACTCGCTGATCGACTACGTGCTGGACGTCGCCCAGCTGCTGAAGGTCGTCGATCGCTTTCCCGTCACCATCGTCGGCCACTCGCTCGGCGGCTCGATCTCCCTGCACTACACGGGCATCTACCCCGAGCGCGTCGCCAAGGTCGTCGCGATCGAAGGGCTCGGTCCCTCGCCGAAGATGATCGAGTCGTTCAAGGACACGCCGGCACACGAGCGCATGCTGACCTGGGTGCGCGAGATGCAGTCGCTCGCGCGGCGCCGCCCGCACCACTACGCGACGCTGGAAGAGGCGGCGGCGCGCATGCGCGACGCGAATCCGCGCTTGACGACCGAGCAGGCGTGGCACCTGACGGTGCACGGCGCGCAGCGCGAGGAGGACGGCTCCTACCGCTGGAAGTTCGACAACTTCACGCGCGCCGTTTCGCCGTACCTCTTCAACGTCGCCGACGCGCGCGACCTCTGGGGTCGCATCACCTGCCCGACGCTGCTGGTGCGCGGCACGGAGTCGTGGGCGAGCGATCCGTCGATCGACGGCCGCGGTGCCGCGTTCTCGAACGCACGCGTGGTGAACGTCGAAGGCGCCGGGCACTGGGTGCACCACGACCGACTGGAGGAGTTCCTGCGCATCACCCGGGAGTTTCTCGGCGTCTGACCGGAGTCGGCCCGGGCTCGGCGTCGATCGCGGGACCGAGCTTCCGCTTCAGGCGGTCGAGCGCTTCCGCGCGGCCGATGGGCCGCGCCCCCTGCGGCCCGGCCAGCGCGACGAAGGTGGTGTCGCAGGCGAGGAGAGCGCGCGCGACCGCCACCCGATCGCGGCTGCGCAGCGGAGCCGCGCTCTGGCACGCGAGCGGTGCCAAGTGCGCGGTCGCGCGTCGCGCCGCTTCGCGATCCCACGTCGTCGCGATGGACATCCATCCCGCGTCTTCGTCGAGCTCGACCAGGTAATGCATCGGCAACACGAGACGCGGCACTTCGGGATGGAAGAGCCGCATGGCGACGTCGAAGTAGGTGAAGAACGTCATCGCGCGGCCGTGCTGCAGCGGCACGTCGAAGACGGCAACCGCCTCGTCTCGCGGAGCGGGCGGCACCACGCGCGCGACGTCGGCGAGCGTGCGCTGCGCGAGCGCGCCCGCCTCTGCCCAGTCGCGGGCGGCAGCGGTCACTCCGGTCCACTCGCCGCGCAGCAGCAGCACGAAGAGCAGCGCTGCGACCGGCAAGCCGATCCGCGGGACGCGCGCCATGCCGACGACCAGCGCCGCCAGCGTGATCGAGAGTCCCAACCCGGCCGCGTACAGGTAGCGCATCCCGAACGAGCTCACGAAGGAGAACGGTGCGTACGCGGCGGCCGCGAGCACGACGCCGAGCCCCGCGATCGCCAGCATGCGCGGTGCGAACACCGCCGCGGCGACGGCCGTGAGCGCGAACGGCCACAGCGCGGGTGTGACCTGCGACAGGAAGAGGCTGCCCACCGCGCGCAGGTCGTCCAGGAAGGCGAGCGCCAGGACGGGTCGGGTCGGCAGGAAGTCGCCGGGGCCGACGAAGCGGCGGCGCAGCAGGAGGTAGGCGATCGCGAGCACGACGGTGAGAGCCAGCCCGACGATCGCGCGCGGCGGCCGCTCGCCGTCGCAAACGCGAATCAGCGCGACCAGAGCGATGATCGCCACGACGTAGACGCTGCCCTCGTACGTCGCGAAGGTCAGCGCGAGCGCCAGCACGAACGGCAGCAGCCGCCCTCCGCCCGGCCGGAGCAGCCAGCGATCGAACAGCAGAGCGCTGGTGAGCGCGAGCGGCACGCACTGCACGTACATGCGGCCGGAGATCCAGATCGTCGCCTCGTAGCTGAGCGGCAGCAGTGCGAAGATCACGGCGGACAGGATCGCGAGCGCACGCTCGCCGCTCAGTCGATGGACCAGGATGCCCAGCATCGTGCTGCCGAGCGCGTGCAGGGCGAGGCTGTGTGCGTGCCACGGCGAAGCCGCCCGTCCGAACAGCAGCGCGTCGATCCAGAAGCTCACGCGCGGGAGCGGGCGATAGGCGGCTCCGTGTCCCCACGGCCCGACGAACGACGCGAGCACGCTCGACGTGTGGCTGAGGTCCAGCCAAAGGAAGTCGTCGGTCGCGAACCAGGCATCGAGCGCCGAGCGATACGCGGTGAACACCAGGACGAGCAGCGCAGCGAGCAAGCCTGCCGCGAACGCCCGCTGGTGACCGCCGCTCGGCATCGCGGGCTGCATATGCGAACCCGGCCGGCGAACAAAGCGATGGCGCTCGCTGGCCTGCTCCGAGTGCAGCGCCGTGGTCCGGAGCGGCCTCGCGTCGCAGGGCGCAGGATGGTAGCCGTCTCGGGTTCGCCGGACGTCCACGCTCCGGCACTTCTTCTGCCGAGGATCACGTCACGATGGTTGGAATCAGCTCGATCGGGGTCTACATCCCGCGCTCGCGCCTCGACCGTTCGCTGATCGCCAAAGCCTGGGGCGGCAAGCAGCCGCCGGGCGACAAGGCGGTCGCGCACCACGACGAGGATGCACTGACGCTCGGCGTCGCCGCCGCACACCGCTGCCTCGAGGACTTCGACGCGCTCGAGATCGACGGCCTGTTCTTCGCGTCGACCTCGTCGCCGTATCGCGAGAAGCAGGTGGCGAGCGTCGTCGCGACGGCCTGCGATCTGCCGCGCGCGATCCTCACCGCCGACTTCGGCGGCTCGGTGCGCGCCGGCGTGTCGGCGCTGTCGGCCGCGATTCGCGCGGTGCAGAGCGGGCAGGCGCGCCGCGTGCTGGTCGTCGCCGCGGACTGCCGTCCGGCCGATCCGGAGAGCGACGTCGAGGGCGCGCTCGGCGATGGCGCCGTCGCGGTGGTCGTCGACGCGAAGGCGAAGCTCGCCGAGTTTCTCGGCTCCGCCGCCGTCGCGGAGGAGATCACCTTCCAGTGGCGCTGGGACCAGGGCGGCGGCGTGCAGCAGCAGGACGCGCGCTTCGCGCTCGGCCACGGCTACGCGCGCGACATGGCGGAAGTGGTCTCGAGCGTGCTCAACGAGCACGGCGTCGGTGCGTCGGACCTCGGCGCGCTCGCCGTCGCCGCACCCGACGCGAAGACCGCGCAAGCGCTCGCCAAGCAGGTCGGCGTCGACGCGAAGACGCAGCTCGTGCCGTCGCTGATCACGCAGGTCGGCGTGCTCGGCACACCCGACGCGCTGCTGCAGCTCGCGAGCGCCCTCGAGAAGGCGAAGAGCGGCTCGACCGTCGTCGTCGCCGCGTTCGGCGAAGGCGCGGAGGCGATCCTCTTCCGCGCGACCGACGGTGTGGCGTCGCTCGCGGGACGTCCCGGCGTCGGCGCACAGATCGAGCGCAAGCTGCCGCTGCCGACCTACGAGAAGTACTTGAAGTTCCGCCGCATCATCGGCCAGGACGAGACGCCGGTGGAGCTCATCAGCAACGTGCTCGAGCACCGCGAGCTGCAGCAGGACACGCGCCTCTACGGGACGCGCTGCGGCGGCTGCGGCCTCGTGCAGTACCCGATGGCGCGCGTCTGCCTGCAGTGCAAGGCGCGCGAGGGGCTGGAGCCAGTCAAGCTCAAGAAGAAGGGCGTGATCTTCACCTACACCGTCGATCACCTGGCGGCGAACCTCGACCACCCGATGGGCATGGTCGTGGTCGACCTCGACGGCGGCGGACGCGTCTACGTGCAGATGACCGACTGCACCGCGGACGAGGTCAAGATCGGCGCTCCGGTCGAGCTGACGTACCGCCGGCTCCACTCCGGCGGCGAGAACTACAACTACTTCTGGAAGGCGCGCCCCGTATGAACTCGATCCGCGACAAGGTTGCCGTGATCGGCGTCGGCTGCACGAAGTTCGGCGACCTCTACGACTCGACCTACGAGGACCAGGTCTGCGACGCGGCCTTCCAGGCCTACGCCGACGCGAAGATCGATCCGTCGGAGATCGACGCCGCGTACATCGGGACGTACCTGCCGCACTCGCAGGGCGGCAAGGCCGGCATCTCGCTGGCAGACCCGCTGCGCATGTACGACCGTCCCGTCACGCGCGTCGAGAACTTCTGCGCGACGGGAACCGACGCGTTCCGCAACGCGTGCCTCGCGATCGCGTCGGGGCAGCACGACATCGTGCTCGTCGTCGGCTCCGAGAAGCTGAAGGACCGTCCGGGTCGCGGCATCCCGCGCATCGGCCACCAGATCCTCGCCAAGGGCAACACCGCGCCGGGCCTCTTCGCGCTGGCGGCGAACCGCTACATGCACGAGTACGGCGTCGGGCGCAGCACGCTCGCCAAGGTCGCCGTCAAGAACCACTGGAACGGCGCACGCAACAAGCTCTCGCACCTCCGGATGGAAGTCACCGAGGAGCAGGTGCTCAACGCGCCGATGATCGCGTGGCCGTTCGGCCTCTTCGACTGCTGCCCGACCACCGACGGCGGCGCCGCCGCGATCGTCTGCCGCGCCGACATCGCGAAGCGCTTCCGCGACGACTACGCGCTGGTGAAGGGCGCGGCACTCGCGGTGGCGACGGGACGTCCGTATTTCGACCCGACCTTCGACTACGTCGGCTTCCGCTCGACGCAGGCCGCGGCAAAGAAGGCCTACGAGCAGGCCGGCATCCAGGCGTCGGACGTCGACCTCGCCGAGGTGCACGACTGCTTCACCTGGACCGAGATCACCAACATCGAGGACCTCGGCTTCGCCGAGAAGGGCCAGGGCTGGAAGATGGTCGAGGAGGGCCGCACGCGGGTCGACGGCGACATGCCGATCAATCCGAGCGGCGGACTCAAGTCGTTCGGCCACCCGATCGGCGCGTCCGGCGTGCGCATGATCTACGAGTGCGTGCAGCAGCTGCGCGGCAACTGCGGCGAGCGGCAAGTCAAAGATCCGGAGATCGCGCTGGCGCACAACGTCGGCGGCCCGGGTGCGGTGTCGTGCGTGGTGGTGCTGGGGCGTCAGGACAGCTGAGCGGGCGGCTCCCGAGCGTTGACTTGCGAGACCGGTGGTGACTAGCTGCTGGTCATGAAGCGCGCGCAGGTCTCCGAGCTCAAGGCTCGCCTCAGCGAGTACCTCGCAGGTGTCCGCGCGGGCGGCGACGTGGTGGTCTACGACCGCGTCACGCCGATCGCGCGCATCGTCCCGTACGACGCCCCGGCGGACGACGACCTCGAGGTCGTCGAGCCGTCCGCTCCGCCGAGCTCGCTGAAGGAGCTCGTACCGGTTCGCCTGCGGCGGCGGATCGACGTGGATCGCATTCTCCGTGAGAGCCGCGGCGACCGGTGATCGTCTATCTCGACACCAGCGTTCTCCTTCGTGTGATCCTGCGACAGCCCGCTTCCCTGGCCGGTTTCGGCGAGTGGGAGCGCGCCTACTGCAGCGAGCTGCTGGGCGTCGAGGGGCGGCGTGTCCTCGACCGGATCAGGATCGAGGGCGCCCTCGACGATGCCGGGTTGGCCACGGCACACCAGCAGATCGCACGAGCCGAACGTACCTTCGGTGTCGTGCGCGTCACGCGGGCGGTCCTGCGGCGCGCGTCCCTGCCGATGCCGACGGTGACCAAGACGCTGGATGCGATCCATCTGGCGACGGCGCTGATGCTGTCCGAACGCCAGCGCGTCGAGGTCGTGTTCGCCACACACGACGCTGGCTGCGCGTGCGCTCGGCTTCGACTGCGTCGGAGTCTGACCGCGGTTCCTGCCGCCCCGACCGGCAGGATGCTCAGCCGGCCGCCGGATCCACCCACGCGAGCCCGTCGATCTCACCGAAGTGGCGGTCGAACGACACCAGATCGGCTCCGGACTCCATCGCGTGCGCAGCGATCCAGACGTCGTTCGTCGGGAGCGGTCGGCCCTTGCGGCGCAGCGCCGCGGCGACGCGCGCGAAGCGGTCTGCGGTGACGAGCGTCACCGGCAGGAACGAGACGTAGGGACTGCGGAGGAGGTCGTCGAGCTCCCGGCGGTTGCGCTCGAACTGGCTTCCGCAGCGAAAGCCGAACAGCAGCTCACCCGCCACGATCGACGAGAGGACCAGCTCTTCGGAGCGTCGGACCAGTTCCGTGACGGCGGCTTCGCCGCGCTTCCACGCGGTGTACGCATTCGTGTCGAGCAGGGTTTTCACCGGCGTCGCGGGCTCCTCGCCGGTGCGGAGGTTCTCCAGAGATCGTCGTCGATGCGCTCGGTGACGCGGACGGCCTCGTCGAACTCGCGCAGATCGACGTCCGTCCACGTCCCGGCGAGATGATCCAGCGCATCCCCGATGACGTTGCCGGCCTCGCTCGACTGGAGTCCGGCGCCCTTCCGGAGGAGCCGCAGCACCGCCTCGTTCAGCGACACCCCCTCGGCGCGCGCCACGGCGCGCAGGCGGCGTTCGACGTCGTCGCCGAAGCCGCGCACCGTGAGCTGCCGAAGCGATGACTCAGATTTTCGACTCATAATGAGTCACTACATGACTCGCACGGGCCGGACAATGTCGTGCGCGTCATGAAATGCGGGACCTGCGGGCGCCGATTGCGGATTGACACTCAGTGCCACTTTCGGCTCTGCTCGGTCCTCTATGGACTCCCCCTCGACCGCAGCCCCGCGCGGCAACGTGCGCGAGTGGAAGGATCTCACCGGCTCGGACTTCGCCGCGATGGACCGCGCGAAGACGATCGTCCTGCTCACCTGCTCGCCGCTCGAGGTGCACGGGCCGCACTTGCCCGTCATCTGCGACAACGCCGAGGCCGAGGCGCTGTCGATCCGTGCGGCCGAGGTTCTGACCGAGCGCGACCCGTCGCTGCAGTTCGTGCACCTGCCGCCGATCTACGTCGCGGCCGACGTCCTGCCGCACCCGGGATCGGTGATGTTCCGCCCCTCGACCATCACCCGCGTGCTCTCCGACCTCGGGCGCAGCCTCGCGAAACAGGGCTTCGTCCACATCTGGATCGCGAGCTTCCACGGCGGGCCGCGTCACTTCATCCCGATCGAGGTCGCGTGCGAGCGCACCAACCGGCGCTACGGCACGAAGATGATCTGCGCGTTCTCACTGCTCATCAACCGGCTCACGAAGGGCGGCTCCGAGCTCTCGGAGGTGCTCGGTCACATCGACGGCGTGACGCCCGACGACCTGCGCGGCGACCACCACGGCGGTGCCATCGAGACGTCGATGATGCTGCACATCGTCGGCGACCGCGTCGACCCGCGCTATCGGGAGCTCGGGCAGCGCACGCTCGACCTGAAGCGCGCGGAGGAGGGGCTGCCGCCGCTGCCGACGAGCGGCGTGCTCGACCTCGTGAAGGGCTTCAAGCACAAGCTCAAGTACTACGAGAGCGAGACCTACTCCGGGAAGCCGCAGCTCGCTTCCGCCGAGATCGGGCGCGAGATGATGGACGTGCTCGCGCGCCATACGGCGGACGCGCTCGAGGACGTCCTGCGCGGACGTGTCCAGCCGGAGGAGTGCCACTCGCCGATCTGGCCGCTGCGCTGGATCTTCACCAGCGAGACGCTGGGACGCGTCTTCGAGCGCGCGGTCAAGTACCGGCAGCGGGTGTTCTGACGTGGCGACGGGAAGCGCGGGCGCGGCCGAGCGCGCGGGCAGCGTCGCGACGCTGCGCGAGCGCAAGAAGCTCCGCACGCGCGACGCGCTCGCCGCGGCGGCGCTGCGCCTGTCGGCGGAGCGCGGCTTCGAGGGCGTGACCGTCGACGAGATCACGGCCGCGGCCGACGTCTCGCGGCGGACGTTCTTCCGCTACTACGCGACCAAGGAGGCGGCACTCTTTCCGCACTATGCGCGCCGTCTCGCGCGCTTTCGCGTCGAGCTGGCCGCGGCGCCTGCAGGCGAGGCGCCGTTCGCGACGGTCGAGCGTGCCTTCGTCGCGATCGCCGGCGTGTACATGCGCGAGCGCGGCGAGATCGTGGCGCAGCAGCGCGTCATCGACGCGTCGCCGGCGCTCATCGCGTACGAGCGCACGCTGGATCGCGACTGGGAGCGCGCCGTTGCCGA
>JAIEPK010000378.1 GCA_019749875.1 Candidatus Binatia bacterium | reverse complement strand
CCACGCGCCGGATCGCGTTCGCAATTTTTGCATTGACCTTGCGGAAGATGCCGTGCGCGGCCTCTTCCACCGCCGCGCGGCCGCGCGGCCGGCGGATCTGCTCGTCGATCGCGCGCTGCACACCGGCGAGATCGAGCGACAGCTCGCCGCCGTAGAAGTAGTCCGGGTTCAGGTAGCCGAGCGCGAGGTTCGCGTCGGTGACCGTGGGCCGCGTGCCGCCGCGCCGGTAGCAGATCGGGCCGGGCTGCGCGCCGGCGCTGTCGGGGCCCACGTGCAGCGCGCCCTCGACGACGCTCGCGATCGAGCCGCCGCCCGCGCCGACCGATTGCACGTCGACCATCGGCAGCCCGACCAGATAGCGGTGGTGCCAGTTCCAGGACGAGGAGATCTGCGGCCGTCCGCCGCGCACGAGGCACACGTCGTAGCTCGTGCCGCCCATGTCGACCGAGATGAAGTCGTCGATGCCGGCGGCCTTGGCGACGTTGCAGGCGCCGACCACGCCGCCCGACGGACCGGAGCCGAGGACCGAGACCGCCTTGTTCGCGACGTAGGCCGCGGTCATGAGCCCGCCGTTCGACTGCATCAGCAGCAGCTCGCGCGCGAAGCCCGCCTCGCGCAGCTTGCGTTCCAGGCTTGCGAGATAGCGCTTGATTTTTGGTGCGACGTACGCGTTCACCAGCGTGGTCGAGGTGCGCTCGAACTCCGGGGCCTGCGGCATCACCTGGTGCGAGAGCGACAGGTCCACTCCCGGCATCTCCTCGCGCGCGATCTCCGCCGCGCGCTGCTCGTGCGCGGGGTTCACGAACGAGAACAGGAACACGATCGCGAGCGACTCGATCTTCTGCAGCTTGAGACGCCGCAGGGCCTGGCGCAGGGCCTGCTCGTCGAGCGGCTCGACGACGTTGCCCTCGTAGTCGAGGCGCTCGGGCACGCCGAGACGGCGGCGGCGCGGGCAGATCGGCGGCGGCGGCGGGTACGACGGATCCCAGATGTTCTCCTTGTAGCCGCGCCGGAGCTCGATCTCGTCGCGGTGGCCCGCGCTCGTGATGAGACCGGTGACCGCACCGTTCATCTGGATCATCGTGTTGTCGGCGGTGGTGGTGCCGTGCACGATGCGCTCGGTCGCCGCGAGGAACGCCGGGAGATCCTTGCCCTCGCTGCGCGCGAGACGCGCGAGCCCGGTCATGACGCCTTCGCTCTGGTCGTGCGGGGTGGTCGCGGTCTTGTCGAGGTGGATCGAGCGATCGGGACGGACGAGGACCAGATCGGTGAAGGTCCCACCGACGTCGATGCCGACCCGGTAGCCGCCGGTCGCCTTGCGCGGCTTCGCCGGGACGCGCGTCAGGGCGCGGCGCGATGTGCTCTTCGTCGTCGTTGCCATGGCACCTTCGGGTCCGGCCGCCGGCGACGCGGCGGGCAGGTCAGTTCTGAGACGTCGGGCGAGACTTCGTCGCTTCCCGGTCGGCGGAGCGATCTTACGTCGGTCGATCGACCGCACGCTTCTAGATGGGTCCGTCCGGCGCATCAAACGGAAACGCCCATGCCGGCCGCTCAACGCGGCGCGCGATCCAGGGCGGCGCTTCGCTCGGGCTCGGCGCGCAGCGTCGTGGGGACGCCGCGCTGCTCCCGCAGGGCGGTGTTCAGCACGCTCGGATCGGCAGGGGCCGCGAGCCCGCGGCGGCGCAGCGCCGTGCGCGCATCCGCGGACAGCGAGCGCGTGTACCCGTAGACGTCGGCGTGCGCCTCGACGAAGGTCTCTCCGTCGCGCGTCCCGGCCTTGACCGGCTGGTAGACGAAGTGGACCTTCGTTCCGATCGGCACGTCGGGATAGAGCCGTGCGATGTCCTCCGGATAGAGCCGCAGGCAGCCGTGGCTCACCAGCATGCCGATGCCCCACGGGATGTTGGTGCCGTGGATCGCGTACAGCGTGTCGGCGAGCTCGATCCGGTGGCTGCCGAGGGGATTGTCGGCTGCACCGCCGGCAATGAACGTCCGGCGATCACCTCGCTCGGCAATGTGCTCGCGGCGGATGGACGCCGGGATGTTCCACTGCGGATTCTCGGTCTTGCCGCGCACGCGATACGTGCCGCGCGGCGTGCGCCGGTCGTCGCGACCCATGCCGACGGGGAACGTCGCGACCTCGAGCCGCTGCGGTGCGCCCGGCAGGCGGCGATACTTGTAAAGCCGCATCTCGGGCAGGTTCACGACGATCCCGTCGTAGCTGCAGCACGGCAGCACGAAGGACGTCGGCACGACGATCTCGGTGCCTGGGGTCGGCACCCACGGGTCGACCCCGGGGTTCGCCGCGACGATCTCGTTGTAGCCGAGGTCGTACCAGCGGGCGACGTCGAGCAGGGTGTCGCCCGGCCGCACGCGATAGCTCGCGGCGTGACCGACCACGGTGTCGACCGGGCCTCCGGCTCGGTCGGTGTCGATCACGAAGGACGGGATGTCCTTGCGTGAGAATGCGTCCTCGCTCCAGGCGGTCGGCGTGCGGTTGTCGGCCACCGGTCGGTGGGCGCTGCAGCCTGCCAGGGCGACCAGCAGCGATGCGACGATGGCCTTCCCGCGGAACACCTCGTGATCGTGGCCCGGTTCCAGGCGCGTGGGAATCCCGCCCGGGCGTCGTGACGTACATCGGCTCGTGACGCCTCGGTCGCGACGCGACGCAACATGCTTGCCTCGCTGCTGGCGGTTGGTCTAGAAGCGGCGCGCACCGTACCTCGAACCTGCTGAATCGCGACCCTGCACGGTCCGCCCGGCAGAGAGAAAGGGCCCTTCGTGACCAGGAGATTTCCGGCCGGGCTGGTCGTCGTGTGTGCGACCATCGTTCTCGCAGGTTTCGTGACGTCCGCTCGCGCGACGGACGTCGGCGTCGCCGGCAGCCGCCTGTCGATCACGACCAATGCGTCGACCGGCAAGAATTCGCTGTCGTCGACGCAGAAGGGCCCCGGCATCGCGTTCGGTGCGGCGAGCGCCGCGAGCGAGATGAGCGGCTCGTTCACCGTCTCCTACGTCGACCAGCCGTCGCGGCAGGGGACGCTGCCGTTGCCGGCGCCGTGGGCGAGCGTCGACGCCGCGACGGCGAAGTTCCTGAACAAGCTCGCACCGGCCGGTCCGACGGGGGTGCGGAGCGCGAGCGTCCGCAAGGACAAGCTCGCCAAGATCAGCGCCAAGAGCGCGGGTGGTCTCGATCTCTCGCAGCCGCCCGGACCGGGTGGCGTGATTTCCATCCTGACGATCGACAACGCCGGCGACGGCTCGACGCACCGCATGTGCACGCTGTACCGCGCGAGCCAGGGCAGCAAGATCCAGCACAAGTTCGCGCTCGGACGCGGCAAGCTGTCGCTGTCGCGGGGCGTGCCGACCGCGTGTCCGACCTGCACCGACGGCGCGCGCAACGGCGACGAGACCGGCGTGGACTGCGGTGGTCCCACCTGCGCCGCGTGCGGCGCGGGCCAGGGCTGCAGCACCGGATCGGACTGTCAGAGCGGTCTCTGCACCAACGGCATCTGCGAGCAGCCGACCTGCACGGGCGGCGTCAAGGACGGCAGCGAGACCGGCATCGACTGCGGCGGCCCCGCGTGTCCGGACTGCCCGCCGGGCCAGGGCTGCAACACCGGCGCGGACTGCACCAGCGGCGTCTGTACGGCGAGCATCTGTCAAGCACCGTCGTGCGGCGACGGCGTCAAGAACGGCAGCGAGACCGACGTCGACTGCGGCGGCTCGTGCGGCGCCTGCGTGCCGTTCACCGTGGTCATCGACACGCCGGCACACGGTCTGTTCACCGAGGCGAGCAACGCCACGGTGACCGGCCACACCACCGGCGTCGGCCCGGCCGGTGCGGACCTGACGATCAACAACCAGACCGTGCCGCTCGGTCCCGGCGGGACCTTCAGCACGACGGTGCCGCTGTACGCGCCGCTGATCTTCAATCCGATCAATGCGCGGCTCGTGCGCCACTTCGACGGCCGCACCGCGTACGCTCGCGTGGTGGTCGTGGCCGGCGAGTCGATCGTCGACGGCGACTACTCGCCCAACGGCGTCGCGATGCGCATCAACGACCGCGGCTTCGACTCGATCGAGCCGATCGCGACGACGCTGGTGACGATCGATCCGTCGACCTTGGTGACGCCCGGCACCAAGGTCATGGAGGACTACTGCTACGCGTCGCTCGGCAGCCTGTGCATCGGCACCGTCGACGTCGCGATCAGCGGCACGCCGCCGCCCAGCGTCGGCCCGCTGGGCATCGCGATCGACTCGCAGACCGGTGCCATCGAGGGCGACATCTCGATCGAGGACCTGCGCGTCACCGTCAATCTCGACAGTACGAGCGGCATCCCGATCCACTGCGAGCTCAAGATCAACGTCGGGCTCACGCACATCGACGGCAATTACGGCCTCTCGCCGCTCGCCTCGCAGCCGACCAAGGTCGACGTGACGCAGGTCGGCAACGTCACCGTCACCGCCAGCGACACCACCTACACCACCGACTGCAGCGGCCTCTTCGGCGCGATCACCGAGTCGCTGATCGGCTCGGCGATCGGCGACGTCGGCGCGCTCTTCGCGGGCGGCATGCAGGACTTCCTGAACGAGGTCGACGGCAACGGCAACACGGCCATCGCCGGTGCGATCGAGACGGCACTCGCCGGCGTCGACATTGCGGGGCCGGTGGGCAGCGGCCTCGGCCTCGACCTGGATGCGCCCTTCACCGCGATCAACGAGGACCCGAACGGCATCACCTTCGCGGCCAACGTCTCCGCGACCAGCGTCGCCGTCGCCCCGGGCGCGCCCGATCTGCTGGCGAGCTACCACGTCGACGAGGCGTTCCCGGCGTTCGGCACCACGTCGCCGGTGCAGCACCTGCCGTACGGCATCGGCCTCGGCATTTCGACCTCGGGCTTCAATCAGCTGCTGAAGAGCCAGATCGAGGGCGGACTGCTGCAGAGCACGATCACCGAGATCGATCTCGGCACCGGCCCGATTCCGCTCAGCGCCGGGCTGCTCGCGGCGCTGTTCACGCCGTTCAACCAGATCCCGCCGGCGACGCCGATCTCGATCCGCGTGTCGCCGACCATCGCGCCGGTGCTGACGGGCGACCCGGGCCCGGCCGGCGAGCTCGGCGAGCTGCGCGCGTCGCACATCAAGGTCGAGTTCGTGCAGGACGCAGGCCTGCCTTCGGAGCAGGTGCGGCTGGTGCTCGCGGTCGACGCGCGCATCGGCCTGAACCTCGCGTTCCAGCCGGGCGGCATCGGCTTCGCGCTGTCGACGCCGACCGCCAACGACGTCACGGTTTCATTGCTCGACAACCCGCTCGGCGTCAGCGAGGCGGCCCTGCAAGGCTTCCTGCCGAGCGTCCTCGCCGGCTTCCTGCCCGATCTGGCGAGCGCGCTGCAGAGCTTCCCGCTGCCGTCGTTCCTCGGCCTGTCGCTGTCCGGCGTCGAGGTCTCGCGCAACGGCCAGTACTACGCGATCTTCGCCGACCTGACGCCGGCCTGCACCGACGGCACGACGTGTCCGAGCGGCGTCTGTCTCGACGGCTCGTGCCAGGCCGCGAGCTGCGGCGACGGCGTGCAGAACGGCGCCGAGACCGACCTCGACTGCGGCGGCGGCAGCTGCCCCGGCTGCGCGACCGGCGACGGCTGCTTCCTGCCGACCGACTGCGCGCTGGGCGGCTGCTCGGGCGGCATCTGCCAGCCGGCCTGCAGCACCAACGCGCAGTGCCCGAGCGGCGTTTGCCTCGGCGGCTACTGCCGGGTCGCGAACTGCGCGGACGGTGCGAAGAACGGCACCGAGACCGGCGTCGACTGCGGCGGACCGTCGCCGTACTGCGTGCGCTGCGCCGACGGTCAGACCTGCGGCTCGGGCAGCGACTGCGCGAGCGGCGTGTGCTCGGGCGGCGTCTGTCAAGCACCGAGCTGCAGCGACGGTCTGAAGAACGGCACCGAGACCGACGTCGATTGCGGCGGATCGAGCTGCGCCGGCTGTGGCCTCGGCAAGGTCTGCACCGCGGCGAGCGATTGCCAGAGCAGCGTGTGCGGCGCGAACGCTCGCTGCACCTGTGGCAACCGCAGCTTCACCTTCACCGTGAACAGCAACAACGGCGGCGTGTTCGACTCGGCGGAATGGCCGGGCGGCACGGCGTCGCAGAGCTCGTCGACGGGTTGCAGCGTCACGGTGACCCGTCCGGGCGGCAACATCGACCTCGTTTGCTCGCTGTCGTCACGCTGGACGGTCCAGAGCAAGACAGGCTTCTCCCAGTGCTTCGGCGCGGGCGGTGAGGACGGCGACGGCTGCCAGCCGGTGTCGTGCCCGCCGGCCGGCATCGGCTCGTGCTGCGAAGGCCGTCCGTCGTGCTCGGCCGCGCTCAACGGCTCGGGATCGGCCCGCTACCTCGTCACCTGCCTCGAGTGAGCCACCAGCTCCACGTCCTCGCGAAAGGGGTCCGCCTCGTGAACAAGCTCAAGCATCCGGCGTTTGCCGCCCTCGTCGCCGCGGTGACGACGTCCCTGATCTGCTTCGCCGCGTCGCACGCGACCGACGTCGGCGTGGTCGGCACGAGGCTCGCGATCTCGAAGAACAACGCGACCGGCCGCCAGACGCTGACCTCGGTGCAGAAGGATCCCGACGTGCACGTCGGTGCCGCACCGGGACCGTTCGACCTGAGCGCCGAGCTCGAGGTCTACTACGTCGACACCCCGACCAACGCCGGGGCGCTGCCGATGCCGGCGCCGTTCGCGCAGACCAACGCGAAGACGGCGAAGTTCAAGAACACGCTCGCCCCGGCCGGCCCATCGGCCGTGAAGAGCGCGACCATCAACTACGGCAAGCTCGCCAAGGTCACCGCGAGCGGGCTCGGCGGCCTCGACCTGTCGACGCCGCCGGGACCGGGCGGCATCGTGACCGTCCTGACGGTCAACAACGCGGCCGACAGCTCGCGCCACCGCATGTGCTCGCTGTACCGTACGTCGAGCGGCAGCATCATCCAGCACAAGATCACGGCGACCGGTGCGCGCTTGACGGCGCGCAAGGGCGTCGACGTCGCCTGTCCGGACTGCGCCGACGGCCTGCGGAACGGCGACGAGACCGACGTCGACTGCGGCGGTCCGGACGCGGCGTGCAACCGCTGCGGCGACACGCGGCACTGCTCGGCCGCGGGCGACTGTCAGAGCGGCGTCTGCACGGCGGGGATCTGCCAGGCGGCGTCGTGCACCGACACCGTCAAGAACGGCAACGAGACCGACGTCGATTGCGGCGGCGGGACGTGTAACGGCTGCGCCGCGGGGAAGGACTGCACCACGGGCACCGATTGCACGGGCGGCGTCTGCACCGCCGGCGTCTGCCAGCCGGAGTCGTGCACCGATGGCGTCGAGAACGGCGGTGAGACGGATCTCGACTGCGGCGGCCCGTGCACGCCGTGCGCCGACGGCAAGGACTGCACGATTCCCGGCGACTGCCACAGCAGCGTCTGCACGGGCAACGTGTGCCAGGCGCCGGCCTGCACCGACACCGTCAAGAACGGCAACGAGACCGGCGTCGACTGCGGCGGTGGAACCTGTCCCGGTTGCGCCGACGGCGGCCCGTGCACGACCGGCCCCGATTGCGCGAGCCTGGTCTGCACCGGCAACGTCTGCCAGACCGCGACCTGCTCGGACTCGGTCAAGAACGGCACCGAGACCGACACCGACTGCGGCGGTGCGAGCTGCGCCGACTGCCCGGCCGGGGCGGCGTGCACCGCGGGCAGCGACTGCACGAGCGGCGTCTGCACCGGACACGTGTGCCAGGCACCGGCGTGCAACGACGGCGTGAAGAACGGCGCCGAGACCGACACCGACTGCGGCGGCGGCATCTGCGGCGACTGCAACGACGGCCAGGCATGCGGGAACGCCGGTGATTGCACGAGCGGCGTCTGCATCGGTCACGTCTGCCAGGTCCCGGCCTGCAACGACGGCGTCAAGAACGGCAGCGAGACCGACGTCGACTGCGGCGGCCCGTCGTGCGGCGATTGCGCGAACGGCGACGACTGCCTGTCGGCGGGCGACTGCGTGAGCGGCGTCTGCCTCGCCGGCGTCTGCCAGGTGCCGGCGTGCAACGACGGCGTCAAGAACGGCACGGAGACCGACGTCGACTGCGGCGGCACGTGCAGCGACTGCGGCACCGGCGGCGCGTGCCTCGCGGCGAGCGACTGTGTGAGCAACGTCTGCACCGGCAACGTCTGCCAGGCCGCGTCGTGCAGCGACGGCGTCAAGAACGGCACCGAGAGCGGCATCGACTGCGGCGGTGGCGCATGCCCCGGCTGCGGCACCGGCGGTGGCTGCACGCTGGCCAGCGACTGCGCGAGCCTGGTCTGTGTCGGCAATGTCTGCCAGACCGCGACCTGCTCGGACGGCGTCAAGAACGGCACCGAGACCGACGTCGACTGCGGCGGTGCGAGCTGCGGCGACTGCGCGCTCAACAAGGTCTGCGTCGTCGCCGGCGACTGCCAGACGAACTTCTGCACGGGCGGCCGCTGCAAGTGCCCGAGCCAGACGTTCACGTTCAACGTCAGCAGCAACTCGGGTGGCGTCTTCGACTCCGCCGAGTGGCCGGGCGGCACCGCGACGCAGAACGGCGCGACCGGCTGCAGCGTGACCATCAACCGGCCGAACGACAACATCGACAAGGTCTGCACGCTGGCGTCGCCCTTCTCGGTCAACAGCTTCACGGGCTACTCGAGCTGTGCCGGGTCGGGCGGTGAGGACGGCGACGGCTGCCAGCCGGTGTCCTGCCCGCCAGCCGGGATCGGCTCCTGCTGCTCCGGTCGTCCGTCGTGCTCGGCGGCGCTCAACGGCTCGGGCTCGGCGCGCTACTTCGTCCAGTGCAATCCGTGAGCGTCACCGCAGGGCCGATGCACCCCTCGAGCAGGGCCACGCGCGCGGGGGGCCGCCCCTGAGCATGGGGGTACGCGAGCGGTGCCGCTCGTGAACCAGGGCACGGGGCGGCGGTCTCACGGTCCGCCACCCCGCGCCTGACCTCGGCCGTGATGCAGGACGCAGCGCGCACGTGGACGGTCGCGGCACTCGTCGACGGCGACGACCCGACGGTCCGCACGCGGCGCTTGACCGCGTTCGAGCAGGCGTTCGTGCTGATCGTCGTCGCCGAGTACTGGCTGCGCGCGATCCCCAAGTGGGGCCTGCTCGGCTGGCACTACCACGTTCTTCTCGGCGTCGCGACGCTCGCGGGCGCGGCGATCGTCGGAGTCGCGGCGCTGCGCCGTGCCGGCTTCGCCCTGCTCGCCGCGGCGCATGTCGTGCTTCTGTGGAGCGAGTTTCCGTCGAGCGGCAACCACGCCTACCTCGAGCTTTACGTGTGCCTGCTGGCGGTCCTGCTGCGGCGCGACGATCCCGACGAGGGGCTGCTCGAGCTGCGCGCGCTGCGCTGGCTCGCCGTGATCGTCCTCTTCTTCTCGGGGGTGCAGAAGCTCGCGCACGGTTACTGGGTGAACGGCGAGTACCTCACGTTCTCGCTCGGCAGCGAGACGTATCGCGCGCTGCTCGGCTGGACGCTGCCCGTGGACGAGCTCGCGCGCATCGCGCGGCTGCGCGGCGAGGTCGGCGACGGACCGTACCGCGTCGCGAGCACGCCGCTGCTGCTGCTCGCGAACGGCACGTGGCTCGCCGAGATCGGCCTCGCGCCGGCGCTGGTGTGGCGCCGCACCCGCGCGCTCGCGCTGCCCCTCGCCCTGATCCTGCTCGCCGCGATCGAGCTGGTCGCACGCGAGGTCTTCTTCGGGCTCGTGTTCGCGAGCCTCATCGGGCTCTTCGCCCGGCGCGACCGGCAGAGCGCCGCGCGCTGGCTGGTCGCCGCGGCGTTGCTCGTCCTCGCGTTGTCGCGTCTCGGCGTGCTGCCCGAGGTCACGTACTACTGATGCGGCTCGCGACGAAACGACGCGTGGTGCACGGTGCGCTGCTGCTGCTCGCGGTCTGGCCGCTGGCCCATCTCGTCCTCGCGTGGCGCTACGACCTGAGCTCCTGGAAGCTCGGCGGCTGGGGCATGTACGCGACGCCGCGCTTCGGGCTGGTCGGCATGGAAGCCTACGGGCGGGCCGCGCCGGATGCCGCGTGGCAGCAGGTCACCGCGCCCTCGCCGGCGGCGCGCGACGCGGCGAACCTCTTTCTCGAGCAGCATCGCTGGCTGCGCCGGCTCGCGCCCGCGTCCGATGTCGCGCGCACCCTGCACGCCGACCATCCGGACTGGCGTGAGCTGCGTCTGGTGGTCTCCTATCCGGTGCTCGACCGCGCCAGCGGGCGGGTCCGGCTCGTGGCCGACGAGCGCCTGGTCGCGCTACCGGCTCCCGACGCGCGTCCTTAGGGCTTCACCGAAGGGACCTGCGCCGGCGCCGTGCCCGGCGACGGCGCCACCACCGCCGTCGCAGTGAGCTTCTCCTCGAGCGCGGCGATCTCCTGCTCGTTCGGGGTGAACACCGACCCGTTGATCTCGGGATCGATCAAGCCGCGTCGTTCGGTGGCGAGCTGGTCCGCCAGCGCCTTCGCCGCAGCGAGATTGTTGCGCGCGCCGTCGAGCTCGCGACGCGCGCCCGCGACGTCGCCGTCGGCGAGCAGCTTCGCCGCCTGCGTGCGGGCGATCTCGGTCCCCATGATCAGCTCGGCGAGCCGGTGCATGCGGACGGTGGTCGCGACGCGGCGCTGCGTCACCGGGTCGCCCGCGGACAGGCGCTCGGCCTCCGTCAAGTAGGTGCGGCGCTGCTGTCGCAGCGCGCCGAGGTGGAAGCCCATGGCGCCGCTGCGGCTCCGCACCCCGAGGGTGACGTCGCGTGCCCACGCGTCGAGGTACGCGGCCATCGGCTCGCCGGCGGCGCCGTAGTAGGCGAGGGCGTACTCGCGCAGGAGCACGAAGGGGTCGCTCGTCGCGTCGTAGAAGATTCGCCCGGCGAGCCAGGCGTTGATCGACGAGCGCCACCAGTAGCCGTCGGGATAGAGCAGCGTCAGCACGCCGTCGATGCCGTGCGCGAGAACGTACTCCCGGTCGCTCACCATCTGCTCCGCGAGCGGGCCGAGGAACCAGGAATGTTTGAAGTAGTCGGCGTAGTACTGGTAGACGGTCACGCGTCCGTCGAAGGCGCGTACCCACGCATCGAGGTCGCCGCGCCGGCGCGCGTAGTCGTCGGACGCGTAGCCGCCGCGCACGCCACGCTCCCAGTCGGCCCACAGCACGCGCAGGCGTGCGTCCGGCTTGACGGTCCGCGGCGGATCGGCGGCGTACTGGTAGCCGCCGAGCGTCTCGACGACGAGACCGGGCCGCTCCTTCGCGAGCCGTGCCACGACGCCGTTCATCAGCGCGATCACGTTGTCGGTCGGGCTGTGCTTCGCGCACTCCTCGCAGCCGCACACCTTGATGAACTTGCCGCCGTCGAGCCCGGACAGCTCGATGATGTCGAGGTCCGGCCGCTCGCGGACGTACGCGACGACGTTGTCGGTAAGGCCTGTCGCGCGCCCGGGCTGGTCCAGCAGAACTGCGATCCGTACAGCGCGTGCGGCATCCGGTTGCCGTCGACCAGGCCGAACCAGTCGGGGTGCGCCGCAAAGGTCTCGGGATCGGACGGCAGGAAGAGGTCGAAGTTGTGCCCCGGAGACTGCAGCATCATGCCGCGTCGCTTCGCCGCCTGCAGCGCGCGCGCGAGCGGGTGGTCGGGCGGCAGCTCGAGTGCCGCGCTCTCGAAGACGTTGTAGCGGCTCTTCATCGCCCAATCGATCTGGGCGGCGAGATCCTCGGGCGTCGTGTCGAGGCCGTCGCGTGCCGGCCTGCGCCATTCGTGCCAGAGCAGCGTGCGATACTTGACCTTCGACGCGACGGCCCAGCGGCCGGCCGGCAGCTCCACGTCGCGCCTCGACGGCACGATCTCCGGGTCGCTCGGCTCGAGCTGCGGGTGGGTGAAGCGACAGCCGAGACGCTCGAGGAGATCGTAGACCGCGTAGACCAGACCGCGCGGCTGGTCCGCGCCGACCACGATCCGCGGCGCGCGTCCGCCGACGACGGCGATCGCATAGCCGTCGCTGCCCGCGGCGCTCTTCGGCAGCCGAGCGCGATCGGCGGGCGCGAGGTCCGCACGCATGCCGAGGACGATGCGCGGTGCCGCGTCGTGAGCGGCCGCCGTCGCGAGCGCGGCACCGCTGATCTTGCCGAGATACGTGACCAGCTCGCCGGCGGCGAAGGTCGCCTCGGGTCGCTTTGGCGAAACCACCTCGAGACGGAACGGCGTCGCGCCGTCCTGCACCAGCTGCACCATCGCCACGGGTGTCGGCGCTGCCGCGGGCTTGGTCGCCTTCGACGACGCGGCGCGAGCGCGCGCCGCCGGGGCGATCATCGCGCAGAGGGCGAGCAGCACGAGCGGAGCGAGCAATCGGCGATCGACAGGATGCATGAACACGTGCCTCTCAACGCGTGGTGGCGCGCACGCGGTCACGCGTGGTCGGCAGCGCGACCATAACGGTCGCACGTCGCCCGGGCGATCTCACGCGGCCGCTCGCGGCAGCCAGATCGCCGCATCCGTGCCGAGCGGCCCCGGCGCCGCGCCGGCGACCGGTGCGAGTCCCACGATCCCGCCGGGCTGGCGGATGCGCCGCAGCGTTCCCCAGTGGGTCGGCACCTGCTCGAGCCATGGCTCGACGTCAGCGGCCGTCGGCATCGGCGTGTGCGGATCCGCGCTCTCGCCGAGCGACACCAGCAGGGCAGCCGTGCGTGCCAGCGAGGCGCGGACCGTCGTCGCCCTGCCGTCGAGGCGCGCCGTCAGTGCCCGGCAGACGCCCGCGGCGAGCAGGTAGCCGGTGGCATGGTCCAGCGCCTGTGCCGGCAGCGGGTGCGGTCGTTCGCTGCCGTAGACGGCCATGCCGCGCGCCGCGATGCCGCAGCTCATCTGCACGAGGCTGTCGAAGCCACGCCGCGCCGACCACGGGCCGGTCCAGCCGTACGCGTCGAGCGCCGCCACGACGAGCGCCGGATGGCGCACGCGCAACGTCGCGTCGTCGAGCCCGAGGCGCTCCAGGGCCCCGCCGCGATAGCCGGCGACGAGGACGTCGGCGCCGCGCAGCAACTCGTCCAGCGCGTCGCGTCCGGCCGGCGTGCGCAGGTCGAGGAACGCCCGTCGCTTGCCCGCGGTCGTTTCGGGCAACAATGCCGGAACCTCGGCGAAGCCCGGCGGATCGATGCGCAGCACGTCCGCGCCCCAGCCGGCGAGAAGGCCGGTGCAGATCGGCCCCGCGATCACCCGCGTCAAGTCGAGAATGTGAACTCCCGCGAGCGGCAGCTGCGCGGGTCCGGGTCGCCACGGGGGCGCATCGATCGTGCGACGTGCGAGCAGCGGCTCCGCCGCGACGGCGAGCCCCTGCGGGTGGGCGCGCCATGCGTCGAGATCGTGCATCGCGGCGGCGCAGCCGCCGGCGTCGACCACGTCCTGCTCGAGCGCGTCGCGATCGCGCCGTGCGACCGCCGCGGCCACCGCGTCGCGCTCGG
>JAIEPK010000255.1 GCA_019749875.1 Candidatus Binatia bacterium | reverse complement strand
CGGCGCGCCCCGTGGACGCGGCATGGCCGTCGCCGCGGCCGCCGGCGCTCGCTGCGCGCGCCGGCGCACGAGCGACCGCACCGCCCGCGAGCATCGGCGCGATCTCCGTGCGCGGGCTCAGAAGCGCGCGCGGTACTCTTCCGAGATCAGGAACGCCTGCGCGAGGCCGCGCCTCGACAGGCCGCCCTCGAGTCGCGCGCGCCACTCCGCGCGCTCGCCGTCGCTCGGCATGCGCGCGAGCAGTCCCGCGTAGGCGAGCACCACCGACGTGTCGGCGTCGTAGCGGTTGATCGCCTCGCCGCCCTCCGCGATCTGCCGCAGCGCCATGCTGCGCGTGACCGTCTTCGCGTCGATGTTGCTCACCCACGTCGACTGCTCGGCGGGCTTGGGGCTGCGCCCGAGGATCGACTCGAAGAGCTTGGTGACGAACGTCGCCGTCGACGGGCTCGCGCCGCCGAAGCGCGCCTGGAGCTCGGAGGTCGCGGCGAGCTCATCGACGATCGTCTGCCGGCGCGACTGGCGGCAGAGCGTCCGACACGCGACCGCCCCTTGCGGCGCGGTCAAGAACGCGGTCTTCTGCGCGAACTCGCTCATGGTCGGCTGGCGTCCGAGGAGCGCCAGGTACAGCCGCACGAGCGGGACGACGGTCTCCTTGCCTTCGCTCGACGCGAGCAGATCGGCGAACAGCTTCGGGCGCGGCACGCTGCCGTCGGCGATCTTCGCGACGCGATCGGTGAGCTCCGCGGCGCTCGGCGCACGCTGCAGCAGGTCGGTGTAGAGCCCGGTCACGAAGGCGTCGCGTGCGAGCGGGACGTAGCCGCCGGCGCGCGGCGCGTCGGCGACAGCGCGCACAAAGACGCCGAGCGCCTCGCCATTGACGGTGCCGGCGAAGTGCGGCCAGGGCGTGAAGCCCGCCATGTGCGCGCCGGCCGCGTGCGCCCGGCTCCACTGCGCCGCGATGCCGACGACGTCGGTGTCCGGCACCACGTCGATGGTCCACGAGGGCGAGTACTCGGGGATGCCCCAGTTCGGCAGCTGCAGCGCTTCCATCGCGTCGAAGCTGTACGCCGAGGTGCGGTTGTAGCCGCCCGGCGGGCCGTAGTTCGCGAGCTCGAAGCGGTCGAGCACGGTCAATCCGGGGCTGCCCACGGCGGACGGCAGCAGCGACGAGTCGAGCGTGCTCGCCGAGGTCCGCAGGCGCAGCGGTTCCGCCTCGCCGGGCTGCGTGCCGTTCAGGTAGTCGGCCGGGATCTGGTGCGAGTACCAGCGCGTGGGAGGCAGCCCGGGCTCACCGTGCGGCCCGGGAGTGGTGATCCACGTCGCGACGTCGCGGGCGAAGTTCGCGAGCATTCTCTGGCGGAACTTGAGCCAGACCTTCCACCATGTCTTCGACGGATCGCGCACGCCGCGCGGCGCATCGAAGCCACCGGGGACGTGATTCGCACCCGACGCCGGCAGCGGTGCGAAGCTCGCCCGCTTGTACTTCTTGTACTTGATGGCGTGCGGGTCGCCGTCGATCGGGTCGTCGAGGCTCCAAGGGAAGTACTCGAGCTCCCAGCTGGTGAACGCGGTGCCGAACACGGCGTTGAACGCGGTCAGGTTCTCGGCCGTGAGCGCGCCCGTGCCCTGCGCGAACTTCTCCTTGCGCTTCTTCTTGTAGCCTTGCCCCGCGTAGGGACCGTCGGCGGCGTACAGCCCCGTTCGCAGGAGCCAGTCGCGGAACTCGAGGATCGCGAACGGGCTGTAGTCCGCGATCATCTGGGAGTCTGCCGGCAGCGCCGGATCGACACGCAGGTCGCTGAGCTCCGCCTCGGCATCGCCGCTCGCGCTGATCAGCGTCTGCGGATGAGCCGCGCGCAGCTCCTCGAAGAGCTGCGCGAACGCGCGCGTCTTCGCTTCCATGTGACGCCGCAGCTTGCGCGCGTAGCGCGACGGCGTCACCCAGGCCGCGTTCGGCGTCTTGCGCTCCGGCTGGCCGGGCTTGAGGACGAGGTTGTCGGCGTACCACTGCGCGTTGCGGCGGTCGGCTTCCTTCGCGTCGGCGTAGATCCAGAAGAAGCGGCTCATGCCGAGCATCGCCGACACGTGGTAGACGAGACCATCGTCCTCGAGCCGCGCCAGCAGGTCCTCGAGAGACGCGCGCGACGGCGACGTCAGCACGGGCGCTGCCAGGTCGGCGTTCCAGGGCAGGTCGATCGCGTAGTACGTGGTGAAGCCCACGCGCGCATAGGGGCCCGGAGCGACGCGCGCGAGGAGCGCGTCGCGCGACGCGACGTAGTCCTGCTCGGATTCGAGCGGCGCATCGTAGACGAACGCGTAGAACGTGTTGTCGTAGCTCGGCGCGGGCATGTCGGGCGATGCCGCGGCCGGGGGGGCGCCGAACGCGAGCGGCAGCAGCGCGAGCACGAGCCCCATGCGCACGAGCCCGGAGCTGCGCAGCGGACGCCCCTGCGCGCCACCCGCCGCGACGCGCCGGCGGACAGATACGGTACGACCGAGCTGCACCACGTCTCCTTCCCTCACGACCAATGTTCCATCGGCACGAACGCGTCGGCGGTCAAACGCCTGCCCGGCGAGACGCTCCTGCACGTGCCGAGCCCACCTCACCGCCGCCCCCAGACTCCGGTCGACGAGCCGCCGACGCGGACCCCTCGACCGCCGATTCCGGTCCACGTGGCCGCGAGGCCGACCGCGCCGGAGAACGGCCCCACCCCACCGTCGCGCGCCACCGCGCGCACCTTGTAGTACGGCCGCGACGCATCCAAGGAGATCGCCGCCAGCGACGGCGTGGTGGTCGACGCGACCGGTCGACCGTCGGCGGTCCCGAACCCCGGATGCGCACCGCGCCACACCTCGAAGCGCAGGAACTGCGGCCACTGCGTCCACGCGAAGCCCGGCTCCTCGGCGAAGACGTCGCCCGACCACGACAGCGCGGCGGTGCCGGCGCTGCGCGATCCGGCGAGTCCGCGCACCGCCGGCGGCAGCCATGCGACGCCCTCACCGCCTCGCGGGCGATACTTGACGTCGTTCACGAAGCTCGCCAGCGCGACTCCGTTGGCGGTCTGCGCCGCGAAGTGCGGCCACGGCGTGAAGGCGAACATGTGCACGCCGGCGGCGACCGCCCGCTGGTACTGTGCGACGATCGTCTGCGCGTTGCCCTCGGGCGCCACGTCGACGTGCCACGACGGCGCGTACTCGGGCATGCCCCAGTTGGGCAGCGCGAGCGCCGTGATCGCGCCGAACAGGTACTGGCTCGTGCGGCGGTAGGTGGGGCCGACGCGGCCCGACTCGAGCCGGTCGAGCACCGTCACGCCGGGGCTGCCGACGTCGGCACCGACAATGCTGGTCCAGAACGGGCTCGCCGAGGTCATCAGCCGGCGCTCCGGGGTCGCACTCCCGGGGCGCGTGCCGTTGAGATAGTCGGCGGGAATCTGGTGCGAGTACCAGCGGTCCGGATCGAGCGTCGCGCCGTCGGGGCCCGGCGTGGTGGTCATCCAGGTCGCGAAGTCGCGCGCGTAGCTCGCCAGCATGTGCTGCCGGAAATCGAGCCACAGGTCCCACAGCCGCGCGCCGTACTGACCGGGCGAGCGTGGCGCGTCGAAGCCGCCGGGGATCAGATCGGGCCCCGAGGTCGGCAGGGCGGACCAGCCGGGAGCATCGGTGCGCGCGGCGCCGAGAGCGCGCGGATCGCCGTCCACCGGGTCGCTCAGGCTCCAGTGGAAGTAGCGCAGGTCCCACGATGCGAACGACGTGCCGACCTGCTGGTTGAACAGCGCAAGGTTCGCCGCGCCGAGCGCGCCGGGCCCCTGGGTGAAGGTCTCGCTCGATCGCCGATCGTAGCCGTCGCCGTCGAACGGCCCGCCCGGTGCGTAGAGGCCGGCGTGCAGCAGCCAGTCGCGGAACTCGAGGATCGCGAACGGCCCGTAGTCGGTGATCGGCTGCTCGAAGAAGCCGAGGGCGGCGGTCTCGCCGTCGCCGTTGAGCTCCGCTTCGGCATCGCCGCTCGCGGTGACGAGGACGTCGGGGTACGCCGCGCGCAGTGCCAGGAATCGTGCGGCGAACGCTCGCACCTTCGCCTCGAGATGCCGGCGCAGGCGGCGCGCGTAGCGCGACGGCGTCACGTAGGCGGCGGCGATCTTCTCCTCCGCCGTACCGGCGAACGCCGGGGCCGTGATCGCACCGCTCGCGAACCACTGCGCGTTGCGCCGGTCCTCGCGCTTCGCATCGGCGTAGACCCAGACGAAGCGGCTCATGCCGCCCATCGCCGCGACGTGGAACAAGAGCCCGTGCCGCCGGGCGCCCGACGCGATCTCCTCGAGCAGCTCGGCGCTCGGGCTGGCGAGCGCGGCGTCGCCCGCGCCCCACGGCATGTCGAGCGCCAGATACTCGGCGAGCCCGACCTTCGCATACGGCCCCGAGCGCAGGCGCGACGCCAGCAGGCTCGCCTGCGACTCGAGCAGGGACGGGTTCGCGATGCCCTCGCCGTAGACGTAGGCGTACAGCGTATCGTCGTAGGACGGCGCCGGCAGCGTGCGCTGTGCGCGGGCGATCCCGGGACAGGCGGCAACGACCAGTGCCGCCAGCACGGCTCGTGTCACCATCCGCGCCGTCAGCGCAGCGCGCGCCATGGCCTCCGCGCCCTGCACGGCTCGACTGCGACCCCACTTCATCCGCTTCTCCTCGGCCGAGCTCTCCGGCGGGGACGGCTGGTTCCTGGTCCCGGAGCCTACGGAACGCATCGGGGGTACCAGAGCCGCGCGCGCGATGCGAGCGTTTACACGCAGGAACAAAAACGGTACTGCGGCTGTCGTGACCGTTCTGCAGCATCGTTTCGTCCCTGCGGCAGAATGGCGATCGCGTCGCTCGCGACCTCGGGACGTCGAGAGCCTCCTTGGTGCCGGCGACGCCGCCTGAGCGCGTTCGCGTGCTGCGCATCATTGCACGGCTGAACGTCGGCGGTCCGGCGCTGCACACCGTGCTGCTCAACGAGCGTCTGCCGCGCGAGCGCTACGACGGACGGCTCGTCACCGGCGTCGCGGATCCGAGCGAGGGCGACTACCTCGCACTGCACGGCCGCGTCGCGGACGAGCGGCTGGTGCGCATCCCGTCGCTCGGCCGCGAGCTGAGCGCGACGCGCGACCTGCGCACGCTCGCAGCCCTCCTCGCCCTCGTGCGCCGCGTGCGACCGCACGTCGTCCACACCCACACCGCCAAGGCCGGCACGCTCGGGCGACTCGCTGCGATCCTGGCCGGCGTCCCGGTGCGCGTGCACACGTTTCACGGCCACGTGTTCGACGGCTACTTCTCGCCGGCGAAGACACGGGCATTCCTCGCCGTCGAGCGGGCGCTCGCCCGCCGTACCGAGCGCATCCTCACCGTCAGCGATCACGTACGCGACGAGCTGCTCGCGCTCGGGATCGGACGCCCGGAGCAGGTGACGGTGGTGCCGCTCGGCCTCGACCTCGCGCCGTTCACCCGCGCCGAGGAGGAGCGCGGCGCGCTGCGCCGCGAGCTCCGCGTCGGCGACGACACGCCGCTGGTGGGCATCGTCGCGCGCCTCGTGCCGATCAAGGCGCACGAGGTGTTCCTCGATGCGGCGGCACGCATCGCCGCGCGCGTGCCCACGTGCCGCTTCGTCGTGGTGGGCGACGGCGAGCGGCGCGAGGAGCTCACGGCGCACGCGCGCGAGCTCGGGATCGGCGAGCGCGTCCACTTTCTCGGCTGGCGCGCCGACCTCGTGCGCGTGCACGCCGACCTCGACGTGATGCTCCTGACGTCGCGCAACGAGGGCTCGCCGGTCGCGCTCATCGAGGCGATGGCCGCGGGCCTGCCGGTGGTGGCGACTGCGGTGGGCGGCGTCCCGGACCTCGTTCGGGACGGAGTCCACGGGCATCTTGCCGCGATGGACGACGCTGCGGCTCTCGCCGAAGCGACCATCGCCCTGCTCGCCGACCCGGTACGCCGGCACGCCCTGGGGATGGCCGGGCGGGCCCGGGTTCTCGCCCGCCATGGCGCCGAGCGGCTGGTCGCCGACGTCGACCGCGTCTATCGCGAGGAGCTGGCCGCCGCGGCGCGGCGGCGACCCCGACGAGCCCCCGCGTACGACGAGTCGCTGGCGGACGCGCACGTCGCCCCTTCCACCGCCGGCGCGACCACGGAGCGCCCGTGCTGACCGCGGCGGCCTGGGGCACGGTCGCGTTCGCGCTGTCCGCGTGCTTGACGCTGCTGTGCATGCCGCTCGCGCGCCGCCTCGGCGCGGTCGCGCGGCCGCGCAACGATCGCTGGCACCGCACGGAGATCCCGCTGCTCGGCGGCATCGCGATCGTCATCGGCACCGTGACCCCGCTCGCCGCGGCGACGCTCGGCGACGGCGGCGATCCGCAGCGCGTCGCGGCACTGCTGCTCGGCGGCGGCCTGATCGCACTGGTCGGCCTGGTCGACGACCTGCGCACGCTGCGCCCGCAGACCAAGCTCATCGGCCAGCTGCTGGCGGCCACCCTGGCGATCGGTCTCGGCCTCCGCCTGCCGCTCACCGGCGTGCCGGAGCTCGACATGCTCTTGACGCTGCTCTGGTTCGTCGCGTTCAGCAACGCCTTCAACCTGCTCGACAACATGGACGGGCTCGCGGCCGGCATCGCGGCGATCGCGGCCGGCTTCCGGCTGGTCTTCTTCCAGCTCGACGGCAACGTCGAGGGCACGACCAGCGCCGCGACCCTGCTCGGCGCGACGCTCGGCTTCCTGGTCCACAACCGCCACCCCGCGCGCATCTTCATGGGCGACACCGGCTCGCTGTTCATCGGCTTCTTCGTCGCCGGCCTGTCGCTGGTCGGCGGCTATCCGTACTCGCGCGGCACCGTCTCGATCCTACTGCTGCCGGTGCTCGTCCTGCTCGTGCCGATCTTCGACACGACGTTCGTGTCGATCACGCGCATCCTCGCCGGGCGACCGATCTCGGTGGGCGGACGCGACCACACCTCGCACCGCCTGGTCGCGCTCGGCCTGTCGGAGAGCGCCGCCGTGCACCTGCTCTACGGCCTTGCGATCGCGTCGGGCGCGATCGCCTACTTGACCTATCGCTACGGCGCGTCGCGCAGCGCGGTGCTGATCCTCTTCTTGGTGCTGAGCGTCGCGATGCTGGCGCTCTTCCTGTCGCGCGCGCAGGTGCAGCACCCGGTGCCGGAGCGCGTGCAGCCGTTCGTGCGCCGGGTGTTCGACCTGTCGAGCATCGCGCAGGCGGCGATGGTCCTGATCGACTTCGCGCTGCTGATCGCGGCCTACGACGTCGCGTACCTGCTGCGCTTCGAGGGCGAGCTCGGACCGATGCGCGACGTGTTCGTGCAGTCGGTGCCGATCGTCGTCGGCTGCCAGATCGTCGCGCTGGTCACGCACCGCACGTACCAGGGCCTCTGGCGCTACACGAGCCTCTCCGACCTGCTGCGCGTCGTGCGCGCGGTGACGCTCGGCACCGCGGTGGCGATCGTCGCCATCGTGCTCGCGTTCCGCTTCGAGGGCTACTCGCGCTCGGTGTTCGTGCTCGACTGGCTGCTGGTGACGGTCTTCCTGTGCGGCGGGCGGGTCGGCTTCCGCATGCTCGGCGATGCGCTGCAGCCGCAGTGCGCGGACGCGCGCCGCATCCTGATCTACGGCGCGGGCGACGGCGGCGAGCTCGCGGCGCGCGAGATGCTGCACAACGCGACGCTCGGCCGCAGCCCGGTCGCGTTCCTCGACGACGACCCGGCGAAGCGCTGGCGGCGCATCCGCGGCGTGCCGGTGCTCGGCGGCGCCGAGCGCATCGACGAGGTGCTGGCGGGGCAGCGCATCGACGAGGTGGTGATCGCGTCGGGCAAGATCCCGCCGGAGCGCATCCGGCGGGTAGCGAGCGCGTGCGCGGCGCACGGCGTGCCGGTGGTGCGCGCGACCATGCGTCTCGACTCCCCCGACCTGGTCGCCTGAGCCACGCGACGTGCAGCCGATCCGCGTCGCGCACGTCATTCCCGACCTCTCGACCGGCGGGGCCGAGACCGCGCTGGTGCGCCTGCTCGAGGGACTCGACCGCACGCGCTTCGCCTCGCTGGTGATCACCCTGCGGGACGGCGGCGCGCTGGTCGCACGCGCGGAGCGCGCGGGCGCGCACGTCGCGTCGCTCGGCATGCGCACGCGTCTGCCCTCCCCGCTCACCCTGTGGCGGCTCCGCGCCGCGCTGCGCGCATTCGCGCCCGACGTCGTGCAGGGCTGGATGTACCACGGCAATCTCGCGGCCTGGGCGGCCGTGCGGCTGCTGCAACCGCGCCCCGCGCTCGCGTGGAACATCCGCCAGTCGCTCGCGAGCCTCAGGCACGAGAGCGCGCTCACGCGGCTGGTGATCCGCGTGGGCGCGCGGCTGTCGTCCGGCGCGGACGCTGTCGTGAACAACTCGCGCGCGAGTGCGGCGCAGCACGCAGCCCTGGGCTTCGATCCCCGCCGCGTCGAGATCGTCCCGAACGGCTTCGACACGCGGCTCTTCCGTCCGGATCCCGAAGCGCGTGGCGCTCTGCGGGCGCGGCTCGGCGTCGCACCCGGCGCGGCACTCGCCGGGCTCATCGCCCGCTTCGATCCCGTCAAGCGCCACGACCTGTTTCTCGAAGCGGTCGCGCGCGTGCGCCGGTCGGGGTGCGACGTCCACGCCATCGTCGCCGGCCCCGGCGCGACGCGGGAGAACACCGCCCTCGGGCGACTCGTCGAGCGCGCCGGCCTGACCGCGCATGCGCACCTGCTCGGCACCTGCGACGGCGTCGAGCGCGTGCTCGCGGCACTCGACGTGCTGGTGTCGGCGTCGTCCCGGGCGGAGGGCTTCCCGAACGTCGTCGGCGAGGCGATGGCGTGCGGCGTGCCGTGCGTCGTCACCGACACGGGCGACTGCGCGGCGATTGTGGGGGATGCGGGGGTGGTCGTGCCGCCGGGGGACGGCACTGCGCTGGCGGCGGCGCTGGAGGAGGTGCTGCGGCTTTCACCCGCCGAGAGGCAGGCTCTTGGTGATGCGGGTCGCCGACGAGCGGCCGAGCGCTACACGCTCGCAGCCACTTCCGAGCGCTATGCCACGCTCTACGCTGCTCTGGTTGCGCCGCGAGCGTCGGCCCGAACCTAGCCGCGCCGAACTATCGTGGGCGCTTGGACTCCATACCCAGCATCATTCAGCAACACGATCAGCAGCGGCAGCAACCCGACGGTGCGCACGTAGATCAGATTGCCCCAACCGATCTCGAAGGCGAGGAAGACTGCTAGCAACTCCAGCGCGAGCGCCCGGCTCCGGAGGTTGTGCAGCAGAAAGATCCCGAAGGCCGAGTACAGGAGGAGAGGCAGGACGAGCGATCCGCGCAATGTCATCTCGACGTAGCCCGAGTCACCGAAGAACAGCCCTGGCCCGAAGCCGAACCCGACCGGCCAAGCGTTCTGCCGGAGGAAGGCCAGGTTGCCCGCCAGCAAGCCAGTCGCAGAGTACCTGGCACCAAATCCCGCCCCCTCGTCCGCCCACAGGGTGGCCAGCGCATCCGTTACGACCCGAAGTGGATCCGCATGCAGACGCGACACGGCGAAGGCACCTAGCAGGGTCGATGATGCCGAGAGCATGATGGTGCCGATGGGCCGTCTTCTACACGCGAGAAGAACGTGCACCAACGCCACCCCGAGCAGAACTACGGCCGTTGACGAACGCAGCGTCGCGAGTGCCACGAGGTATGTGATCGCGGTGACGAACGACAGCATCCCCCCGCGCCCGACGTATCGCTCGAAGTTCGCCAGAAAGAACAGGAACATGAAGAAAGCTGCGACCGAGTGGCTCCCGAATGCAAGCACGGGCTTCCGCTCCGCGAGCATGTTCCGAACGAGCGAGTCGTAAAACGCACCGTAGTGCGCAGCCACGAAGTCGATGACGGACGGCACCTGCGCGACGATCGCGGCGGCAGCCACGAGGTTCACGACGTTGAAGACGAAGAACGAACTCCGGACGAGGCGCGTGCAGCGCACCGAGCGCACGCGGGTGCAAAGCAGAATCGAGGTCAACCCGTAGTAGATTCCGGCGCCGAGCGCCGTTCCCGGCAGGGGCGTCAGAGACGTGAAGAGCCACAGCAGCGCGTTAGCACCGAGCACCAGCGCCAGAGAGGTCGTTCCGAGCAATCCACCCGGTGCGGCCATGACGAGCAGAAGCAGCGCGGCCGACACGAGGGCCTGCGCGCCGGACAGTGCCGGAGAGATCGCGCCATGCATCGAGCTCGGGAAGTAGAGTCCAACCGTCGCAAGGAGCACGACCACAGCGGGCCGATAGCGCGACAGAAGCCCCGCACTCCACGCCATGTCCGGCGCTCGCACCGCGCGATCGAAAGCCGCACCCAGCGCCGATCGAGTCGGGGCGCTCAATGGCCCCGCCGCACGAGCCGCCGAACGGCGGTACGCTCGTCGCGTGTAAGCAGCCCCGCGAAGCACCCCCCGAGGTACGCGACCGGCACCGCCAACGTCGCGACCGCCTTCGCGGTCGTACCACCGACCCACTGGGCCAGCACCAGCAGAGCGAGACCGGCGGCGGCGGTCGCGAGCACGGGCGCGAGCACCCGCGTCCCGAGCGCGAAGCGTGCGGCGGCCGCGGCGAGCAGCAGCGCCGCATCGATCGCGACGCGGGCACTCCACGCGATCGCGGCGCCCTCGAGGCCGAGGCGCGACGCGAGCCACCACAGCAGGGGCACGTAGAGCACCAGCTCCATCAGGTGGAAGCGGCCGGGCAGATCGGGACGTCCGGCGGCCTGCAGCGCGAACAGAGCCGCACAGCCGAGCGAGTTCAGCAGCAATGCCGGGGTCACCCAGCGCACCACGACGATCGACTCGCGCGCGAACCCTTCGCCGAGCCAGAGCTCCAGACCTTGCGGCGCCCAGAGCGCCAGCACGAACAGCAGCGGAAAGATGCCCGCCAGGCTCGCCCGGAGCGCGACCGACAGCAGCGCCCGTGCCTCGGGCAGCGCCGAGACCGCCGCCGCCGCGATCGCGGGAAACACCACGGTGCCGATCGCGACCGGAATCACGCCCGTACGCTGCACGACCTCCAGGGGCGTCGCATAGTAGGCGACCGCACCAACGGAGACGATCGCGCCGACGACGAAGCGATCCAGCAGCACCAGCAGCGGGCTCACGACGTTCGTCACCGTCAGCCAGCCGCCGAAGTGCAGCAGCTCGCGAAGGGTGTCGCGATCCGCGCACTGGCCGCGTCGCGGCCACACCAGAACGTGGCGTGCGAGTGCCGCCGTGACCACGAGCAGCACGACACGTCCCACGGCGAGAACGAGGACGACCGCGACGAGGCTCCGGGACAGCGGCAGGACCAGCAGCGGCCCGAGGAACGAGATCATCCCGAGCGCGATGCGCAGTACCGCGAGAGTCGCGAAGCGACGCTCCGCCTCGAGCACGCCACGCAGGCCCGACGCGAGCACGACGAGCGGCACCGAAGCGGCGAGCACGAGGAACGCGATGCGAGCCTCGCCGCGAAGCGCGTCGGGTACCTGCAGCGCACGGTCCACGAGCCAGGGCGACAGCACCGCCAGCAGCACGCCGCCCGCACACCCGAGCGCGAGCAGCAGAGCGAGCGCCGACGCGACCAGAGGCGGCACCTCGCCGGGACGTCCATCGGCGAGCCGCGCGGCGACCAGCCGCGTGACCGCACGCCCGATGCCGAGGTCGAACAGGCTGAAGTAGCCGATCACGACCCACGCGAGGGACAGCACGCCGAGGCGATCGACGCCGAGACTCGCCGCCAGCACCGGCATTGCGAGCACCGCCGCTGCCAGCGGCAGCGCCTCGCCGACGATCACGAGCGGCGCGTTGCGGGCGATCAGCGCCACCGGGGACGCCGGCGCGCCGCCGTGCTGCGACGTCAGGACCGGGTGCACGGCCCCCGCCGCCACGCTCGCCGCCTCATTCCGCCGCAGCGAGAACCAATCGGTACTCCCGGCCGTTCGAACGTGGGTCGGTGTTGTCGGACGTCGAGAAGTAGAGCCACCCGCCCCAGTGGACGAAGCTGCCGCGCCCCGTCGTCTGCACCGTCGTGACGGGCGCGTTTGCCGGACCGAGCGGCCGCCCGTCCTCCTGGAGGATCACCGTGCTGCGCTGCGGGTCGTCGAGGCTGCTCGCATAGGGAAGCCACTCTTCCGGCAACGCGACCCAGAACGCGTGGCCCGACTGCAGTCGCACGCTCGCGGGATCGACGACGAGCCTCACGGCAGCTGCGGTCGCGGCGGGCGCTGCACCCGCCGCCGTCGTGGGTCGCGGCGGAAGCCCGATGGCTGCCGGGGCAGTCGGCAGATCGCGCTCGTCGTGAGCGGCTCCGCGGTCGCCGCTGCAGGCGCCGAGTCCGATCGTGGCGCACGCGATCAATACGCGGCATACGCGGCATCGCCGACCGATGCTGCTCGTGCCGTTCATCTTGCTCATCTCCTCATGCAGCGTGGGAAGGACGCGCACGGCGTCGTGCTCGGCAGTCCTATCCATGAACGCGATCGAAGTTGCAATGGATGCCGGCGGCGATGGGCGGAGCGGCGGGAAGGTGCTAGACGGCGGCGTGCACGTCGCACGAAATCGGTTGCTGCACGCGCTCGCCTTTGCGGTCCCGATCCTCGTGCTGGCGCTCGCCGCGCTTCACCTCGTCGTGCGCGGCCACGATGCCGTCGCGGTGGTCGCAGCCAATCTACCGCCGCCGCCGAACTCCGTCGGGCCGCGCCTCGTCGACATCGTGCACCCGACCTCGCCGCAGGGCCGCATCTATCTCGTCGAGGTTCGACGCGCGAACGATCCGCAGGCCCGGAAGCTCGACGGCGCGCGCGTGCAGCTGAATCTCTCCTCGCGCGGTCGCACGCACGTGCTGCTCGTGGCGCAGAACGCGCGCGACGCTTCGCGGCGACGCGGGCTTCTCGAGGTGTTGCGCGGTCGCGCCAGCCTGCAGGTGGTCGACGACGGCGGATGGGTCGATCTCGGCCCGCTGCCTGCCGGCGGCGAGCCACTGCGCGCACTGGTCGCGGGGCTCCTGCCCGGCGACTTCGGCTTCGCGCAGCTTGGCGCGGCAGACCTGCCGACGTTCGCGAGCATCGACATCCGGCTCGCCGACGGAGAGCGTCCGGTGGTGCAGACGACGCCGCGCTACCGTGTGGTACGGTCCGCGCCGGTGCCGGCCCGCGAGACCCTCGCGCGCCTGCTGTTCTTCGTCGCGGCGAACCGTCTCGTGCTCGCCTGCGGGTTGATGGCCCTGCTGGCGCTCTGCGTCGGCTGGCAAGCGGTCGGAGCGGAGCACCCCGTCGTAGGCGTGCTGCTCCTCGTGCTGTCGACCGTCCTGCTGCACGCGATCCTGCTGCCCCCGCTGCAGGGTGCGGACGAGACGTCCCAGGTGGGGACGATCGAGTGGGTCGTCTCCGACCCATCGCCGTCGCGCGCGTGGCGCTATCCCGAATCGGTCGCGCTGGTGAGCCGCGTCCTCGAGCAGGATCGCGTG
>JAIEPK010000473.1 GCA_019749875.1 Candidatus Binatia bacterium | reverse complement strand
GAGGGGGCGCGTGCCCCCTCGATCGAACAACCCCGCGTGCCCTCTCGCTTCTATTGCCTGTGGCAGTACGCGCAGTTGCCGGCGCCGCCGAGATCCGTGAAGGGCGGGTCGTCGCTCGGGTCGTCGTTCTGGTACAGCGCCGCACGCTCGGGCACCGACGCCGCGAGCGCACGCGCGTGCGCGGTGAACGACGGGTTCCAGCCGTTGGTCTCGCCCATCTGCGCCGCGCCGCTGTAGTAGCTCTGCGCCTTCTCGATGCGCCCGGCCTTGGTGTAGAGGTCGCCGAACAGCACGAACGTGCCCTCGAGGTTGTGCGGTGCGAGCCCGCCGTTGAAGCAGATCTCGTCCTGACCGACGCAATCCGCGAACAGCGTGGGGAACACGTCGTCGAGCAGGTGCAGGATCAGTGCGTATTGCTCGCTGTCCGGCGTCGCGATCGGACCCGCGCCGAACGGGATGAAGCCGTTGAACAGCGGGTTGATGTCCGCGGCGTCGCTCATCGCCGCGAAGCCGCGCGCGATCGTGTCGGGCTCGTCGAACGCGACGCCCTTCTTGTAGGTCGCGGCCGCGGCGAAGCCCGGGGCGCGGCTGTCGCCGCGCACGCCGTCCCACAGGAGCGGCGACGCACGATCGAACGCCTGCACCGCCTGCAGCAGCTCGAGGCGGCCCGCGTCGCTCGCATGGCGCGGATCGGCGTCGATGCGCTCGAAGCGCTGCAGGTGCATCATGCCCGTCAAGAAGTGCGAGCGCCCGTCGCGCGGGTCGCGCTGCGTGGCCCGGGCGAGCAGCTCTAGCGCCTCGCGGTCGCGATTGGTGCCGCCGAGCGTGTCCCAGAACGCCGCCTCGCCGTCCGCGGCGACGCGCGACGGGCGCTTCGCGACGACGCTCACCTCGTCGTTGCGCGCGAAGTTGTGGAAGCGCGCGATCAGCCGCCGGCCGTCGATCTCGAAGCTGAGCTGCGCGAAGCCGATCGGGCCGACCACCGGCGTGTGGCCGGGTGCTGCGGCGTACACCTCGAGGCCGTGCGTCGTGTAGCGCACCTTCTCGATGCCGGCGACGCTGCCGTCCGGATCGGCGTACAGGAAGCCGCCCGGGATCTTGCGCCAGGCGGCGCACGGCAGCTCCGCGAGCGGCTCGCCGACGACGCGGTTGTCCTTGTAGGAGCTGATGCGGATCTTCGAGACGGCGGGACAGCGCGGATCGGACAGGTTCTGAAGCGCGCGATCGGCGCCGATGCGGACGTGCGACCAGCCGCCGCCGCTCGCGTCGTGCGCGAAGCGCGCGTCCTTGTCGCGGGTGAGGATCTCGAACGCGGCCGCCGGGCGGGGAGCCGCGGCGACCGTGCTGCACAGAACGAGGAGAAGGAGCGAGCGGCGAACGCCGCTCGCGGCAGGATGCGTGATCATGCGTGCGCCCTCCGGGCGAAGGTACGAAGGAGAGAGAGAAGGCGGATCAGCAGCGTTCGATGATGGTCGTGATGCCCATGCCGCCGCCGATGCACAGGGTGACGACGCCGGTCGTCTTGTCTTGACGCTCGAGCTCGTCGATCAGGGTGCCGATGAGCATGCCGCCGGTCGCGCCGAGCGGGTGGCCGAGGGCGATCGCGCCGCCGTTCACGTTGACCTTGTCGCGCGGGATGTTCAGGTCGCGCATGGTCTTCAGCGGCACGACCGCGAACGCCTCGTTGATCTCGAAGAGATCGATGTCGCCGACCGTCATGCCGGCCTTCTTGAGCGCGCGCTCGGTGGTGGGTCCGGGCGCGGTCAGCATGATGACCGGCTCCGAGCCGCAGGTCGCGGACGTGACGATCTTCGCGCGCGGCTTGAGGCCGTGCGCCTTCACGTAGCGCTCCGACGCGAGCAGCACCGCCGACGCGCCGTCGACGATGCCCGACGAGTTGCCGGGCGTGTGCACGTGGTTCAGCGGCTTCGCCTCGGGATAGCGCTTGTAGGCGCGCTCGCCGAGCGTCAGGCCGTCGCCGATCTCGGGCCGGAAGTCCATGATGCCGGCGAACGACGGCTTCAGCTGACCGAGGCCCTCGACGGTCGTTTCGGGACGCGGGAACTCGTCCTTGTCGAGCAGGACGTTGCCCTCGAGATCGGTGACCGGGATCAGGCTCTTCTTGAAGCGGCCTTCCGCGACTGCCCGCTGGCAGTTCTGCTGGCTCTCCCAGGCGAAGCGGTCGACGTCGTCGCGCGAGAACTTCTCGAGCGTGGCGATGATGTCGGCCGAGATGCCCTGCGGGACGATCGGGTGCAGCTCGATGAGGTGCGGGTTGTTGCCGTCGATGCCGCCGCGGTCCGAGCCCATCGGAATGCGCGACATCGACTCGACGCCGCCGCCGACCGCGAGGTCCTGCATGCCGCTCGCCACACCCATCGCGGCGAAGTTCACCGCCTGGAGGCCCGAGCCGCAGAAGCGGTTCAGCGACACGCCGGTGACCACGTTCGGCCAGCCGGCGGCGAGCGCCGCTTGACGGCCGATGCACGCGCCCTGCTCGCCGGTCTGCTGGACGCAGCCCGCGACGACGTCCTCGACGTCGTTCAGGTCGATGTCGGTGCGCTTCAGCCCGTTCAGCGCCTGCGCGAGCAGCTCCTGCGGGTGGACGGTCGCGATCTTGCCGTCCTTCTTGCCCTTGCCACGCGGCGTGCGCACGGCGTCGATGATGTAGGCCGTTCCCATTCGCGGATCTCCTGTCGTCTGGTGGGTCTGCGACGTTACCGACGTTCCGGGGTGGTCGGCAAGCCGGATCCGACCATGCGCGCCGGGCCCCGCTGCGCGCACCCGCTCGGCCGCCGCGTCGGCTGCGAGCGGTGGCGCGGGTCCGGCAGGACGCGCTCGTGAGGCCGTTCGCGCCGAATCGGGTTGACCGCGCCGCCCTTGCAGGTAGAGGGACCCGATGCGCACGACGTGGACGAGAAGCGTGTCGAGGGGCCTCGTGGCGGTCGCCGCCGCGCTCGCCATGGCGGCCTGCGGCGGCGACGGCGGCGGCGCGACGCAGGCGCCCGCGGACTTCGTCGCCGAGGCGAGCGACTTCGAATGCCTGCAGAGCTGGGTGCGCGTGCGGAACATCCGCTTGACGAACCGTCGCGGCTTCCTCGACGAGGCGGTCGCGCTGGCGCAGAGCCCCGAGCCGGGCAAGCAGTATCCCGTCGGCACGATCATCCAGCTCTTCCCCGGCGAGGCGATGGTCAAGCGCGCGCCGGGCTACGATCCGGCGAACAACGATTGGGAGTACTTCGAGCTCAACGTGTCGGCGAGCGGCACCGAGATCCGCAAGCGCGGCCGCGACGACATCATCAACATGTTCGGCGGGCAGTGCTTCGGCTGCCACGAGGCGGCGCGCGACTTCGACTTCATCTGCGAAGAGGACCACGGCTGCGTCAAGCTGCCGGTGACCGGTGCCCAGATCGCGGTGCTGCAGGACAGCGATCCGCGCTGCGGCCAGTAGGAGCACGGTGTGGAGCGAACCTTCTGGAAGCACTGCAGCACCTGCAAGAAGGAGATTCCCTTTCGCGGCCGCTACCACGCGTGCAACGTCTCGACGTGCAACCGCGGCCACACGGCACTCGCGTTCTGCTCGGTCGAGTGCTGGGACTCGCACGTGCCGCTGCTGCGCCACCGCGACGCGTGGGCGGTCGAGAAGAGCGCGCCGTCGCGCGAGGAGTGGCAGCGCGAGCAGGTCGAGGAGCAGCTCGCGAGCGAGCGTCGCGAGGCGCGTGCCGCCGCGCCTGCTGCGGCCGCGGGAGCGCACGCGATCTCTTCCAGCGGCGGCGTGACGCCGACGCCGCTGCCGCACGTGAACCCGGCGGACCTGCCGCACGACGTGCTGGTCGTCGTGTCCAAGCTCAAGGCATACGTGCGCGCGCGCTCCGGCATGAACACCTCCGACGGGGTGATCGACGTGCTCTCCGACAAGGTGCGTGAGCTGTGCGACGCGGCGATCGAGAAGGCCGCCCAGGCCGGTCGTAAGACGGTCCTCGACCGCGACTTCTGAGCGCCGCGGGACGTCCGGGCATACGCGCGATTGCGGATCGCGTCGACCGACGCGGCCTGTTAATCGTGTCGCGCCCCAAGGAGGTCCCATGCTCAGGCTCCACTCGCACCCCCTGTCGACCTTCTCGCGCCGCGTGCGCATCGCGCTCCTCGAGAAGAAGATCCCGCACGAGATCGTCGAGATCGACATGGCGGCGAAGCAGCACCGCTCGCCGGAGTACCTGAAGCTCAATCCGTACGGCCGCGTGCCGACGCTCGAGGAGGACGGCTTCGTGCTCTACGAGTCGACCGCGATCCTCGAGTACCTCGAGCTGACGCGTCCCGACGAGCCGCTCCTGCCGCCCGATCCGCGCGGCCGTGCGCTCGCGGCGATGCACGTCAAGCTGTGCGACATCCAGCTCGCGCGCCAGACGACGACGCTCATCTTTCCGAAGCGCTTCCTGCCGAAGGAGCGCTGGGACGAGAAGGCGATGGCGCAGGCCAAGGCCGAGATCGAGAAGCACCTCGCGATCCTCGAGGGCCAGCTCGGCGGCAAGCAGTGGATGGTCGGAGACCGCTACGGCATGGTCGAGGTCTGCTACACGCCGCTCGTGCAGTTTCTCGACTTGATGGAGATCGCGCCGCCGCCGGCCGTGGCGGCGTGGGTCGAGCGCATGCTGTCGCGCGAGAGCGCGGTGCAGACCAAGCCCGCGGGTTGAGGCGGGCGCGCCGCCTCGAGCTTCGCTTCGCAGCGCGTCGCCCGGCGTGTCGAGCGTCGCGCGCGGCATGGGCTTGCTTGCGAGCCGCTCGCGACGTCGAGCTGCGCATGGTCCGTGCCTCGGCGCATCGGCTCGGCCACGAGTCTGAACGTCGTCTTCCGGCCGCGCGTGGTCGTCGTGCGTGGGCGGCGGCGACGTCGCGCTCGTCGAGCGCAGTGGAGAGTCGCGACGCCCGCTCCATCATCCGCGCGACGCGTCGCGATTCGTTCGGCGCATGACGACGGCTGCCATCGTCAAGCTGCTCTCGCCGTATCTTGACGTGGCTCGCCGGTCGCACGATAAGTCGCCATCGAAGCTCGCGTCGAGCTTCCGTTCGCTGGCGTTTCCGAGCACATCACGGAAGAGGGGCGAGGATGCCCGCCGAGCTCATCGCACTTGACCATCAGTACGTCCTGAACTTCGCGGGACGCTGCCTCGCTCGCGCCGACGGCGCGGCGCGACACGACTACGGCCAGTACGGCGACGCCGGCGACAGCCGGTCGCGCGCCTGCGAGGGCTGGCGCTTCCCGCTGATCGACTCGTATCGCGACGCGGCTCGCCCCGAGATCGGCGCGCGCTCGAACCGTGTGACCTTCGTCTACGCGCATCAGGGCGACGCGCGGCCGCCGATCGCCGTGATCGGCACCTTCGCGACGCTGTTCGAGCCCCTTCCGCTCGAGCCGGTGACCTTCGTCGGCGAGCCCACCGCATACGTGGCGCTGTCGGTCCTCGTCCCGAAGGGCCAGGTGCACCGCTACAAGCTCCTCGTCGACGGCGTGCCCGTACTCGATCCAGTGAATCCGCAGCGCGTGACCACCGCAGACGGTGAAGCCTGGTCGCGTTTCTTCACCGAGCTGACGACTCAGCCGCTGGTGCTGAGCAGGCGGGAGCTTCTCCTCCTGACGCGTCTCACCGATCACATCCTGCCCTTCCGCACCACCGAGGGCCAGCGGTTCCTCCAGTACTTCTACAGCGGCGCCGATCGTCAAGCAAAGGACACGCAGTACGCGCGCGCCTATCGCCTGGACCAGCCGGTGGGCGTGGTGAACTTCATCGACAAGCTGCTGGCCCGCGAGGAGAACCACCACGCCATCGATTATCGGCTCTGCCTCGCCCAGATCGACGCGATCCTGTCGCGTCGCCATCCGACGATCGATGTCGCGGCGATCCCGAAGGAGAGCTTCATCGACCTCTACGGCCAGCTCGCGAGCGGCTCGATCGACGGCTGGGATTACGCGTCGTACCGGGAGCCCCAGTACTTTCTGAAGCTGCTGCGCCGTCACACGTACACCGGAGCGTTCTCGCACCCGCGGCATGGCGGCAACGTCGGCGCGGTCGCGTGGGCGTACCTGGAGAGCACGTTCCGCGACGACGCGAACGCGAGCTGCTTTGCTTGGCAGCGGGCGCTCGAGCCGCCGCTCGGCGACAACGCGGCCTACGTCGGATAGCAGCGGGAGGCGATGCGGATGGCGGAACCAACGAGCTTCGACGTCGTGATCATCGGCAGCGGGGCCGGGGGAGCGCCGATCGCGCATCAGCTCGTCCTGGCCGGAAAGAACGTGCTGGTGCTCGAGAAGGGACCGCTGCTGCGCACCCAGGACGAGACGGCGGACGGCCGCAGCGACTTCCGGCGCGACGAGCTGCTCTCGACCGGGGCTGAGAAGCGCATCACGCTCGACGGCGTCGCCAACCGCGGTGCCGCCTACTACTCGAGCCACGTCGAGCCCGACATCAACGACGAGCCGCACGTCTATCGAACGGCGAGCGGCGACGACAAGGCGACCATCGAAGGCTACACCGCCCAGGTCGTCGGCGGCGGCACGCAGCTCTACGGAGGCGTCTCGTATCGCTTCACCGAGCGCGATTTTCGCCTCCAGTCGGCCAACGCCGGCCGACCTCTGCGTGACGATCCGAACGGCGACGTCGCGCGCGAGGCGCGCGACTGGCCGTTCACCTACGCCGACCTCGAGGAGTTCTACGTCCAGGCCGAGACGCTGATCGGCCTGAACGGCCAGGTCGCGGGACAGATCAAGCACTTCTCGAAGGACTCGTACCAGCCGCCGTTGCGACCGAATCCGATCAGCGCGCACGTCGAGGCGGGCATGGATGCGCTGGGCATGACACGCTACCGCACCCCGCTCGCCGTGATCACGCGCGACCACGAACCGAGCGGCCGCCGCGGCCCGCTGCCGGCTGCCGGCCCGGACACCGGCGAGACCGCGAAGACCGCCTTCGTGAATCGCTACGGTGATCCGCTGGGCTTCAAGTCGAGCACCTACGTGGCCTTGCTGCGTCCCATTCTGAGCCGGCCGAACTTCGCGCTGCGACCGAACTGCGTCGTGACGCACCTCGAGTGCACGGGTCGCACGGTGTCCAAGGTCCACTACCTCGATCCGTCGGGCACGCCGCGCGTCGCCGCCGGAAAGGTCGTCGTCGTCGCCTGCTCGGCGATCGAGAGCGTCCGTCTGCTGAAGCTGTCGGCCGCGGCGGATCCTGCGTTCGACGCCGCGATCAACCAGGACGGCAACGGCATCCTCGGTGGCTACTTCCTCACGCACTGCTTCGGAGGAGCATCGGCGCTGGTCGACGCTCCGGCGCGCTACGACAAGTCGCTCACGCTCGACAGCGACTGGTCGAGCGACCATTGCGCGACCGACGAGTTCCTCGAGGCGAACCAGCTCTGGGCCGGGGCCGCGCTCTACAACAACACGTCGGATCGTGCGCTGCCGCTGGCGCTGGGCCGCAACTACCAGAGCCGCGATCTCGACACCGTGTGGGACGGGTTCACCGGCGAAGCCCGTCTGACCGGCGAGGCTCTGGTCGGATTCCTCGGCGACCACTTCGGACGAGGCCTGTCGATGACGTTCATGGCCAACCAGGTGCCGCTCAAGAGCAATCGGATCGAGCTGCATCCCACCGTCAAGGACAAGTGGGGACGCGCGGCGGCCTACATCATCAAGGGCTGGCATCCGCACGACGTCGCGGCGATGACCACGTTCGCGCAGGTCTGTCGCGACGTCCTCTGGCACGGCGGCGTGCGCAAGGACCTCGGCGCGGGCGGCGTCTACGGGAACGACGACCTGGCACGCTGTGCGAACCACGTCCTGGGAGGTGCGCGCTTCGGCACCGACCCTCGCGATTCGGTCCTCGACGGGGACTGCAAGGCCTGGGGCTTCGACAACCTCTACGTGACCGACGGCTCGTGCATGCCGACGTCCGGCGGCGGCAATCCGACGCTGACCATCGAAGCGAACGCGTTTCGCGTCGCGAGGCAGCTGAAGGAGAGGATCTGAGCGATGCCGACGACCAACTTCGACGACATCTTCTCGTCGGTCGCGAACGACGTCTTCAAGGTCGTCTTCTTTCCCGACCGCATCTACCACGAGGCCTACCTGAACGCGACGCGCAGCGAGCGCTATCGCTACAACGTTCAGGAGGTGCGCGGCTACCTCGACCTCACCGTGCTGAAGGGCGAGGTTTTCATGGACGGCGTCTTCCTCTGCAACTTCGTCCGCATCGAGTATCGGGGCGAGCGGCTGGTCGAGCAGGTGCGCACGCGCGGGCGCTTCTTGACGGCGCGCGTCGTCGCCTGGGTCAAGCTGCGGTCGGGGAACGGCGGTCCGGAGCCCGAGGCGCGCGTCGCGCTGCACTGGGATCGCTGGGTCGGCGCGTACCAGGTCGAGCTGTGGGGCACGCTCGAGCCGCCGGAAACCAAGCAGCACGACTTCAGCGTGCTCGACATGATGGGCAGCGACGGGTCCATCACGCGCGTGCCGCAGTTCGAGCACCTGATGGCGGACGTGTACGCCGTCAAGCAAGTCGAGCTCGCCTTCCGCGAGGCGGATCGTTACCAGCCTTTCGGCACCGCGGTCGGCGACGCGGACGCCGCCTGGGACAACAACTACCTACGCTCGCACCAGGAGCCTCGGGTCGGCGAGCCGAGCTCGCCGCTCAATACCGTCGAGGACAAGAACTACCTGCTCGACTTCCAGCGCGGATGGTTCAAGCGCGCGGCCGACGTCGTTCCGGTGCTCTACCGCAACGCGATGATGGAGCCGGACAACAACCCGGACGCGCGAGTGGACAACGTCATCCAGATGCGCTGGCTGTTCCAGCGCGAGCTCGGCGGCTCGCTGATCTTCTTCCACGAGGTCACGATCCCGCCGGGCAAGGTCGAAGGCAACCACCAGCACATCGGGTCCGAAGAGCTGTACTACGTCGTCGAGGGCAACGGCATCGCCTACCTTCGCGTCGGGGACGATCCCGAGACCGACGCGCTCGACGAGCACGGCAACCCTCGCTACCGGACCGTTTCGCGCGAGGTGATGGGAATCGGCCGGCGCGACTTCAAGGAGCTGCCGGTCGGGCCCGGCTCGATGATCTTCACCAAGAGCGGCGGCATGCACGGCATCAGGAACACGGCCGCTGCGGGCGACCTGAAGTTCGTGGCCTTCCTGTATCACAGTCGCTGACGGCGCGTGCTGCGGCCCCACTGCCCTCGAGGACAATCGCGATGGATCTTCTGCACACCGACAGCGTGATCCGCGTCGCGGACGGGAAGCAGCCGACGTACGATCACGACAATTCGTTGCTTGCATTGCTGACGCTGATCGAGGGGCGGCACCTGGGCGCCGAGCGGGAGTGTTACGTCGGTACGAGCCTGCAGTACCTGTTTCCGATTCGCTCGCTCGCGCTGTTCGGACCGAGCGGAAGCGATGCCGACGTTCTCGATCCTGCGCTGCAGGACAACAAGGTCGACTTTCAGAAGCAAAACGTCGCGAGCTTCCTCGTCGGCGACACGTTCATCGTCCGCGGCATGGTCACCGTCGGCAACTGGTCGGGACCCTTCGTGCGCATCTCGTACGGTGGCGGATCCGAGACCGGGCTCGCGATCGCCACCGGACGCAAGCTCGGAAAGCAGATCAAGCTCTACGTCAAGATCGGCGGGGTCTCGTCTCCGTCGCTGCTCACGGTGCCGTACGTGGAGGCGCTCGATCGTTACGAGGTCGAGATCTGGGGCTACAGCGGTCCTGCGGACCTCGCCAGCCAGCTCGGACCGAAGGGCCGCGGGGCCTTGGTGCGCGGCGAGATCCAGGTGCGCCCGGATCTGGTGCTCGGCTCCGGGGACGACTTCGCCCGCGAGCGCATCGAGGGCAGCCCCCTCGTCAAGGTCGCACCGACGCATGCGCTGCATCCGATCCTGCCGCTCTCGATCGAGGTCGCCTGGGCGAACGATGCGGGCGACACGTGGGATTCGAACGGTGGAGCCAACTACCACTACCGATTCAACATGGTGCTGCGCGGCTGGAACCATTTCCTGACCGTCGGGAGCAGTCGCAATCCGCACGGCGGCGTCGGGATTCTCGAGTATCGCAACCTGGTGTCGAACTACTTTCCGATCGGTCTGCCGGGCGATCTCGGGCGTGAGATCGAGCCCTGGAGCTTCGATGCTTTCGGCAACAAGGCGGCCGCTCTGCGACGCGAGAGCTTCCTCGCCGTCGACTACATGGACCTGCACGTGGTGAAGGCCAACTGCGGGATCGGCCTGCACCGGCATCGCGACAACCAGGAGGTCTTCCTCTTGATGGAAGGTCGGGCGCTCATGGTGGTCGGCGATTGGTGCAAGATGCCCGACCGCGAGCGCTGCTTCGAGGTCCGCACGCTCGAGCCGGGACACTTCGCCATGCTCAAGGGCGGCAATCTGCACGCGCTCATGAACCCGACCGACGAGGACCTCTCGCTCTTCATGTTCGGGGGCTACGACTGACGTTCCGATCGACTGCGCCGACCACGAAGCGCTGCACACGCGCGGCACGTCTTCGTCCGACGGACGCCTCGGCTTCGCCGACCTCGAGCGGGTGAGCCCGCAGGGCTGAGCCGTCCGACGCGCGCGCGCCGCGCGCAAACCTGTGGAGGTGACGATGGCAGCATCGAACAGGCCCGGCATGGGCGCCCTTCCCTATGGGGGAGGCGTGACGTTTCGCGTCTGGGCGCCGTCCGCGAATGCGGTGTGCGTCGCCGGAACGTTCAACGGCTGGAGCGCGAATGCCGCCCCGCTCACCCACGAGAGCGGCGGCTACTGGTCGACGGACGTGCCCGGGGCCGGCGTCGGCGATCGTTACAAGTTCGTCCTGACGACGCCCTTCGCTGCCGCCCCCCTGTGGAAGAACGATCCGTATGCGCGCTCGCTCACCCACTCCAACGGCGACAGCATCGTCGCCGACCCGGACTACACGTGGCACGATCCCGGGTACTCGACACCGGCGTGGAACTCGCTGGTCCTGTACGAGCTGCACGTCGGCAGCTTCCTCTTCGACGCCGCCCACCACCGTCGCGGCAACTTCGACACCGTGGTCAGCAAGCTCGACGAGCTCGTCGACCTCGGCGTCAACGGCATCCTGGTGATGGCGGCCGACGAGTTCCCGGGTGACGTCTCGTGGGGCTACAACCCCGCCTACATCTTCGCGATCGAAGAGTCGTACGGCGGGCCGAACGGGTTTCGCCGCCTGGTCGACGCGGCGCACGAGCGCGGCATCGCCGTGATCTTCGACGTGGTCTACAACCACCTCGGTCCGGACGATCTCGACCTGTGGCGCTTCAACGGCTGGAGCCCCGACGGCTACGAGCACCAGGGCGGGATCTACTTCTACAACGACTGGCGCGCGCAGACGCTCTGGGGCCACACGCGCCCCGACTACGGTCGCGGTGAGGTCCGGCAGTACCTGCGCGACAATGCGCTGCGCTGGCTCGAGCAGCGCCACTGCGACGGCCTGCGCTGGGATGCGACCGGCTGGATCCGCAACGTTCACGGCAGGAACGACGATCCTGGATCCGACGTTCCCGACGGCTGGAGCCTCATGCAGTGGATCAACTCGCAGATCCGCGAGCGTCAGCCGTGGAAGCTCATCATCGCCGAGGACATGCAGGACAACGCATGGCTCACCAAGGACGTCGCCGCGGGCGGTGCGGGCTTCGGATCGCAGTGGGCCGCCGGTTTCGTCCACACGCTGCGCAGGACCTTGATCGCACCCGACGATCGTCAGCGCAGCATGCAGGACGTTCGCGCGATCCTCGCGCAGCGCTTCAACGGCAACGCGTTCCAGCGGGTGATCTACACCGAGTCGCACGACGAGGTGTCGAAGCAGGAGCAAGCCCGCGTGCCGGAGATGATCTCGCCCGGCAACGCCGATGGATACTTCGCACAGAAGCGCTCGACGCTCGGAGCGGCGGTGGTGTTCACCGCGCCGGGCATCCCCATGATCTTCATGGGGCAAGAGTTCCTCGAGTGGGGCTTCTGGTCCGATGCGCGCGAGCTCGACTGGTCGAAGGCGAGTCGCCTCGCCGGCATTCGCCAGCTCTATCGCGACTTGATTCGCCTGCGTCGCAACTGGTTCGACACCACCCGCGGCTTGCGCGGCCACGACATCAACGTCCACCACGTCAACGATGGCGACAAGGTGATCGCGTTCCATCGCTGGGACCAAGGCGGCGCGCGCGACGACGTCGTCGTCGTGCTGAACTTTGCGGCGCGCGCCTACGCGTCCTATCGCATCGGCCTCCCGCGCGGCGGGCAGTGGCACGTGCGCTTCAACAGCGACTGGCGCGGTTACAGCGCGCTCTTCGGCGACCACCCGAGCTTCGACCCGTGGGCCGAGCCGGGTGCGAACGGCGACGGGATGCCGTTCGGGGCGGACGTCGGCCTCGGCGCCTACTCGGCGGTGATCCTTTCGCAGGATTGATCGACCGGTGCGATCGGCCTCGTGCCGCCGAATCCCGGCTCGTCCGCGTGCGCGGTCCTCGGGATCCCCGGGGGCGATCGCTACCACGTGAGCTTCCCCGCGCCGCCCGACGCGTCGACCTCCGCCGCGCCCTGCGGCCCGCTCGACCGCGACGACCGCCGCGGCGCTCGGCCCGTTTTGCCGCGCGGCGCTGCGTGGGCTAAGGGGCGCGCGGTGGAGCCGGTCGCGCCGTGCGCACGAGGGGTGGTATGCTTGACGGTCGAATCGCGGTTGGTCTTCTGGTCGTGCTGCTGGCTTCGGCGTGCGGTCCGCAGCCGCGGGCGTGGCAGTATCATGCCAACGCCTATCCGCCGGCGACGGCGAAGGCCGGCAAGGCGGTCGTGCTGCCGTACCGCGACGCCCGTCCCGACGACAACAGCAACCTGATCGGGATGTACCTGCTGCCGTTCCTGCCCTGGGGCTGGACGGAGCAGCAGGTCCCGGAGAAGGAGGCGTACCACCTCACGTCGTCCCGCTGGGTGAACTATGCGCCCGTCGACGACTATCCGAAGGCGCTGGTCGCGGACCTGCAGGCTGCCGGCCTGTTCGCCGACGCGTCATTCGCCGCGAGCGAGGGGAGCGCCGACTACGTCATCCAGGGAACGATCGTCCGCACCGAGTACGACGGGCGGCTCTGGTCGTACGGTCTCGGACCTGCGGGGCCGATCCCGTGGCTCTTCGTGGCTCCCGCGGTGAGCGCGTCGAACACCCTCACCGTCGATCTGTCGTGCACGGACCGACGGTCGGGACGGCAGATCCTGAGCAAGCGCTACGCGCCGCCGACGTACGACGCGAGCTCGAACCTCTATTCACGCGAAAGCGACTTCGAGTTCGCCGCGCTGCTGGCCACTGTCAATCGCGAATTCACCGAGGATCTGCGCGCGGCGCTGCCGTAGCGCGGCATGCGGCCGGGCCCCGGCGGCGAACAGCCGCGGCGCGCGGCCGATCAGGCCGCCGGCAGCATG
>JAIEPK010000615.1 GCA_019749875.1 Candidatus Binatia bacterium | reverse complement strand
ACGCGCGCAGCAGCCCGAGCGTGGCGTCGGTGCGACGGCGCAGCTCGTCGCGCAGCATCTGCGACGTCGCCGGCAGCGGCCGCGGCGTCCACGGATGGGGCGGCGCGATCTGCGTGTCGGCGACCGGGCTCAGCTGTGCCGCGAGCAGCTCGATCCCGGCGATGCCGTCCACCATGCAATGATGGACTTTGCACAGCATCGCGAAGCGATCACCGGGCAGGCCCTCGATGAACCACATTTCCCACAGCGGATGCTTGCGATCGAGCGGACGCTCGAGGATCCGGCCGATCAGCGTCTTGAGCTGCGCCTCGGTGCCGGGCCGCGGCAGGTGGCTGTGCCGCACGTGGAAGTCGAGCGCGAACGCGTCGTCGTCGACCCACACCGGATCGCCCGTGACCGGCATGAAGTGGAGCCGTTGCCGGTAACGCGGCAGCAGGTGCAGACGCGACGCCACGTGCGCGCGGATGCGCTCGATGTCGATGCCGCCGTCGGCACGGGCGAGCGAGCCCGCGTCGAAGATCGCCGTCAAGGCGATGTGCATGTAGGTCGACGACGTCTCGAAGTGCAGGAACGCGTGATCGAGCCCCGAGAGCCGGACATACCCTTCCCCGCCCATGGTCTACCTCCGCCGCGCGGGTCGATGACGCTCAGCCGACCGCGCGCTCCTCCGCGGCGTCGATCACCGCCGTCCCCTCCGATGGTTCACCGGCACGCGCGGCAGCCATGCCGCCGTGCAGGAACGCCTCGATCTCGCCGATGCGCGCGCTCGCGTCGCGATAGCCGATGTCGACCAGGGTTCGGGTGTAGAAGGAATCGAACAGGAGGTAGCTCGTGAGGTCGGCGCTCTGCGCGTCGGGGGTGCCGAGTCCGTCGAGCATGTAGCGCACCAGGCGCGGCATGCGGTGCGCGAAGCGCTGCGCGATCAGCGCCAGGTCCTCCGAGGGGCTCACGACCAGCGGCGACACGACGCGCATCGGCTCCACCGTCGCTCCGGGCGCGCCACCGCGTGCGGCCGGCGGCGACGTCGCGGGCGTGCTGCCGGCGTAGGTCTGGATCAGCTCGTTCATGCGCTTCAGGTGATCGAGGTCGGCGTCGAGATGGTCGAGGAAGAGTGCGTTCAGGAACACGCCGCAGATCTGCGCCATCGGCGGCGACAGGATGCCTTGGGCGTGCTCCACCGGGGCATCGGTGCCGATGCCGAGCTCTTCCTGCCAGAGCGAGTCGGCGGCACGCTGCGAGCGGATGCCGATGCCGAACACGTGCGTCGCGCCGAGCCGGATCGCCGGGCTGAACGGCGTCACCAGCCGCAGCGCGCCGTCGCCGAAGTACACGTCGCCGACCGCCGACGGCAGCGCCACCGGCGGAAACACGATCGGGATCGCGGCCGAAGCGCACACGTGATCGACCGTCAAGCGCACCGGCAGCACCACGCGCCGGCTCTTCACCCAGATCGGATGGCCGGGGCGGCCCTGGACGAAGGTGAACGACCGTCCGGAGTGGTAGCTCGTGGCCAGGATCGCGACCGCGTAGAGATGGCCGTCGCGGATCGCATCGGCGATGCCGTCGAGCGGCAAGGCACGAGACAGGAATCCGCGCAGCGGGGACGCATCGAGCAGCGCCTGCGACAGCGTGCTGCCGAGGATCGATCCGAGCGCCATGTCGCGCACGAAGCGCAGCGCGCCCACCGACAGCGACAGCGCGTCGGTGTGGAACACGTGCTCGACCTCGAGCTGCGCCCACAGTCGCGCCAGCTCCTGCGTCGCCTCGCGGAAGTCCGCGGCGCGCGCGGCGATCGCGGTGCCGTTGATGGCGCCGGCCGAGGCTCCGGTGATGATGGGGAACGGCGACGGCTGGCCGGCGAACGACGGCAGCTCGCCGATCCGCTTCAGGACACCCGCCTGATAGGCGCCGCGAGCGCCGCCGGCAGTGAGCACGAGACCGAGCATCGTCGCTCGATCAAGCAACGCTCACGCCAGCCCCAGCTCGGGATTCATACGCCTGGGACGGGCTCGCAGATCGCACCGACCACCGGCTGCCGCCTCAATCGGCAGCACGATGGCGCACGATTGCGCATGCTGCACCGCGGCGCGGCGCTCAGCGAGCGTACAGGGCAGCGGCTGCCGTGACGCTACGCTTGACGAAGTCGCGCAGGTCCTTCGGCTCGAGAACCTCGACGTCGCCGCCCCAGGACAGGATCCACCAGGCGAGCTCCTGCCAGCCCTCGACCTCCATGCGCATCAGCGTGCCGCCGCCGTGCAGCGGCGTGAACTTCTGCGACGGATGAATTCGGCGCTCGGGAATCTGCTCGGCGGCGCGCCCGCGGAGCTTGAGCGACACCGTGACCGCGGGCCCCGCCCAGATGCCGGGGACGTCGGCGGTCAGCTTGCGCGGCGAGTAGCCGGGCGGCAGCGAGAAGCGCTGGCCGCTGCGCTTGACGCGCTCGATGCGATCGACCGCGAGGTAGATCGGGCTCTTGTGCCGGTGCGACAGGCCGAGCAGGTAGAGGGCGTCGCGGTAGAGCACGATCGTGTACGGGTCGAAGCGGTGCTTGGTGCGGCGTCCGTTGCTGTGCCGGTAGTCGATCTCGAGCCGCTCGGGCTTCAGCACCGAGCGCAGGATCGTGTCCATCTGGTCTTCGAGACGCGAGTAATCCTTGGCTGCGAACGGCACGTAGAAGAATTTGCGCTCGACGTTCTCGAGCGCGCGGCGCGTGTCGCTCGGCAGCTTCTGGACGTACTTGTCCCACACCTCGGACGCGCTCTCGTGCAGCACGCTGCCCTGCAACGAGCGCAGCGCCGCGAGCGCGAAGAACACCGATGCCGCCTGATACGTGTTCGCGTCGACGTTGCCGGCGACGCCGCGCAGGCGCAGCAAGGGACGCCCGCCCGCCTTCACGAGCTCGATGAGCGGCAGGCCGTCGGGCGCGGGCACTTCCTGGATCATGACCTTCGCGTAGCGCTCGGCGGTCTTGCGCGAGACGGACAGCTCGTCGGCGAGCACGGCCAGCTCGCGACCGTGCGGCGCGCGCAAGATCGCGACCAGCGCGCGCATCATGCGCCCGGCGGAGGCGTAGTTGGGGACCCGGGAAGCCGGGCGTCGGCGGGACGCGCGCGATGGCGTTCGTGGCATACGTGGTCCTGCCATGGAGATCCGCGGGGCAGCAAGAGGTCCATGACGACGGTTGGCACGGAATGGCATGCCGCGCCTCGTGACGCTCTGCGCCATCGATCGCTGCGCGGCCGGTTTTCACGGCCTCCGAATCGCTCGCACCCGAGGCGGGCGACCTGCTAGGTGTGGTCGGTTCCTCCCGCCGAGCGCGGGACCCGCCGCCCACGTGGCGGTGGATCAACAAAATCATTGAAGAGGTGAGCGCGTGCGTGCAGCAGTCTTCGTAGGAAGCGAGCAACTGGCGATCGAAAACATCACCCCGGCGGAGCCGGGCCCGCAGGACGTCGTGGTGGAGATCCAGGCGAGCGGCGTCTGCCACTCGGACCTGTCGCTCGCGCGCGGCTACGTTCCGCTTCCCCCGGGCTTCGTCCTCGGCCACGAGGGCACGGGAAAAGTCGTCGAGGTGGGCAAGGAGGTCTCGCGCGTCAAGAAGGGCGACCGCGTCATCGCGTCGTTCATCCCGGCGTGCGGCAACTGCTGGTACTGCCAGCACGACCAGTCGAACCACTGCGACCTCGAGTCCGAGACCGCGTTCTCGCCGCGCGGCACGCGTCACGATGGCTCGCCCTACTTCGCGATGACCGGTCTCGGCACGTTCGCGGAGGCCATGACCACCAACCAGCACTCGCTGGTGAAGGTCGAGACCGACGTTCCCGCCGAGCAGCTGTCGCTGATCGGCTGCGGCGTCACGACCGGCGTCGGTGCGGCGCTCAACACCGCCGAGGTCCAGCCGGGCTCGACGGTCGCGGTGCTCGGCTGCGGCGGCGTCGGCACGGCGGTCATCCAGGGCGCGCGCATCGCCGGCGCGTCGCGCATCATCGCGGTCGACGGCCAGCCGCTGAAGCGCGAGCAGGCGAAGAAGTTCGGCGCGACCGACGTCGTCGACCCGGCACAGGGCGATCCCGTGCAGCAGGTCAAGGACCTGACGCAGGGCCGCGGCGCCGACTATGCCTTCGAGGTCGTCGGCCTGCCCGAGACGATGATCACGACGTACAACATGGCGCGCAAGGGCGGCACGGTGTGCATCGTCGGCATGTCGCGCGCGGATGCGACGGTGACCTTCCCCGCGTTCCAGCTGTTCTTCGAGGAGAAGCGCATCCTCGGCAGCAAGTACGGCACCGCGCACGTGCGCCGCGACTTCCAGCGCTTCGTCGACCTCATCGAGACCGGCCGTCTCGACGTGAGCCACATGGTCTCGCGCAAGATCAAGCTGGATCAGGTCAACGAGGCCTTCCGCGCGATGGAGGCCGGCGAGGTCATCCGCAGCGTGATCATGCCCGGCTGAAGCACGCATCCGGCGCGCCGTCCGCGAGGGCGGCGCGCCGCGCGTCGCCCTCGCTGCCCGCGGCGCGAGCGCGCGCTACTTCTGCTCCGGGCCGCCCTGCTCCGTGCGCAGCACGTCGAGCAGATCCGCCGCGAGCGCACGCAGACCGTCGGGCAATGCCGGCTGCGCGTCGAGCAGCGCCGGCAGATGGCGTGCCCCGTGCGCGGCCGCCGCATCCGGCGAGCGCCGCAGCGCCAGCGCCTCGATCTCCCACGCGCGGTACGACAGCATGCGCGCGCGCGCGTCGTCGGCGGGCAAGCCGTGCGTCGCCCAGTCGCGCAGCGCCGCGGCGATCTCGAAGGCACGGACGCGCGGGCAGCTGCGCTCGTCGAAGCCGAGCCCGCGCACCGGTTTCCCGAACATGGTTCCGGCGATGCGCACCGGCCCGCTCCACCACTCGATCGGGAAGGCGTGCGCCGGCGCGTCGGTGAACGGCTCGCACGACAGGTCGAGCTCGAGGTCGGGCGCGATCAGGCGGTAGCGGTACGGAAACCAGCGTGGACCTTCGCTGAGCATCAAGAGCCCGCGGACGACGCCCGGGCTCTTCACGTACTCCGGCACGATCAGCTCCACGCGGTGCGTACCGCGGATCGGGAAGTCCGGTCCGGGTCCCTGCGCGGAGATGCCGGTCCACGGCACGACCGCATTGCGCTGGTCGCGCTGGTACTGGTGGAAGCAGCTCAGGTCCCACTCGTTGTCGAGCTGGATCACGCGCCACTCGTTGCGGTAGCGCGAGCTCTCCGGGTCCTGGTGCTTCGCGAAGTCGTCCTCGGCCCACTGCCGGTCGATCCAGCCGACCTCGCCCGCGACGTCCTCCTGCACGTCGCCCCACGTGAGGCGTCCGCGCATGCGCAGACCGCTCTGGAAGTACGAGAACGTGCGCTCGGCACCGAGGAACATCATCTCGCCGCCGAGCTCGGGTCCACCGAGCGGCGCGGGGGGACGGATCGCCTCCACGTCGAGCTCGAGCGCCATGCGCGCACCGTGCTGGTCGAGGCCGTGCAGCTCGATGGTCCAGGCGAACGGCACCAGCGCACCGTCCGCGTCGCGGCGATTGCGCCACACGCTGGTGCCGGCGTCGCCGCGCCAGCACAGCTCGAGATGCTCGGGCGCCGTCGCGAGCTTGTCCGTCGCGGCCGACTCCGGGTGCGGGAAGTCCCAGTCGGTCGACGTGCCGTAGTGGCGGCGGTCGCAGTCGAACAGCGCCAGCGAGAAGAATCCGAAGCGCTGCGTCCGGTCGGCGAGGCGCGCGTCGGTGAACACGGTGAGAAACGCGTACTGCGTGCCGGTCGCGGCACCGCGCAGGAAGCCGTCGACGAAGTAGGTCTGCACGCCGAGCCGGCGCGCATCGCCGTCGCAGCGCGGGAACGTGAACCAGTCGGGATCGCCCCAGGGCGCCGTCCACGGATAGCGGCACCAGTCGCCGCGCGCCGCGCCGCCGCTCATCGCACGAACGCGAGCGGCAAGTGCACGAGGCCGCGCACCAGCAGCGACGGCAGCGCCTCCGGGTCGCCGGCGAGCTCGATCCGACGCCAGCGCCGAACGATCTCCTCGAACGCGACCCGCGCCTCCATGCGCGCGAGCGCCGCGCCCAGGCAGAAGTGCTCGCCGAAGCCGAACGCGACGTGGCCGCTCGCGTCGCGCCCGATGCGGAAGCTCTCCGCGTCGTCGCCGAACACGCGCTCGTCGCGGTTCGCCGATGCGTAGAGCAGCAGCAGACGGTCGCCTTCGCGCACCGGCGTGCCGCGAACCTCGGCGTCGCGCGTGGCGGTGCGCAGGAACGCGAGGATCGGGCTGCCGAAGCGCAGCATCTCCTCGACCGCGCGCGGCACCAGCGTCGGGTCGGCGACCAGCCGATCCATCTCGCCGGGATGACGCGCCAGCGCGAGCGCGCCCTGCGACAGCAGGTTGCGCGTGGTCTCGTTGCCCGCCACCAGCAGCGTCATGCAGAACATCAGCAGGTCGAACTCGTCGAGCCGCTCGCCGTCGATCTCGGACGCGACCAGCGTGGAGAGGATGTCCGGCCCGGGATGAACGCGCCGCTCGGCGAGCACGCCGGCGAAGTAGGTCAAGAGCTCGGCCGCCTGCGCCATGCTCTCCGGCGACGCTTCGCTCGCCGCCTCGATCGCCGCGTCCGACCACTTCTTGAACTGCTCGAGGTCGGAGCCCGGCACGCCGAGCATCTCGGCGATCACCAGGATCGGCAGCTGCACCGCGAAATCGGCGACGAAGTCGACGCCGCCGGCCGGAGCCGCGCCCGCGCCGCGGCCCGATGCGTCGCCGAAATCGTCGAGCAGACGTGTCGTCGTCGCCCGGATCCAGCCCTCGAGCGCGCGCAGCCGCCCCGGGCTGAACGCCGGCTGCACGAGCTTCCGGTACTTCCCGTGCTCGGGCGGGTCGATGTAGAGGATCGACTGCCGCGGCATGATCGGCCGCTCGAGGTCCGACAGCAGCGTGCCGCGGCTCGAGCAGAAGGTCGCCGGGTCGCGCGACACCGCGATCACGTCCTCGTGGCGCGACACCGCCCAGAACCCCGGCGTCTCGCAACGGTACAGGAGCGGCTCGTCGCGCAGCTTCCGGTAGGTCGGAAAGGGATCGCCGCCGTGGAACGACGGGTCGGCGAGCGGCAGGACGCCGAGAGGGGATGCGCTCACGTCAAGCCTGCGGCGCCGCTCAGCGCCGTGCCTCGACGCCGCCCAGGAATACCTCGATGAGCTGCTCGGGCGACGGCTGCTGCCGGCCCGGATCGGCAAGACCGATCAGGAAGCCGACGAGGTTCCCCATGAACAGCAGCGCCACGTCGCGCGGGGTCAGATCCTGCCGTACCTCGCCACGATCGCGGGCGGCAGCGACGATGCGCTCGAGCTCGTCGATCAGCGGATGACCGTCACGCACCGCCATGCGACGCACGTGCAGCGCGACGGTCTCGAGCAGCAGGCGACGCTCCGAGGGGACCGCCTCGATGGCGGTGAACGCGGTGACGATCCCGGTCAGGGTGAGGCGCAGCGGCACGTCGTGCTGCAGGACGGCCTTCAGCAGCTCGACGATCTCGAGCTCGCGCCGGCGATCGTACTCGATGAGCACGTCTTCCTTGGTCGGGAAGTGGAAGTAGAACGTCCCGCGCGCGACGCCGACGGACGCGACGATGCGGTCGACCTGCGCCCCGCCCACGCCCTCCTGCCGGATCTCGTCGAGCGCCGCCTGGAACAGGCGCTCGCGCGTCTCCGCGCGCTGCCGGTCTCGGATCGAGCGCGCAGACACTTCTTCCTGCGCACCATCTCGCTGCATCCGGCGGCGCCTAACAGGCGCTCCACCGACCCGTCAACGGCTTTCGTACGACCGGTAGCACGCGGCGTCCGACCGGCTCGGCCTTCGCACGACCTTTGCCCGCGGCGCCGCGTGACGACACGAATCGCGGGTCCGGGCCCACGAGCGGCTGCGCCGGTCGCGCCCGGCGGGCTTTCCTGGCACCGTACGCGCGATGGCTCTCGACGCTGCGCTGTTGCTCGACGGAGCCCGGGTCGCGACCGGGCTCGACGACTTCGGTGATCCGACGTTCCGCGACGGTCTCGAGGTCCTGCTGGGCGCGCTCGCCGACGAGGCGCGCCTGAACGAGATCGGGGTGCTGGCGCACGAGGCGGCGCTCGGCGGCTACCTGCAGCAGCGCCTGCGGATCGAGGACTGGTACCGGCGTCATCCGGACATCGGCCGGCAAGAGATCGGCGGTCCGCTGTTCGTGACCGGCTTGCCGCGCACCGGGACCACCGCCCTCTCCCACCTGCTCGCGGCCGACCCCGACACGCGCTCGCTCGCCATGTGGGAGTCGCAGGAGCCGACGCCGCCGCCGGAGCGCGCGACCTACGCGACCGATCCGCGCATCGCCGCGGCCGACGCCCGCAACGCCTTCTTCCGCGGCGATCCCGATTTCCTGCGCATGTACGACGGCACCGCGACGAGCCCGACCGAGAACATCGACCTGCTCGGCCAGCACTTCGCGACCCAGCACTTCGAGGGCATGGCGCACGTCCCGTCGTACATCCGCTGGTGGCTCGATCACGACATGATCCCGGCCTACCGCCACCATGCGCGGGTGCTCCGGCTGCTGCAGTGGCGCTGTCCGCCGACGCGATGGTTCCTGAAGAGCCCGCCCGATCTCTGCCACCTCGATGCGTTCACGGCGGTCTACCCGAACGCGCGCATCGTCTGGACGCATCGCGACCCCGCGAAGGTCCTGGCGTCGGTCTGCAAGCTGATCTTCATCGTGCGCCGGATGCAGACCGATCAGGTGGACCTGCACCAGCTCGGTCGCGAGCAGCTCGCGCTGTGGGCGGAGGCCGTGCGCCGCGCGCTCGCCTTCCGTCGCGCCGCGGGCGAGACGCGCTTCGCCGACGTCTTCATGGACGACCTGGTCGCGGACCCGCTCGCGACGGTGGCACGGCTCTACGACCGCGTCGGGCTGCCGTTCACCAGTGGCGCGGAGTCGGCGATGCGCGCCTGGGCGTCGGAGCATCCGCAGCACAAGCACGGCGCGATGCCGTACACGCTCGAGGAGTTCGGGCTCACGCTGGACGAGGTGCGCGCGGCCTTCGCCGACTACACACGCCATTTCGCCGTGCGGCTCGAGGCGTGACGCGAGGAGAGCACGATGGCCGAGGACGGATCTCCCCAGGCGAAGGACGCAGCACTCGGCGCGCAGCTCATCGCCAACGACAAGTGGCTCAACTGGAACATCCTGCGCGCCGACGAGTGGGCGCACGGCACCGCGTCCGAGCTGCTCGAGGGTGACGCCTGGCAACGCTTCTGCGCACGGCTCGGGGCGCTCGAGGCGCGCGTGCGCGCGACCGCGGTGCCCGACGACGCGGCCACGCGCGCGGACGGCTTCCGCTACTTGACGATGCTGCTGCGCAACGCGCTCGACGTCGCGATCGAGGACCTCGATCCGCTGCGGCCGACCGTGCGCTGGATGGACCGGCGCAACAAGTTCGGCTGGGACTGCCCCGACGCCCTGTACGCGACGATCCCGGTGGACGAGAATGCGACCTATCGCCTGAGCGGACGCCGCGGCAACGTCCACTTCTACGGCTTCCAGGTCGCAGCCGGCATCCGCACGCTCGCCAACGCCGACGCGGACGACTTCACGCGCGACGCGGACGGCCGCTTCGCGGTGATCCTCGGCGGCCCCAAGCGGGCGGAGAACTGGATCCCGCTCGAGCCGGGCGCGCGCTGGGTGTTCGTACGGCAGTTCTTCTACGACTGGGCGACCGAGGAGCCCGCACCGCTGTGGATCGAGCGCATCGACGACGGTCCGCCGAGCACGCCGCACGGGCTGCTCGACCCGGCCGCCTTCGCACGCCGGCTCGATGCGGTCGCGACCAACGTCGAGGCCAGCGTCGAGCTCTGGCTCGGGACCGTCCTCGCGCTGCGCGAGCGCTTCCTGAACGCCTTTCCCGCCGACGCCTTCGGCGGCACCGCGATGGGGGCGATGAAGCACCAGGCGGCCGGCACCTGCTACTACCGCGTGCGCCCCGACGAGGCGCTGCTGATCGAGGTCCCGGTGCCGCGCGCCAAGTACTGGAGCTTCGACCTGTGCAACTTCTGGCTCGAGTCGCTCGACTTCGCGAGCCACCAGTCGAGCCTCAACGGCCACCAGGCGACGATCGACGAGGACGGCGTGTTCCGCGCGGTGGTCACGCACGACGATCCCGGGGTCGCGAACTGGCTCGACCCCGTCGGTCACACGGAAGGCTCGCTCATCTACCGCTGGAACATGGCCGAGGACACGCCGATCCCGGCGATCCGCGTCCTGCCGCGCGACCGGCTCGAGCGGGCCCTGCCTGCGAGCACGCGACGCGTGTCGCGCGACGAGCGCGCACGGACGATCGAGCTGCGCCGCGACGGCGTCCGCCGCCGCTTCGCCCGCCCCGCCTGGTAGCCCACGCCCAACCGTCAAGAAAAAGGGCGCCGGCCTCGCGACCGGCGCCCTTTTCGTTCAACCGCCCCGCGCGCCCCGCGCGCGGCCGAGCGCCAGCGAGCGCGGGGAGTGAGGCTCCGACCGGCTTCGCCGGTTGGAGCGAGGGGGCGCGTGCCCCCTCGTGGCGACCACCGCGTGCCCCCTCGTGGCGATCACCGCGTGCCCCCTCGTGGCGATCACCGCGTGCCCCCTCGCTTCAACGTCCCGCAGCGATCATCGACGCGACCGTGAAGTAGTCGGCCGAGGTGCCGGACTTCGCACCCTGGTTGAAGTACCAGCCCATCTCGTTCGGGAAGCGCGTGCTCGGCAAGCTCGCCTTCGTCGCGTGCGACGCCTGGATGTCCACCATGACGATCGACGGCAGGAAGCCCTGCTCATCCGGGTACTGGATCGCCGCACCGGGGAATGCCGCGTTGCGGAAGCTGAAGTCGTTCAGCCACACCTTCCACAGGCTGCCGGCGCGATCGAAGATGTCCGAGTAGAGGATCGCGTAGGTCTCCTTGTCGATCCACAGGATGCGCTTCGAGTACGCGTACTGCGCGAGCTTCGGCGTGCCCTCGACCACCCAGACCTTGCGCGGCTCCCAGACGTCGTCGAACGCGAAGTTCGCGCTGCCCGCCGCCCACTTCACCGGGTAGTGCTGGGCGTGCATGACGCCGAGCATTTCTTTTTCGCCGACCAGCTTCCACTCGAACCACGCCGGGTTGCCGGCATAGCCGTAGTAGCTGTCCACGTCGGTGTCCTGGCCGAAGAGCGCGTCCGAGCGCTGCGCCGACGACAGACGGCGCACGCGGCGCAGGCTGGGCAGGTAGAGCCAGGTGTCGTCCTGCTTGTCCGCGTCCAGATACCGGAACGACAGCGTGCCGACGCCCTTCAGGTCGAACGGCTCGAGGATCGGGTACAGCGCCGACTTGCCGCGCACACCGTCGCCGTTGGGCTCGTAGGCCGGCTTCGGATCGACGTAGAGGCGGCCGATGTACGACATGCTGCGCAGGTGATCGAGCAGGAAGTGGCGCTCGATCGAGAGCTCGCTGCCGCCGGTGCCGATCGTGCCGGTGTCGGCGTCGAAGTTGCGCAGGTCGACGTCGTCGGTGACCAGCGGCTTGTTGTCGTAGTTCCACATGATCTTGATCGCGACCTGCGGGTCGGACGGATCGATCTTGGGGAACGGCAGGCCGGCGACGTAGTTCTCGACCTTGCGGCCGTCGGCGGACAGCTTCACCTGCCCGGAGAACTTCTCGGTCGCCTCGAGATACGCCTTGGGCATCTCGATCTTCTTGTAGGCGCCGACGGTGATCGGCATGCCGTGCTCGACGCACCACTTCACGCCGGGCGAGATCATGTCCTGGATCTGCGACACGTTCGACGCGTCGAACTTGTCCCCGGGGCTCACCGCGCGGCTCGTCGCGGCCGAGCAGAGCAGCAGGGCTGCTGCGATCATCCAAGCGAAACGGGTCTTCGTCATCGTGTCCCTCCGGGGCCGAGTTCCTCTTCTGGAGCTACTGCGCAAGCAGGCTCCAGCGCAAGTGGTCGGCCCGATCGCTGTGTCATCGTGTGGTTCGAAGTTGCGCGACCGTCATCCGGGTCGCGTGAGCGCGCCGCGCTCGACCAGCCAGCGCAACGTGCTGCGCAGCCCGTCGGCGAGCGGCTGCGGCCGCCAGCCGAGATCGCGGCGTGCACGGTCGGCGACCGGCGTGGCTCCCGAGAGCAGGAACTCGAGCTGTCCTGCGGGCAGCAGCGGCGCACGACGGGTGAGCAGCGACAGCGTCTCGGTGACCCACGACACGCCGCGCGCCACCAGCTCGGGCAGGACGCTCGGCAGCTTCACGTCGATGCCGAGCACTGCGCGCGCCGCAGCGGCCATCTCCGCCGCGAGCGCCGGCAGGGCCCACACCGACTCGCTCAGGATGTACCGGCTCCCCGGCGCCGCGTGCTCGGCGGCCAGATGGCCGCGCGCGACGTCGTCGGCGAACACCACCGGCATGGTGCCGGGCAGCAGCATCGGGATCTCGCCCTTCACCAGGCGGCACAGGAGGTCGTTCACCCCCGGCGACGTCGTCGGCGAGGTCCCGTAGACCGCCGACGGATGCAGGAAGACCGCCGGAAGGCCGGCGTCGACCGCGTCCTGCACCAGGCGATCGGCCGCCTGCTTCGAGCGCTCGTAGTGTGTGTGCTTGGGCGCCGGATCGAGCACCGACTCGTCGAACGGCGTGCCCGGGTGCCATGCGAAGACGTCGATCGTGCTGGTGTACACGAAGCGCGTGACACCGGCCTCTCGCGAAGCCTCGAGCAGGTTCCTCGTGCCGCCCACGTTGACGCGCGTGAACGTCTCCGGATCCGGCAGCCACTGCTCGGGCAGGCCGGCCGCGTGAAAGACCGTGCCGACGCCCGCCATCGCCGCGGCGACCGAGCGCGGCTCGGTGACGTCGCCGCGCACGAGCTCGACCGCGTCCGGAAGCAGCCGCCGCGCCCGCTCCGGATCGCGCACCAGCGCGCGCACCGGACGACGCTCGTCGACCAGCGCGCGAGCGATCGCGTTGCCGACGTTGCCGGTCGCGCCCGTGACCAGGGTCGTCTGCATGGCGCGGGCCCATATCAGCTTCCTCGCCGCGCGACGAGAGCCCCACGAATCGAAGTTGACTGTCGCCGCCGCGGCGACGACAATCCGCCGCGCGAGGGGATCCGGAGTCGGGGGTCCTCAGGGGGACCATGGGGATGAAGGCTTCCGGATCGGCGGCGCTCGCCGTCCTGCTGGCAGTGCTCTGTGCCGCGACCGCCGCGCGCGCGGGCGACGCTTGCCTCGCCGAGGCGACGGCGCTCGTCGACGCGGCACAGGTCGCGACCGCGCGCGCGACCATCGACGCGTCCTGCCCGTGCGCCGCGTACGACGGCGCGCCGGGTCGCTCACGCGGCGCGTACCAGCGCTGCGC
>JAIEPK010000547.1 GCA_019749875.1 Candidatus Binatia bacterium | reverse complement strand
GCGCCCGCGAGCAGCTCGGCGCGGCGCGAACGCCGGCTCGGCTGCGCCGGCTGTCGGGCAACGCTCGGCCGACGCGAGGCCGGCTGAATCCTGCGTATCCTCTGCGTCCTGATCATCATCGTATCCCGTACTTGTCGAGCTTTCGGTACAGCGTCCGGCGCGACAGCCCGAGGAGCCGCGCGGCCGCGACCCGGCGCCCGCCGGCGGAGTCGAGCGCGCGCCGGATCTGGTCGCGCTCGGCCGCCTCGAGGCTCAGGTCGAGGGGAGAAACCTCTGGGTCGTCTTCACCGCTCTCGCTCTGGCGGCGCAGGTCGGCGGGCAGGTGCTCGAGCTGGATCTCGCCGCCGTTGGCCATGATCGACGCGCGCTCGAGAACGTTGCACAGCTCGCGGACGTTGCCCGGCCAGTGGTAGCCGCGCATGGCGTTCGTCGCGCCGACCGAGATGCTGGCCTTGTCGAGCGCGAAGCGGCGCGCGAACTGCGTCAAGAAGTGCTCGCACAGCAGCTCGAGATCCTCGATGCGCTCGCGCAGCGGCGGCAGGTCGATCACGCCGACGTTGAGACGGTAGAACAGGTCCTCGCGGAACTCGCCCTCGCGCACCATCCGTCCGAGGTCGCGATTGGTCGCCGCGACGACGCGGATCTCGACCGGCACCGAGGCCGGCGAGCCGACGCGGCGGATCTCGCGGTTCTCGAGCACGCGCAGCAGCTTGACCTGCGCCCCGAGCGGCAGCTCGCCGAGCTCGTCGAGGAAGATCGTGCCGCCGTTGGCGGTCTCGAAGAGCCCCTTGTGATCGCGGTCGGCGCCGGTGAACGCGCCGCGCACGTGGCCGAAGAGCTCGCTCTCGATGAGCCCGGGCGCGAGCACGCTGCAGTTGCACACGACGAACGGACGATCGCGCAGCGGCGAGCGCTGGTGCACGGCACGCGCGACCAGCTCTTTGCCGGTGCCGCTCTCGCCCATGATCAGCGTCGTGGTCGGGAACTCGGCGATGCGCTCGATGAAGCTGAAGACTTCCAGCATGCGCCGGCTGCGCGCGACCATGCCCTCGAAGACCGTCGAGTCGCGCCCGCCGAGCTCGAGGATGCGGACACGCTGCCGCAGCCGCCGCCGCTCGACGATCATCTGAATGGTGTGGTGCAGGCGACGGCAGTCGACCGGCTTCTCGAGATAGTCGGCGGCTCCCGCCTGGATCGCCGCGACGGCTTCCTTCACCGACGAGTGCGCGGTGATCAGGATGAGGTCCGCCTCCGGATCGCGGCGGCGGACCTCCTGCAGCAGCTCGTGTCCGCTCATGCCGGGCATGCGGACGTCGCTGACCGTCACGTCGATCGGCGTGTGCGCGAACAGCTCCAGAGCCTCCGCTGCAGAGGACGCTCGGACCACGCAGCAGCCGCGCTGGCCGAGGTAGCGGGTGAGGATGGTGAGCAGGACGGGATCGTCCTCCACCACCAACACCCGCGGCGCATCCCCGGCGGCGACCACCGGTGCGTCGCCCGCCATGCTTTGCTCGTCCACCACTTCCAGCCCCGACCGAGCGTCGAGCAAGGGCGGTGCCACGGGACTGTGTCAGGCGAGGCAGCGTGGTGTGCCGCCCATGTCACGCTGCCGCCTGCGTTTTGCGGGTGCCGCGATCCGACCGTCGCGTCGCGGGTGCGACGCACGCGTGGCGGCGGAGCGGTGCAACGTCGTGAGATCGTCAAATTTGTGGCGCGCAAGGGCGGGATTCCGCTTGGCAGACGCGGCGCGAGGCGGTAAGCGGAGCGCTTGCCGCAAAGTCGTCTCGGAGGGTTCATGTCGTCGTGGAGGTTCTGCTCGCGAGCGATGCCGGTCGTGGTGTCGCTGCTGCTTCTGGTCGCGTCCGCGCTGGCGGCCGATCAGGCGAAGCAGGTCTCCGCGCCCGAGGAGGTCGTGCGGAGCTACCTCGAGGCGATCAAGAAGGCCGACTTCAAGACCGCGTACCCACTGCTGACACCGGCGATGCGCGGCGACATGGACGAAGAGAAGTGGGTCGCCCAGCAGATCATCGTGATGAAGCTCGGCGAGGTAACGATCGACTCCTACCGGATCTTCCCGCCGAAGATCGACGGCGACAAGGCGATCGTCCCGAACCTGCTCAAGTCCAAGGACAAGTACATCAACCAGACCGGCGCGAACGAGTACGAGCTCTATACGCTCGTCCAGCAGGGACCCGACAAGCAATGGCGCATCGATCAGCAGCAGCTGGTCGAGACCGACGCCGTGCGCAAGTGGTTCCCGCCCGACGTGCCGGTCGAGTGAGCGCATGACACCCCCCGGAGGGAACAAGACGATGACCAGGTTGCGCCTGCTGTCTCTCGGCGCGCTGCTGCTCTCGGCGGCGGCGTGTCACCAGGAAGTCGATCAGACTCCGCTGATCGACCGCAAGATCTACCTCACCGACAAGTTCTACGACGTCAAGACCATCGGCAAGGACAAGGCGATCGTCGTTGGCTACGGCGGCAAGATCATCGTCACCAACGACGGCGGCCGCAACTGGGAGGTCGCGAAGACCGACACCGACAGCGCGGTCTACAACGTCGCGATGGTCGACGAGCAGAACGGCTGGGCGGTGGGACAGGCCGGATTGGTGATGAAGACCACCGACGGCGGCAAGACCTGGACGAAGATCGACGCCGGCACGCAGCTGTCGATGTTCGCGATCTACGCCGCCTCGCCGCAGCGTCTGGTCGCGGTCGGCGAGAAGGCCAACATCCTCAAGACCAACGACGGTGGCGCGACGTGGGAGACGCAGCACTTCCAGGCGAAGCCCGCCGCCACAGGCTCGAACGAGGCGATGAAGGGTCTCAGCGATACCGAGATCATCGCCCAGGATCCGGCCCTCTACGACGTGCGCTTCGTCGACGCCGACAACGGGTGGGTGGTCGGCGAGTTCGGCAAGATCCTGCACACCACCGACGGCGGCAAGACGTGGTCGGAGCAGCAGGGCACGCTGGTCGGCGAGGAGATCGTCGACGCGCTCGACCTGCCGACGTTCTACGGCGTCGACTGCATCGACGCTCAGCAGTGCACCGCGGTCGGCCTCGACGGCCGCATCGCGAGCACCACCGACGGTGGCAAGACCTGGAAGTTCGAGCAGGTGGAGGGCGACTTCAAGGAGCCGCTGTTCACCGTGCAGCTGTTCCCGGACGGCACCGGCTGGGCAGCCGGCGTCGCGGGCGAGGTGATGAAGCGCGAGAACGGCGAGTGGAAGCAGGGCGACCTCGGCATGCGCGTGTTCTCGTGGCTGCGCAACGTCGGCTTCTCCGATCCGGAGAACGGCTGGCTGGTCGGCGGCTTCGGAACGATCCTGCGCACGCGCGACGGCGGCAAGACCTGGATTCCTTCGGCCGCGTGACGGCGCCGACGGCAGACCTTCGACCTCATCGTCAAGGAGAACGATCGTGAGCCCAGAGACGACCGAGAAGCCGCTCTACTGGCTAGGCCGCAAGCTCATCGAGAAGCGCATCCCCGTCATGATCGCGGTGTTCGCCGTGACGGGATTCTTCGCCTTCCACACCTACAAGCTGTTCCAGGCCGGCTTCGTGACCTCGTTCGGCGACCTGCTGCCGCAGAGCCACGAGTTCATGAAGATCCACAACAAGTACGCCGGAACGTTCGGCGGCGCGAACAACGTCATGATCATGACGGAGGTGAAGGAGGGCCATCTCTTCACCCCCGAGACGCTGACGCGCATCTACAAGATGACCGAGGAGCTCGACCGGGTCTACGGCGTCAATCACGCCCAGATCGACTCGATCGGCCACCGCACGACGCGCTCGCTGCGCGTGGCGGCGGGCGGCACGATGCGCTCCGAGCCGGTCATGATCACGCCGCCCAAGACCGAGGAGCAGGCGAGCGACATCCGGCACGTCGTCCACAACACCGAGAGCATCTACGGCATCCTGGTCTCGCTCGACGACAAGGCGGCGCTGCTGAAGGCCAACTTCATCGAGGGTCGGCTCGACTACCGGCGCATCTTCACCGACATCAACGAGCGCGTCGTCGCTCCGTTCGAGCGCGGCTACGTCGGCGCGATCCTCAACAACAAGGACGAGAGCGGCGTCATGCCGGCCGCGATCGTCGACGTCGTCTACCCGGGCAGTGCTGCGGACGGGAAGCTGAAGCCGGGTGACGTGATCACCGCGGTCGACGGCAAGCCGGTCGCGAACCGGGTCGACTTCGCGAAGGCGATCGCGGCGCACGAGCCCGGAACCGAGGCGAAGGTCACCGTCAAGCGCGGCGACAAGACCGAAGAGCTGTCGATTACCGTACCCGAGCCCGACCTGGTCATCTCGGTGGCGGGCGAGCCGCGCCTCTACGGCTGGGTCTACGAGTACGCCGACGAGGCCAAGTGGATCTTCCTCATCACCACCGTGCTGACGTGGATCCTGCTGTACGCGTACTTCCACGACTGGCGCGGCGCGCTCCGGCCGACGATCACCGGCGTGATCTCGGCGATCTGGGGGCTCGGCTTCATCAATCTGATCGGCCTGCCGTTCGATCCCCTCGCGCTCGTGATCCCGTTCTTCATCACCGCCCGCGCCGTGTCGCACTCGGTGCAGATGCACGACCGCTACTACGAGGAGTTCGAGAAGTCCGGCTGGGACAAGGAGAAGGCGATCGTCGGTGCGTTCGCCGAGCTCTTCGTGCCGACCTTGTCGGGCATCATGACCGACGCGGTCGGCATCCTCGCGATCCTGCTGGTGCCGATCCTGATGCTGCAGAAGCTCGCGATCTCGGCGTCGTTCTGGATCTTCGCGATCACGATCAGCGAGCTGCTGCTGAACCCGATCGTCTACCACTATCTGAAGGCACCCGAGAAGGAGACCGTCCTCACCCGCGAAGAAGGTTGGTTCCGCAACCTCATCAAGAGCTGCACCGACGCGATCCTGTCGAGGACCGGCCGCGTCGTGACCTTGTCGGCATGGGGCCTGGTCACCGCGGTGTCGATTTACTTCCTCGGCCACCTGACGATCGGTGACCCGTCGGCAGCGACGCCGCTCCTCTGGCAGGACTCGCCGTACAACGTCTCGCACACCAACATCCAGGAGAAGTTCGGCGGCGTCGAGCCGCTGATCGTCGTCGCCCAAGGCTACGACAAGGACGCCATGAAGGATCCGGAGGTGCTCCGGACCATGGTCAAGTTCCAGCGCTATCTCGAGCGCGATCCGGACGTCGGCTACAGCTTCTCGCTCGCCGACATCCTGCGCGCCGTGAACATGGTGTTCCACGAGCTCGAGCCGAAGTGGGGCGTGATCCCGAACGACTGGATCGACGTCGGCGGTCTCTTCTTCGTCTTCTTCTCGGGCTCACCGCCGAGCGAGACCGCGAAGTACGTGACGCCCGACTACTCGACGGCGCACGTCACGTTCTACGCGAAGAACCACAAGGGCGACAACATTCGCCGGATCATCGAGCGCGCACGCGGGTTCATCAAGGAGAACCCGATGAAGAAGGCCGAGTTCAAGCTCGCCGGCGGTCTGATCGGCGTGCTGGCAGCCGGCAACGAGGAGATCCTGCGCAACGATCTGCTGATGAACTTCCTCGGCTTCTTCACCATGTACATCATCATCCTGTTCACCTACCGCGCGTGGATGGCAGGGGTGTACATGCTGATCCCGATGTTTCTGTCGAACATCGCGATCAACGCCTACATGGGACTCGCCGGCATCGGCATCAACATCTCGACCTTGCCGGTCGTCACCGTCGGCCTCGGCTTCGGCATCGACTACGGCCTCTACATCGTGAGCCGCATCATCGAGGAGTTCCAGATTCGCGGCGACCTCGACGTGTCGGTGCGCGAGGCGCTCAGCACCTCGGGCAAGTCGGTGACGTTCACGGCGGTCACGATGGTGCTGGGAACGCTCGTGTGGTGGTTCTCGAACATCCGCTTCGATGCCGAGATGGGTCTGCTGCTCGCGCTGTGGATGGCGGTCAGCTTCATCGCGTCGGTCACGCTGATGCCGGTGCTGTTCGTCATCTTCAAGCCGAACTTCATCCTCAAGGAAGGGCCCAAGGCCCAGGCCGCGCCGGCCGTCGCGCCGCAGGGCGCGGTGAGCTGAGCGTCACCGTCGACCGCTTTCTCCACGCTTCCGCCGCAGCGCGCGCCCGTGCGTGCTGCGGCGGAAACGTGTGCGACGCATGATCGACGTCGACGCGCTCTCGAAGTCGTACGGACCGATCCGTGCGCTCGACGCCGTTTCGTTCCGCGTCGCCGCGGGTGAGATCGTCGGTCTGCTCGGGCCGAACGGCTCCGGCAAGACGACGCTGCTGCGCATCTTGACGGGCTTCTTTCCGGCCGATGCGGGCACCGCCACCGTCGCCGGCGTCCGCCTCGGCGACGATCCGTTCGAGGTGCGGCGTCGCGTCGGCTACCTGCCCGAGCACGCGCCGCTCTACCCGGACGTCACGGTACGGCACTTCCTGCGCTTCGCCGCCGACGTCAAGCTCGGCGAGGCTTCCCTGCGCCGCGAGCGCGTCGCGGCCGTGCTCGAGGAGTGCGGACTGGCGCACGTCGCCGGACGGCGCATCGCTACGCTCTCCAAGGGCTACCGCCAGCGGGTCGGCATCGCGCAAGCGCTGATCGGTCGCCCGCAGGTGCTGGTGCTCGACGAGCCCACCGCCGGCCTCGATCCGGCGCAGGTGCTCGAGGTGCGCGCGCTGGTGTCGGCGCTCGGCGGGCGGACCACGGTGGTGCTGTCGAGCCACGTGCTCGCCGACGTGTCGAGCGTCTGCGACCGCGTGCTCATGCTGCACCTCGGGCGCCTCGTGCTCGCCGAGCGCATCGACGCGCTCCGCCGCCAGGTGCGCGCCGCGGGCGAGCTGGTGCTGCGCACGCGCGCGACGACCGAGCAGCGCTCGGCCCTGCTCGCCGCGATCCAGCCGGGCGTGACGCTGCTCGCGACCGACGACGGTGCGGACGGCAGCGTCGTGCTGCACCTGCGCCTCGCCGGCGGGGAGGAGGGCGCGAGCGACGCGGAGACCGAGCGCGTGACCACGGCGCTCGCGCAGGCCTGCGTCGCCGCCGGCCTGCCGGTGCTCGAGCTCGGCCCGCGCAGTCGCACGCTCGAGGACCTGTTCGTGGATCTGCTCGCCAGGCCGAGCGAATGAAGCGTCACGCGCCGTCGCCGCGCCGCGTGGGCGCGCTGCTCCGCAAGGAGCTGCACGCGATCTTCGCGCAGCCGCTGCTGTACCTGGTCGGCACGGTGTTCCTGCTGCTCGCGGGCTACTACTTCTACACCGACCTCGGCTACTTCATCACGTTCGGCTTCGGCGAGAACATCTTCGCGAACTTCTTCCAGCTGCTGTTCGTCGACCTGCGCCTGGTCCTGCTCTTGACGGTGCCGCTGCTGACGATGCGGCTCTTCGCGGAGGAGAAGAAGCTCGGCACGATCGAGCTGCTGTTCACCTACCCGCTGCTCGACGTCGAGATCCTGCTGGCGAAGCTCGTTGCCTGCACGCTCGCGGCGATCGCGCTGCTGGGCGCGACGACGGTGACGCTCTGGTACCTGCACGCGCTGCAGCCGTTCGCGCTCGCGCCGGTCCTCGCGGGCTATCTCGGGCTCGTGCTGCTCGCCGCGTCGTTCGTCGCGGTGGGGACGCTGCTGTCGACGCTCACCGACAACCAGGTCGTGGCCGCGATGTCGACCGTCGGTACGCTGCTGCTGCTGTGGATCTTGTCGTGGAACGAGTCCGCGCCGGGCGCCGAGTCGCTCGGCTGGGTGTCGAAGCTGTCGATCTTCAACCACTTCGAGGGCTTCACGCGCGGCGTGATCGAGACCAAGGATCTGGTCTACTTCGCCTGCCTGATCGCGTTCGCCGGTGCGGCGACGCTCGCGTCGCTGGGCTCGCGTGCCTGGCCCACGTCCCGGCTCGCGCCGACGCTGGTCGGGCTCGCGGGGCTCGCGGTCGCGCTCGGCTGCGTCGATGCGCTCGCCGAGCGGGGGAACGCGCGCTTCGATCTGTCGCCGCAGCAGCGCTTCACGCTGTCGCCGCACGCGCGCCGCATCCTCGACGGCCTCGGACGCGACGTGGAGATTCTGGCCTTCGTGCGCTCGGGCGATCCGCGCAACGAAGCGACGTCGGATCTGCTCGAGCGCATCGCGGAGGCGTCGCCGCGCGTGCGCCAGCGCCTCGTCGACGTGAACCGCAATCCCGCGCTGGCGCGCCGCTACGGGGTCGACGCGTACGGCGCGGTCGTGGTGGCGACCGCGGAGCGCCACCGGCGCGTGAGCGAGCCGCGCGAGGATCTGATCGTCGGCGCGCTGATGGATCTCGGGCGCACCAAGCCGAAGGTGATCGGCTTCGCGGAGGGGCATGGCGAGGCCGCGTGGCGCGACGAGGACCGCGCGCGCGGACTCTCGACCCTGACGCGCGGGCTGCGCGACGACGGCTTCGAGCTGCGCGACGTGAGCTTCGCGTCCGCGGTGGCGGACGACGTCGACGTGCTGGTGATCGCCGGTGGTGCGACGCCGTGGAGCGACGCCGAGCTCGACCGGCTCGCGGCGTTCCTCGACCGTGGCGGTGCGCTGCTGGTGCTGCTCGACCCGCGTCAAGCGCCGGAGCTCGCGGCCTGGCTCGGCGAGCGCGGCATCACGCCCGGAGCGAACGTCGTGCTCGATCCCGAGAACCGGCTGTACGGCGGCGAGGGCGTGTCGATCGAGGCGCGCGCGCCGGCCTCGTGGGCGAGCGGCCGCGAGCTGCTGCCGTCGTCCGCGCTGGTCACGAGCGGGCTCGAGGCGGGCGTGCTGCTGTCGGCCGCGCGCGCGCTCGAGCTCGGCGCCGACGCACAGCCGCTGCTCGAGAGCGGCAGCGACAGCTGGGCGACGCGCGCGATCGACGGCGCCGAGGAAGGCCTCGCCGACTTCGACGAGGGACGCGACGTCCACGGACCGCTGGTCGTCGCGGCCGCGCGAGAGCTGCCCCCGGTCGGGGCCGCGCGCAAGGGCGGGCGCCTCGTGGTGATCGGCGACGTGGATCTCGCGACCAACCGCTTCGTCGACTTCGTCGCCAACCGGCAGATGCTGCAGGCGTCTCTCGCCTGGCTGGTCGGCGAAGAGGATCTCATCGCGCTCCGCCCCGAGCGCAAGGCGATCGGCACCAAGCAGCTGCTGCTGAGTGCCGGCCAGGCGAGCACGGCGCTGCTGCTCGGTGTGGGCATCGTGCCCGGCACGAGCTTGCTGATCGCGTGCCTGCTCTACCTCCGCCGGAGGTGGGGGCGATGACCTGGCTGCAGGCACTCGGCTGCTGGGTCGTCGCCGGTCTGCTGCTGGTCGTCCTCCGCATCACGGCGCCGGCGCCACCGCCGCCGATCGTGGACGGCAGCGCCGAGGCGCCCGCGCCGGCGGCCTCCGCTGTACCTTCCGCGCTGGCCGAGCGCGCACCGGTGGCCGAGCCGCAGCGCGCCTACGAGCTCGATCCGGCGAAGCTCACGCGCATCGAGGTGCGGCGCGGCGATCGCACCGTGATCCTCGAGCAGGCCGACGGACGCTGGAAGGTCGTGCAGCCGACCGATCGCGTGATCCCGTTCGGGCTCGTGTCGGCGTTCGTCGAGCAGCTGGTCGACAGCGGGCACGGCGAGCGCATCTCGGACGATGCGCGGGACCCCGCGTTCGGCTTCGCCGCGCCGACCGTGCGCATCGACGCGCAGAGCGCGGACGGTGGCAAGCTGACCCTGGTGCTCGGTGCCCGCACCCCCGCCGGCACGGCCGTCTACGCGCTCGAGGAGCACGACGGTCGCGTCGTCTCGGTGGGCCTCAACCTGCAGTACTACGTCGATCTGCTGATGGGTTGAATGCGGCCGCGACGGCCGCGACGCGTCGTTGACTCGCGCGCTTTCAGCATAGTAGGCCGGTCGGGTTCACGTTCCGCCGCCACCCACGACGGCTCAGGCGAAAGGGCAGGGATCAAGAGAATGGACTTCGGCTTCAGCGAGGATCAGGAGCTGCTCCGTCAGTCGGCGAAGGATTTCCTCGCCAAGGAATGTCCGATGACGCTCGTCCGCAAGATGATGGACGACGAGTCGGGGCACTCGCCCGAGCTGTGGAAGAAGATGGCCGAGCTCGGCTGGCAGGGCCTGATCCTGCCCGAGGAGTACGGCGGCGCCGGGCTGAACTTCGTCGACCTCGTCGTGGTGCTGGAGGAGATGGGCCGCGCCGTCCTGCCGGGTCCCTTCCTGTCGACCGCGGTCTACGCCGCGGTGACCCTGCTCGACGCCGGCAGCGACGATCAGAAGAAGAAGTACCTGCCGCGCATCGCGACCGGCGACCTGATCGCGACCGTCGCGGTGCTCGAGCCGTCGGGACGCTGGGATGCCGACGGCATCGCCACGACCGCGACCGCCGACGGCGGCGGCTACCGCCTCGACGGCACCAAGCTGTTCGTGCCCGACGGCCACATCGCGGAGCTGATCATCGTCGCAGCGCGCAAGCCGGGCAGCTCCGGCAAGGACGGCGTGTCCCTGTTCTGCGTCGACGCCGGCGCGGCCGGCGTCAAGCGCACGCCGCTCAAGACCATGGACCAGACGCGCAAGCTCGCGGAGGTCGTCTTGACGGGCGTCAAGGTCGGCAAGGACGCGTTGCTCGGGAACGAGGGCGAGGGCTGGAAGACCATCGAGCGCCTGTCCGACCGCGGCAAGGTCGCGCTGTGCGCCGAGGCCTGCGGCGGCGCGCAGCAGGTGCTCGACATGTCGGTCGCGTACGCGAAGGTCCGCGAGCAGTTCGGCAAGCCGATCGGCTCGTTCCAGGCGATCCAGCACAAGTGCGCCAACATGATGGTGCAGGTCGAGAGCTCGAAGTCGGCGACCTACTACGCCGCATGGGCGGTCGCGAACGACGTGCCCGAAGCGCCGCTCGCGGCGGCGATGGCGAAGGCCTACTGCTCCGACGCGTACCGCGTGGTCGCGGGCGAGGGCATCCAGATCCACGGCGGCATCGGCTTCACGTGGGAGCACGACATGCACATCTTCTTCAAGCGTGCCAAGAGCTCCGAGGTGACGTTCGGTGACGCGACGTGGAACCGGGAGATCGTCGCGACGCACATCCTCTGACGGCGCTACCACGAGCGCCGGGCGCGGAGGGACGCGACCGGCGCGCCGCGCTTGCCGGTGCCCTGGTCGCGGTGCTCGCCCTGCTGGTGGTCGCCGCGACCTTCCGCGACTACGGCGTGACCTGGGACGAGGGCGTCCAGGCGCGCTACGGTGAGCTCGTCGTCGACTACTTCCGCTCGGGATTGCGTGACCACCGCGCCGACCAGTTCCTGAGCCTGCGCATCTACGGGCCGCCGTTCGAGGCGGCAGCCGCGCTGATCACGGCACCGTTCCCCGACGCGAAGTGGGAGCTGCGCCACCTGCTGACGGCGCTGGTCGGGCTGCTCGCCGTTCCTGGCTTGATCATCTGCGCACGCGCCGCGCGGATGCCCCGGGTCGGTCCGGTGGCAGCGGTCGCGCTGCTGACGATGCCGCGCTACTGGGGCGACCTGTTCGCGAACTCGAAGGACGTGCCGTTCGCCGCCGCGTTCACGCTCGCGATGGCGGCGCTCGCGACGGTCGTCACGTCGCCGGGGCGTCCTGTGCGAACCGTCGTGCGCGCGGGGCTCGCGATCGGTGGCGCCGCCGCGTTGCGGCCGGGCGGCCTGCCTCTCCTCGTGGCGATGCTGCTCGTGAGCCTCGTGCTGTCGGGCGGCCCTGTGGCGTCGCTCGCTGCCGCCGCGCGCCGCGGCGTCGATGCGCTGGCGAAAGGTGTCGCAGCGCTGGCGGTCGCCTGGCTGGTGATGATCGCGTTCTGGCCGTGGGCGCACGTGGCACCGCTGAGTCACCCGATCGCGGCCATGGCGCGAGCCGCCTCGCTCGCGAAGGTTTATCCGGTGCTGTTCGAGGGCGGCGTCGTCCCGAGCAACCAGCTGCCGGCGCGCTACGTCGCGGAGTTCCTGCTCATCACCACGCCGCTGCCGCTCCTCACCCTCGCCGTGGCCGGGCTCTGTGTGGCGCTGCGACGGCAGTGGCGCGCGCCGGGCAGCGCTGCGGCGCGGGTGCTGCTGCTGCTCGAGCTGTGGTGGCTCGTGCCGATCGCTGCGGCGGCGGTCGTCCGGCCGAACGTTTACGACGGACTGCGCCACTTCCTGTTCATCCTGCCGGCGCTCGCGCTCTTCGCCGGCCTCGGTGCGCTCACGATCGCCACCGCGCCGCGCGCGAGCACGACGCGGGTCCTCGCGACGTTGGCGGTCGTCGTCGCGCTGCTCTGGCCGGTGCCCGCCCTCGTTCGCCTGCACCCGTACCAGTACACGTACTTCAACGAGCTGGTGGGCGGGCTCGCCGGCGCGAGCGGCCGCTACGAGACCGACTACTGGGTGGCGAGCTATCGCGAGGCGATGCGCTGGATCCAGGATCCCGCGCGCGCGCGCCCGGACCACCGGCCGCTGCGCGTGCTGGTCGCGGCGAACGAGCTGTCGTTCACCGCCGCCGAGGCGTACGCCGGTCCGGACGTCGACCTCGTGCGGCTCACTGGCCCGACGACCGAAGATCGGCTCCCCGATGGCATCGACTACTTCATCGCGACCTACCGTCACGGCATGAACAGGACTTTTCCCGCCGCTCCGGTGGTGCACGAGATCGGCCGGGACGGTGCGGTGTTCACGACGATCAAGGCGGCGCGCGGCGCCAAGCCCACTGCCTGACGGCGTCCGTTCTCTGCACGGGGAGACGGCGCGAGCGGCCCGGGATCGCTCAACTGCGCGCGGCGAGCGGCCGATGTCCGTGCGGATGAGCGATCGCGGCCTGCCGACGATGCGCGACGCCCATGGCGTGCTCGGACCGGGCGCGCCGACGTGGGCCGCGCGTGCGCGTACCGCGATCCCGTACGTGACCATCGTCGTCGCGCTGAACGTCGGCTTCAGCATCCATCCCGAGGACGACTGGTTCTGGTCGCTGCTGGTCGGCAGCGTGCTCGTGCTGCGCGACTATGCGCAGCGCGTCTGGGGCCACGCGTGCCTGCTGCTGATGGGCGTCGCGGCGGTGCTGTCGTACGTGCTCGGCGATCCCGCCGTCGCCCTCGCGAGCGCCACGGCGTTCGCCGTCAGCGAGACCATGGACTGGCTGGTCTACACCTTCACGCACCGGCCGTTCGCCGATCGCGTGCTGCTGTCGACATGCGCGAGCGCGCCGATCGACAGCGCGGTGTTCCTGGTCCTCGCCGACCTCTTCACCTGGCAGCTGTTCGCGATCGGGGTCACGAGCAAGTGCACGGCGGGGCTGATCGTGTGGGGAAGTCTGCGCTGGCGGCAGCGCGGGCGGGACGGCGCACTCCGCGCCGCGTCGGCCTGCTGAGCGCGGCACGGCGCGCCATCGGGGCGCGCG
>JAIEPK010000022.1 GCA_019749875.1 Candidatus Binatia bacterium | reverse complement strand
GGCGACGACCGCGACGCCGGATGCGTTCGGCGAGCCGTTCGCGGTGCCGTCGAGCGACGTGCACGGCGCGCTGCCGCGGCTGCACGACTTCGACCCGACACCGGCGAGCGTACCCGCTCCGGGGGCGCTGCCGGCTCCCGTGACGCCCGACTTCTATTTCTTGACGCCGTCGACCGTGACGGCCCTGCCCGCGCAGCCGACCGCCGCCGTCGCCGAGCCGACGCCCGAGGTGCGCTCGCTGTACGCGCCGGTCGCGGAGACGCCGCCGCCGCTCGGCAGCTCGATCTCGCGGCGTCCGTTCGACATCGCGGAGATCCGCCGCGACTTCCCGATCCTGGAAGAGCGCGTGCACGGCAAGCGTCTGGTGTGGCTCGACAACGCGGCGACGACGCACAAGCCGACCGCGGTCCTCGACCGCATGCGCTACTACTACGAGCACGAGTACTCGAACGTGCACCGTGCGGCGCACACGCTCGCGGCACGCTCGACCGACGCGTACGAGGCGGCGCGCGAGAAAGTCGCGCGCTTCCTGCACGCGTCGTCGCCCGCGGAGATCGTGTTCGTGCGCGGCACGACCGAGGGCGTCAACCTGGTCGCGAACGCGTGGGGGCGGAAGAACCTCGTCGAAGGCGACGAGATCATCCTCTCGACGCTGGAGCACCACTCGAACATCGTGCCCTGGCAGTTCCTCGCGCAGCAGACCGGGGCGAAGCTGCGCGTCATCCCGGTGACCGATCGCGGCGAGGTCCTGCTCAGCGACTACGGCAAGCTGCTCGGGCCGCGCACCAAGCTGGTCGCGGTCACGCACGTGTCGAACGCGCTGGGGACGATCCTGCCGGTACGCGAGATCACCGCAGCGGCGCACCGGCACGGCGCGACGGTGCTGATCGACGGCGCGCAGGCGGTGTCGCACTTCCCGGTCGACGTGCAGGAGATCGGCGCCGACTTCTACGTGCTGTCGGGACACAAGCTGTTCGCGCCGACGGGGGTCGGCGTGGTCTACGGACGCAAGGCGATCCTCGACGAGATGGAGCCGTGGCAGGGCGGCGGCAACATGATCGAGCGCGTCACGTTCGAGCGCAGCACCTTCGCCGACGCGCCGATGCGCTTCGAGGCCGGCACCGCGACGCTCGCCGACGCGGTCGGCCTCGGCGCGGCGGTCGACTATCTGACACGCCTCGGCATGGACAACGTCGCGCGCCACGAGCACGACCTGCTCGCCTACGCGACCCATGAACTATCACGGATTTCCGGCATCCGGCTGATCGGGACAGCACCGAACAAGGCCGGCGTGGTCTCGTTCATCGCCGACGGCATTCCGGCCGAAGAGTTCGGCAAGATGCTTGACCAGGACGGGATCGCCGTACGCGCCGGACACCACTGCGCGCAGCCCACGATGGATCGCTTCGGCGTCACCAGCACGGTGCGCCCGTCCCTCGCCCTCTACAACGATCACCACGACGTCGACGCTCTGGTGCGCTCCGTCAAGCGCATCCTCGTCGAGAAGCGAGGCCGTGCATGAACGCGATTCTCGGAGCCCCATCGGAAGCCGCGGATGGTCCGCCGGCGACGGCCCTCCCGCCGCCGGGCGAGCTCGCGGAGCTCGTCGCCCGCGAGGTCGCGCGCCAGCTCGCCGGCTTCCGCTCCGAGACCGAGCGTGCGCGCGCGGACCTCCGCGAGCGCACGCCGGAGGACCGCGCGTCGATCGTGGTCTTCAGCGGCGAGCTCGACCGCGTGCTCGCCGCGTTCGTGATCGCGACCGGAGCCGCGGCAGCCGGTCTCGAGACCACCGTGTTCTTCACCTTCTGGGGCCTGTCCGCCGTCAAGAGCAAGACGGCGACGGCCACGCAGAAGGGCTTCAAGCAGAAGATGATGCAGCTCATGACGCCGGGCAGCTCGGAGGGGCTCGGCACGTCGAAGTTCAACTTCTTCGGCATGGGTGCCGTCATGCTGCGCACGATGATGGCCGAGCAGGGCATCGCGTCGCTCGAGGAGCTGATGGCGATGGCGCGCGAGCTCGGCGTCAACCTCATGGCCTGCACGATGTCGATGGACGCGATGGGCGTGCAACGCGAGGAGCTTCTCGACGGCTTGACCTACGGCGGGGTGGCATCGTTCCTCGCGTCGGCGACGCGATCGCGCGTGTCGCTGTTCATCTGAGCAACGGTCGAGCGTCGCGCGTGTCCGACGACGGCATCGACGTCACGGAGCTGCTCGCCGCGATCGACGCGGGCGAGCGCCTGCTGCTGCTCGACGTGCGCAACGAGCGCGACTTCGCGGCGTGGCGAATCGGCGGACGGCGCGAGCCCGACGCGCTGAACGTGCCGTACTTCCGCTTCCTCGAGGAAGCCGACGCGATCGTGCCACGACTGCCGCGCGGCGTGCCGCTCGTGACCGTGTGCGCGCACGGCGGCTCGTCGGCGCTGGTCAGCGCGCTGCTGCGCGAGCACGGCATCGTCGCGCGCAATCTCGTCGGCGGCATGGCCGCCTACGGCGCGCATCTGTCGCCCGTCCGTGTTCCGACGCCGGTGGCCGAGCGTCGCTTCGAGATCTGGCAGGTGCAGCGCGTCGCTCGCGGCTGCCTGTCCTACGTCGTCGTCAGCGGCGGGGCCGCGGTGGTGGTGGATCCGTCGCGCCACGTCGAGCGCTACGAAGCGTTCGTCGCCGCGCGCAACGCGCGGATCGAGCTGGTCATCGACACCCACGTGCACGCCGATCACGTGAGCGGGGGTGCGACGCTCGCTGCGCGCAACCGTGCCGCGTACTTCGTCGGCGTCGCGGACGGCTGGCCGATCGGCGGGGCGGTGGCGGCCCTTCCGGCCGGCGGCAGCTTCTGGCTGCGTCGCGACGACGCGCCGCCGCTCGAGCTGCGCATGATCGCCACGCCCGGCCATACGCCGGAGGGACATGCGGTGCTGGTGGCGGGCCGCTGGCTCCTCAGCGGCGACACCTTGCTCGTGGACGGCGTCGGACGCCCCGACCTCGGAGCGCACGCGCTCGAATGGGGCCGCGATCTGTACCGGACGATCACACAGCGGCTCGCGTGGCTGCCGGATGAGACGGTCGTGCTGCCGGCGCATACCGCAGCACCACCGGACGTCGGCGCCCACGACGTGATCGCGACCAGCCTCGGCGAGGTACGCGGCCTACCCGAGCTGACGCTCCCATCCGCCGACACCTTCGCGCGTGCCATTGCCGCGCTGGTCGGACCCGCACCGGAGGCGTACGCGCAGATCGTCGTACGCAACCGCGATCCCGAGCCCATTCCGCCCGAGCTCGCCGACGAGTGGGAGCTCGGCCCCAACCAGTGTGCGGCACGGCCCGGCGCCGCTGCCGCACCGGAGACGCGATGAGCACGAGCATCCTGGACGTCCGCGGCACGAAGTGCCCGGTGCCGATCGTCAAGGCAAAGCAAGCACTGGACAAGCTGGCCGCGGGCGACGTTCTCGAGGTGCACGCGACCGACGGCGGCTCGGTCGAGGACTTCAAGGGCTGGGCAGCGACCAGCCGCCTCGCGACGCTCGACGCGCAACGGGTCGAGCAGGACGGCACCGGGGCCACGGTGTACGTCCACGTGCTGACGAGAAAGCCATGACCGGCCTTCCGCCGCAGGAGCTCGTCGCCTTCCTCATCGGCTCGGTCGTGGGCTTCGCGCTGTGGGAGATCTTCAAGCCCACCGACGGTCGCCGAGCGGATCGGCGCCGACGCCGGGGTTGAAGCCCGCAGCGCGATAGGCGAAGGCGAGCGGGCCGCACGGAGGCCTGCTCGCTGGACGACCTGCTCTACATCACGCCCGTCATGCCGGGGCCGACCGGCAAGGGCGTCCGCATGCGCGCACACGCGGTGCTCGAGGCGCTGGCCGCGCTGCACGCCGTGACGTGCCTCGTCGTACCGCTGTGGGATCCGCGCGGCGCGCACGACGTCCCCGCCGAGACGTCACGCATCGCAGAGGTCGTGGTGGCACCGCCCCCGGCGGCCTATGCCGTGCATCGCAGGCTGCTCGCGCAAGCGTGGTACCGCCGGCTCGCGGCGCGGGCGGCGGCACGGGTGGCACCGTGGCCGCTCGAGAGCATCGGCATCCCGGCGACGATCGGCAGCAGACGGCTCGCCGGGCGTCGCTTCCGTCGCGTGCACGCGTTCCGTCTCTGCACCGCACCGTTCGCCGCCCCGTTTCTCGTCGGCGCGCGCCTCAGCATCGACCTCGACGATCTCGAGGGCGACAAGCAACGACGGATCGCACTCCTGCCCGCGACCGCTCCGGCAGTGCGCCGTGCGTTCGAGGCCGACGCCGTGCTGTCGGACCTCGTGCTCGCGCGGTGGCGCGCAAGGGCGGACGTTCTGCTGGTCGCCTCGGAGCAGGATCGTGCGCGGCTCGAGCGCGCCGGCGGCGCGCGGATCCTCGTCGCACCGAACGTCGTGCGTGCGCCGGCGATCGCGCCGCCGCTGCCGAGCGCGTCGCCGCACCGCATCCTGTTCGTCGGCGGGCTCGACTACGCGCCGAACCGCGACGCCGTGGCATGGCTGGTGCGCGAGATCGTTCCGGCGCTCGCGCGTCACGATGCGCCATCGTGGGAGCTGCACCTGGTCGGCACGGGCGGACACTCCCTGCTGGCCGAGCTCGGCGTGCACGACGCGCGGGTGATCGCACACGACACCGTGCCGGACGTGACGCCGCATCTCGCCAGGGCGCGAGCCGTCGTGGTGCCGCTGCGCGCCGGCGGCGGCACGCGCATCAAGGTTCTCGAGGCGCTGGCGCACGCACGGCCGGTGGTCTCGACGACGCTGGGCGCCGAGGGGCTCGAGCTCCAGGGAGGGCGTCACCTGCTGATCGGCGACGACGCCGCGACGATCGCCGGCCACCTCGCGACGCTGCTGCGCGACGGCGACCTCGCGACGCGGCTCGGCATGGCCGGTCGAGCGCGCGTGGCGGCGGCGTACTCGCCCGAGGCGCTCGCCCGCGCGCTCGCCGACCTCTGATCTCGTCGGCGGCAGCGCCCGTGTCGGACGCTCGGTCGTCGGCGGACTTGCCTGCGCGCCCGCCGCCAGGGATGCTCGCGGCACCGCGGCCACGCGACCGCCGGCCAGGAGGACTCCCCGTGCACGATCTGATCATCCGCAATGCAACCGTCGTCGACGGCACCGGCGCGCCCGCACGCACCGGCGACGTGGCGATCACCAGCGGCCGCATCGACGCCGTCACCGCCCCGGGCGCGATCGCACCGGGCGCGAAGAGCGCGACGGAGGAGATCGACGCCGGCGGTCTGGTCGCCGCACCCGGCTTCATCGACGTGCACACGCACTACGACTGCCAGCTGTTCTGGGACCCGACCGCGAGCCCGTCGTCGTGGCACGGCGTGACCAGCGTCGTCATGGGCAACTGCGGCTTCACGATCGCACCCTGCCTGCCCGAGCATCGCGAGACCGTCATGGAGCTGCTGCTCTACGTCGAGGGCATGCCGATCGAGACGCTGCGCGCCGGCATCAAGTGGAGCTGGCAGGAGTTTCCGGAGTACTTGACGGCGCTCGAGCGGCAGGGCATCGGGCCGAACGTCGCGGCCTTCGTCGGCATGTCGGCGGTGCGCTTCCGGGTCATGGGCAAGGCCGCGGTCGAGCGCGCCGCGACGCCGGACGAGATCGCGCGCATGCAGGACGTCGTCCGCGACGCGATGCGCGCGGGTGCGGTCGGCTGGTCGACGTCGCTGTCGCCGACGCACTTCTTCGGCGACGGCACGCCGGCGCCGACGCGCTCGTCCGACGCCGCCGAGCTCGACGCGATGGCCGCCGTGCTCCGCGAGTTCGAGCACGGCCTCATCGAGCTCGCGCCGCAGAGCCTGCTCGGCGGCCCCGACGACAAGCTCGCCGAGCTCGACGTCTTCACGCGGCTCGCGAAGATCGCCGGCAAGACGGTGACCTACGCGCCGCTGCACGAGTCGCCGTTCTTCCCGGGCGCGGCGCAGCGCATCCTCGCCGCGTCGCGCGAGCGCGCGGCCGAGGGCGCGAGCGTCGTGCCGCAGGTCGGGTGTCGCCCGCTCGAGCTGCGCTTCGACTTCGCCAAGCCCGCCTTCGGCCTCGAGAACAACGGCTTCTGGAAGCCGATCATGCACGAGCCGCTCGAGAAGCGGCGCGCGATGTTCGCGAGCGAGGACTTCCGCGCCAAGCTGCGCGGTTTCGACGCGAACATGAAGGCGCTGCTCACGCCGAGCTGGGAGCGCATGTTCCTGCGCGTGCCGGCGAAGCCCGAGAACGCGCGCTGGATCGACGTCAGCGTCGCCGACATGGCGCAGCAGACGGGCCTGCACCCGGTCGACGCGTTTCTCGACGTGTCCCTCGCCGACGACCTCGCCGGACAGTGGGGCGTCGAGATCCTGAACGCGGACGAGGAGAAGGTCGGCGCGCTGATCCGCTCGGAGGGAACCGTGCTCGCGCTGTCCGATGCGGGCGCGCACGTCGACACGCTCTGCGACCAGGGCTTCACCAGCTACCTGCTCGGCCACTGGGTGCGCGAGCGCGGGCTGCTCGGACTCGAGGAGGCGGTGCGTCTGATCACCAGCCGGCCCGCCGAGGTCTACGGCCTGCACGACCGCGGCACGCTCGCCAGGGGCAAGGCCGCCGACGTCGTGCTGTTCGATCCGAAGACGATCCGCATGCGCCCGACCGAGGTCGTGGCCGACCTGCCCGGTGGACAGAAGCGCCTCCTGCAGCGCGCGGACGGCATCCCGCTGGTGCTGGTGAACGGCAAGCGCGCGGTCGCGGACGGCAAGCCGACCGGGAAGCTCGCCGGGCAGGTGCTGCGCGGCGGTCGCGCCTGAGCGTCAAGCAGAGGCGTCGCGCCGCGTGAGCAGCGCGACCGCCTCGACGTGGTAGGTCTGCGGGAAGAGGTCGATCGGCTGCACCAGCGCGGTGCGGTAGCCGCGCCCGAGCGACTTGAGGTCCCGCGCCAGCGTCGCCGGGTTGCAGGACACGTACACGATCCGCGCCGGCGCGAGCGCGAGCAGCGACGACGTCGCCTCGGCGGCACCGCTGCGCGGCGGGTCGAGCACGACCGTGTCGATGCGCAGCCCGCGCTTCGCCCAGCCGCGCAGCACGGTCTCGGTCGGTCCGTTCGCGAGCTCGAGGTTGGTGATGCCGAGACGCTGCGCGTTCTCGCGTGCCGCCTCCACCGCGGTCGCCGTGCGCTCGACCGCGATCACGGCGCCGGCGCGGCGCGCGAGCGGCAAGCTCAGATTTCCTGCCCCGGCGTAGAGGTCGGCGACGCGCTGGTGCTTCGCGGCCGCCGCGTGCTCGAGGACCAGCCGGATCAGCGCCGCGTTGCCGTGATCGCTCACCTGGCTGAAGTCGCCCGCACGGAGCCACATCTCGTCGCCGTCGACCAGCGGCACGCGCACGCGGTCGTCGCCCCACACGCGGCGGAAGCCCTTGCCGCGCAGCACCACGGCAGCGATGCGCGGCGTGCGACGCAGCAGCGCCTCGCCGACCTCGGCGTCGGCCGGAGCCATCACACCGTCGGCCTGCGCGACGAGCGCGATCCGGTCGCCGTCGCCCGTCGCGACGACCTCGACGCGGTTGATCGACGTCGCGAGCGACTGCACGAGCTGCTGCGCGAGCGCGATCGCACGGTCGAGGCGCTCGCTGCCGAGCAGGCACGCGCCGACCGGCACCAGGTCGTGCGACGCCGCGGCGAGGAAGCCGACCGCCCGATCCGCGACGCGCAGGCTGAGCCGCCGGCGGTAGTGGTACTCGCTCGCCGCGGGCACGATCGGCCGCACCACCGACGGGTCCAGGCCGCCGACACGCGCGAGCAGATCACGTACCGCGTCCTCCTTGGCCGCCGCCTGCGCGGCGTACGTCACGTGCTGCCACGGACAGCCGCCGCAGCGAGGCAGATACGGGCACGGCGGCTCGCGCCGCACCGGACCCGGCGCGCGCAGCGCGGTGACGCGCGCATACGCGAAGCTCCGGTGGTCCTCCTCGACCGCGACCTCGACCTCGTCGCCGGGGGCCGCACCACGCACGAAGTGGACCTTGCCGTCGATCCGCGCGACGCCGTGCGGACCGTGCGCGAGCGACTCGATGCGGGCGACGGCCATCGTGGTGTAGGGTCGCTACCATGCCGAAGCAGATCGCGCCGTACGGCTCGTGGCGCTCGCCGATCACCGCCCGCTGGATCGTCGCCGACGCGGTCGGGCTCGGCACGATCGCGCTCGCGGGCGAAGAGCTGCTGTGGAGCGAGTCGCGCCCGGGCGAGGGTGGACGCACGGCACTCGTGCGGCGCGCGCGCGACGGCGCGCCGCACGACGTGCTGCCACCGCCCTGGAGCGCGCGCAGCCGCGTGCACGAGTACGGCGGCGGCGCGTTCACGGCTGCGGACGAGGCGGTGTACTTCGTCGACGACCGCGAGCAGCGCGTCGTCGCGTGCGCTCTCGACGGCGCCGCGCCCAGGTACTTGACACCGGCGTCGGCCCGCCGGCATGCGGACTTGACGCTCGACGCGCGGCGCGGGCGGCTGATCGCGGTCTGCGAGGACCACACGGCGACGCCCGAGCCGGCGAACTTCCTGGTCTCGATCCCGCTCGCCGGCTGCGCTGCGGGAACGACCCTGGTCTCCGGCCACGACTTCTACGCCTCGCCGCGGCTCAGCCCCGACGGCCGCACGCTCGCATGGCTCGCATGGCGCCATCCGAGCATGCCGTGGGACGAGACCGAGCTGTGGGTCGCGAAGCTCGACGACCAGGGCCTGCCGCGCGACGCACGCTGCATCGCGGGCGGCGGCGGCGAATCGCTCTTCCAGCCCGAGTGGTCGCCGAGCGGCGTGCTGCACGTCGTGTCGGACCGGAGCGGCTCCTGGAACCTGTACCGCGTGTGCGACGCCGACGGAGCAGCACCGACCCTCGAAGCCCTCTGCCCGAGCGAGGCCGAGTTCGGGCTCCCGCAGTGGGTGTTCGGCATGACGACGTACGGCTTCGCGAGCGAGCACGCGATCGTGTGCTGCTACGCCGAGCGCGGCACGTGGCGTGTCGCCCGGCTCGACAGCCGCGACGGTAGCTTGACGCCGTACGACCTGCCGTTCATCGGCGTGTCGGGGCTCGTCGTGCGTGGTCCGCGCGCCTGGTTCGTGGGCGGCTCGGCGACCGCGCCGCCGGCGCTCGTCGAGCTCGACGTCGCGAGCGGCGCCCACCACGTCGTTCGACGCTCGGCGAGCCTCGACGTCGACCCCGGCTACGTCTCGGCGGCGCAGGCGATCGAGTTCCCGACCGCGGGTGGACGCACCGCGTTCGCGTTCTACTATCCGCCCGCGAACCGCGACTTCGCAGCGCCGACCGGCGAGCTGCCGCCGCTGCGCGTGCGCTCGCACGGCGGGCCGACGGCGGCGACCGACGGCGTCTTGAAGCTGCCGATCCAGTACTGGACCAGCCGCGGCTTCGCGGTGCTCGACGTCAACTACGGCGGCAGCACGGGCTACGGGCGTGCCTACCGCGAGCGTCTCAAGGGCGCCTGGGGCGTGGTCGACGTCGCGGACTGCGTCGCGGGCGCGCGTCATCTCGCCGAGCGCGGGCTCGCCGATCCGGCGCGTCTCACGATCAGCGGCGGCAGCGCCGGCGGCTACACGACGCTGTGCGCGCTGGTGTTCCACGACGTGTTCGCGGCCGGTGCGAGCCACTACGGCATCGGCGACCTCGCGGCCCTCGCCGCCGACACGCACAAGTTCGAGTCGCGCTACACCGACTCCCTGGTCGCGCCGTGGCCCGCGGGCAAGGCGCTCTACCGCGAGCGATCGCCGCTCCAGCACGCCGACCGACTGGCTCGCCCGGTGATCTTCTTCCAGGGTCTCGACGACAAGGTCGTGCCGCCGAGCCAAGCCGAAGCGATGGTCGCCGTGCTGCGCGCAAAGAAGCTGCCGGTCGCCTACGTCGCGTTTCCGGGCGAGCAGCACGGCTTCCGCAAGGCCGACAACATCGTGCGCGCGCTCGAGGCCGAGCTCGACTTCTTCGGCCGCATCCTCGGCTTCACGCCGGCCGATCCGATCGAGCCGGTCACGATCGAGAACTTTCCCCCACGTCAATCATAGCCGCGCAGCCCGCGCGCGATCGGGCTGTCGGCGACGTCCCAGTTGCGCTGCGGGGCCACGTCGACCGAGACCGGTGACGCGTTCCAGGCGAGTGCCGCGGGCACGCGACCACGTGGGCCGTACGTGCCGATCGCCTGGATCGCGATCTGCAGCGGCAGCAGCGCCCAGACCACGCCGAGGAGCGCGCGACGTCGCTCGTGCGACGGGAGCGCGCCGATGCCGAGTGCGACGAGCAGCAGGATCGACGGCTGCGTCTCGGTCAGCAGCCGCGGCCCATAGCAGTAGCCGCCCCACCAGTTCGGCCAGGCGGCGGTCAGCAGCAACGTCGCGACGATGCCGGCGAGCAGTGCTGCAGCGAGATCCGTCGCGAATGCGCGCGGCTCGAGCACGAGCAGCAGCACGAGCACCAGGGTCACGGGGAGTAGACCAGGAGTCCGCGCCCCGGGCTCAGCAGCAAGCCCGGCAGCGCGTGCGCGAAGTCGTAGGTCATCGGCGCCGCGACGCCGTACCCGCCGCTCACGGTGCCGAACACGAGCAGGTTGTAGGCGATGAGTCCGGTCGCGCCGAGCAGCGCGGGCAGCGCGAGCGCGAGCCAGTCGCGCGGCTGCCGGCGCAGCGCGACCAGCGCGAGAGGCGCCACGATCAGCACGTCGTTGGGCCGGATCGCGACCGCGAGCGCGCACAGCGCCGACAGCCCGGCGGTCCAACCTGCGGTCGCCGCGCCGGCTGCGGCGCGGCGCGTCGCACGCGCGAGACACCACAGCGCAGCGACGATCGCGAGGCAGCCAGGCCCGTGCTGCCACAGCGCCTGCGACGACGTGCTGAGGGCCTGGCTGCCGAACGCGAAGGTCAGCGTGAGCGCCAGCGCGAGACCGGACGCCACTCCGAGCTCGCGGCACAGTGCGTGGAACACCACGACGGCGAGCGCGGTCAGCACGGCCGCGGCGACCTTCTCGAGCCGCCGCGTGACCTCGATCCAGCGCGCCGGATCCGGCCGCTCGGTCCATTCGAGCCACAGCACCGCGGGTGCGACGATCGGGGTCGCGAGCACGCCGGTCGCGATCGGGTAGAACGACGCGAGGCCGTACGGCGTGAAGCGCACGTAGTACGCCGGCGGCGTGCCGGCGTGCAGGGCGTCCGCGAAGCGGTCGAGCATCGGCGTGTGGTCGAGCAGCAGCGCCACCGGCATCAGACGCGCGGGTACCGAATCGCCCATGTTCAGCGTCTTGCCGTTGCTCGCGTACACCACGAGGCAGAGGACGAAGAGCAGCAGCGGACGCACGCGCGACGACATGCCGCTGCACCCATCGCGCATCACGGGCGCGCTGTCGAGCGAGGCGGGCGAGGGGCGCTTCGCATCGACGTTCGTGAAATGTCGCGCGAGGTACTTGACTGCGCACGGCGCGCTCTCTAGCTTGACCCTCGTGAACGTTCTGCGCAGCTGTTGTCGCCGGTCGCGGTGGTCGGATCATCGACCGCGCGCCGTCGCGTAGACAGCGCCGGTTCCCCCGCAAGGGGAAGCAACGATGGCCCACCACCCGCGAGGTCGGTGGGCTTTTTCGTGTCCGCAGCGCGTCGATGCCCGTCGTTCCCCGCCGGTGGTGGCGAAAGGAGGAACGAGAGATGGCACTCCGACTGGGCGACATCGCCCCCGACTTCGACGCCGACACGACGCACGGCCCGATCCGCTTCTGGGACTGGAAGGGTGACGCGTGGGCCGTGCTGTTCACACATCCGCGCGACTTCACGCCGGTCTGCACCACGGAGCTCGGTGCAGTCGCCAGGCTCGCGCCCGAGTTCGCGCGGCGTAACGTCAAGGTCATCGGCCTCAGCGTCGACTCGGTCGCCGACCACGAGCGCTGGGAGGCCGACATCGCCGCGACGCAGCGCACGCGCTTGAACTTCCCCCTGATCGGCGACTCGCAGCGGCGCGTCGCCCGGCTCTACGACACGATCCATCCCGGCGCGAGCGAGACCAGCACCGTACGTGCCGTCTTCGTGATCGCGCCCGACCACCGCATCGCGCTCACGTTCACCTATCCTGCCAGCACGGGACGCAACTTCGACGAGCTGCTGCGCGTGATCGACGCCTTGCAGCTCACGGCCAAGCACGCGGTCGCCACACCGGCAGACTGGCGCCACGGCGACGACGTGATCATCGCCGCGTCGCTCAGCGACGAGGAGGCGCGCCGTCGCTTCCCGGAAGGCTGGCGCGCGGAGCGGCCCTATCTACGCATCGTTCCTCAGCCGGGCGCTTGACGCGTCCGCAACGACGTCGGGTGCGGACGGGCGGCTCGGCCACCCGCACTCGATGGGGGCGGGTCGCTCCGCAATCCCTCCGCGGAGCGATCCGTCCCGCTGCATCGTCTCCTGCCGCGCGCGGTGGTACACGCCGACGGGCGCGCCACCGCGCGCGGGAGGAAGGTCGTGAAGGGATTCGCCGAGGTCACGCAGATCGGAGAGGGCTTCGCCGGCAGCGGCGCCGACGCGGCGCACGTCAACACCGTGCTCGGCCGCAAAGGCGGCCCGGCCGAGACCGCGTGGGCGACGGCACTCGCGACGCCGCGTCCCGGCCACTTGCCGTTCGTCGCCGTGCTGCAGCCGGGGCTGCCCGTCAAGCCGATGACCCTGTTCGTCAACAAGGCGGAGCTGCGCGGTGAGCGTCACGAATCCTTGACGTGGGGAGCGGCGCAGGCCGGCGTCGCCTCGGGCGTGGCGCGCGCGGTGGCGGCGGGCATCGTACCGCCCGGAGACGCCGACGACCTGCTGCTCATCGCCGCGGTGTGGGTATCGTGGGACGCGGGCGACGAGGAGGCCGTCTTCCGCAACAACCGGGACGCGACGTACGCGGCGCTGGATGCGGGTGCACGGCTCGCGCCGGACGTCGGCGCCGTGATCGCCGCCGCCGACGCTCCGGCGAATCCCTACTTCCGCAGGTAGCGCGCGGCGGCGTCGCGCCAGGTGCGATCCATCGCCTCGCCGAAGAGCACGAAGCGGATCTCGCCGAGGGCACCCGCGTGCGCCGCGCAGGTCTCGATCGAGATCTCCGCCGCCTCGTCCGCGGGATAGCCGTACACGCCGCACGAGATCGCCGGGAAGGCGATGCTCGTGAGGCGATGCGCGTTCGCGAGCTCGAGCGACGAGCGGTACGCGGAGCGCAGCAGCGGTGCGGACTCGTCCGGCCGGCTGTAGACCGGTCCGACGGTGTGGATCACCCAGCGCGCCGCGAGCCGGAAGCCCGGCGTGATGCGCGCCTC
>JAIEPK010000585.1 GCA_019749875.1 Candidatus Binatia bacterium | reverse complement strand
GCCGCGTCGAGCGCCGGCCGACCGGGGCTCGTCGGCGGCAGCGTGGCGAGCGTCGACAGCGCGAGCTCGACCGCGGCCGCGGTTCCCGCCGGCGTATCGTCCGCGGGCGGGAGCGTGGCACCCGCGGTGGCGGGTGCGAGCGTCAGCAGGGCTGCGAGCCACCACCACGCTGCGGAGCCGCCGAAGACGTTGCGTGACGACGGCGCCGTGCTCACCGGGCGGAGTCTACGGGCCGGAACCCCGCTCGGACAAGCTGCGCGGCGCGCGACGCTTGCGGGCACGCGGTGATCACGACATGCAGGGCGCACGCGTCCGGGCCGAGCGGGAAAGCTGGCGACGCCGGGGCGGCAGACGGGAGAGCGACGATGAAGCTGGATGCATTCGGCCCGGGACTCGAGCTGCACCGCGCACAGGAGCGCGCGCGGGCGCTGGCAGCAGCCGGCTTCGACGGGCTGCAGCTCGCCGAGGCGGGGCGTACCGCGTACCTGACGGCCGCGGCGACGGCGCTCGCGGCTCCCGAATTCGACATCGGCACGGCCATCGCGACCGCGTTTCCGCGCAGCCCCATGGTCACCGCACAGATCGCCTGGGAGCTCGCGGAAGCGACCAAGGGCCGCTTCACCCTCGGGCTCGGCACGCAGATCAAGGCGCACATCGAGCGCCGCTTCTCGGCGACGTACGACCATCCGGGCGCGCGCCTGCGCGAGTACGTGCTCGCGCTGCGCGCGATCTTCCGCGCCTTCGCCGGCAAGGAGAAGCTGTCGTTCAAGGGGCGCTTCTACGACTTCAGCCTGCTCGGCATCTGGACGCCCGGTCCGATCGCGTATCCGGAGCCGCCGATCTACCTCGCCGCGGTGCGCCCGTGGATGGTCCGCGCCGCGGGCGAGGTCGCCGACGGCATCCACGTGCACCCGTTCCACTCCATCAAGTACCTGCGCGAGGTGCTGCTGCCGAACGTCGCGGCGGGTGCGCAGGCGGCGGGACGCAACCCCGCCGACGTGCAGCTCGCCTGCCCGGTGTTCACCATCGTCGGCGACAGCGACGCCGAGCGCGAGGAGTGGCGGCAGCGCGCGCGCTTCCAGATCGCCTTCTACGGCTCGACGCGCACGTACGCGAACGTGTTCGAGCTGCACGGCTGGCCCGGCACGTCCGAGAAGCTGCACGAGCTGCAGGGCAAGGGCGACATGAAGGGCATGGCGGCGACGATCACCGACGACATGCTCGACGTCTACGCCGTCACCGCGACCTGGGACGATCTGCCGCGCGTGCTGGTCGACAAGTATCAGGGGCTCGCCGCGCGGCTGATCTTCTACTTTGCGAACGAAGCGTGGGAGAAGGGACCGGAGACGATGCGACGCTGGCAGGACATGCTGGCGCGCACGAAGAGGCTGCTGTCGTCGAGCTGAACGGCGCGACGGCGCATGGTCATCCTCCGGCCGCGCGCACCTCGACGGTGCGGCGCCCGAGGACGGTGTGCTGCGTGTCCGGCAGCTCGAGGGTCACCTCGTAGCGTCCCGGCGCTGCGACGACCGGGGTCTCGACCTCGCGCAGGGTCTCCTCGCCGGCCGCGAGCGCGAGCGGCAGCAGGGTGCGCGTCTCGAACCAGCTGTCACCCCCGGCACCGCGCCACCGCACGACCACCGTGGTCGGCTCGATCGGATCCGGATGGCGGTAGGTCGAGACGCTACGGTTGCGGATCGCGAACGGGACGACGGTCTCGCCGGGCTCGACCGGCAGCTCGGCCTGCATGGTCGTGCCGGGAGCCAGCGCCGTCAAGGACGCATCGATCGGAGTCGGGCTCTCGAGGGCGAACGCTACGTGCTGCTCCGCCTGACCCAGCGAGCGCAGGCGGCGCGAGTCGTCGACGGCCTCGCTGGCGGCGTCTTCCCACGGCGTGCGCTGCCGGGGAAAGAGAAATTCGTGGTGCACGACCACGTTCCGAAAGCCGAGCGCGTAGAGCGCATCGGCGGCGCGTGGGTCGCCCGGAAGGCGAGCAGCGAGAGCGCCGACGTCGGGCTCGGCCGGGCTGCCCAGCGACGTCGCGCATCCTGCGATGCGTCGCTGATGGTACGTGCGCAGCAGCGCGTAGTGCGGCAGGTGGGCCAGTCGCGATGGCCAGCCGAGCGGGTTCGCGAAGGGCACGTCGAGCACCGGCCCGGGGGCGAGCTTGGCGATCAGGTCCAGCACCGGCTGCTGCGGACGAAGTGGAACGGTCGACATCTCGACCGTTGCGCGGCCGAAGGTCGGACGTGACAGCGCGGGCGAGAGTACCTGCACGAGCGCAGCGACACTCGCGAGCACCGGAACCACGCCCCGCAGGCGAGCAGGCACGATCCGCGTGAGCACGACGACGCCGAAGCCGGCGAGGAAGGCGAACGCGAGGGGCAGGCCCTGAGAGATCAGGTGAAGGCCGCGCAAGCCCGTCAGGAACGGGAGGGCCCCGCGGTGCATCAAGGCGAACATCGGCGACGGCACCCGCCCGCCCCACGGCAGCGGCAACGGGGGAGCCGAGACCCAGAAGCACAGCAGGCCCGCGCAGAGCATCGGAAGGCGCGGGTCCTCGTTGCCGCTGCGGCGCGAGACGCGATCGAGCACCGCGACGCTTGCCAGCACGAGCGCGGGCCAGCCGGGAAAGAGGATCCCGCCGGGAAAGAACTCCGTAAGCAGCAACGGTACGGAGAAGTGCGGCGGACTCGGCCAGATCGCGCGCGTGCGCGCGAACGGTGTGAACACCAACGCCATCACCGCGGCGAGGACGGCCGCCACCGTCACGAGCTTCGGCAGCAACCGCGGCAGGGTGCGACGATGGTGAACGGCCATCGCAGTCCCGCAGATGCCGACCACGATCGCCGCCTCGAGGACGTTGTACGCACTCGCGAGCAGCTGCAGGGCGGCCGCGACGCACAGCCAGAGCACGTCCCGCCAGCGGCCGGGCGTGAACAGTCGGTGCAGGAACAGGAGCACCAGCGGCGTCCAGTGATCCGCGTGGATGAAGGGGTGCTGTGGATCGGTCGAGCGCACCGGCTGCAGCAGAAAGACGAGACCCGCGACGAAGGCGGCACTGCTGCTGCCCGACCAGTGGAACACCAGCGCGTACATCGTGATGCCGGCGAGGGCGAGCCACAGGAAGACGACGACGTTGTACGCGAGGATCGGCTCACCGGTGAGCGCGTACGGCACCGCAGCCGCGAGCCCTTCGCCCATCATGTGCTCGCCGCGCGCCCCGGCCTGCGGCATCGGGTAGCAGTCGCCCTCGAGGAGGCGTTGCGGCGCGCGCGGCCACAGGTAGGCGCTGCGCAGCATGGCGCTTGCCTCGTTCATGTGATCGGAGTTCGCGAGTGCGCGAAAGCCGCGTGCCTCGTCCCACAGCGACGGGTACGCAAGAAGCGTCGCCGGCGCAGGGAGGACGACGCGCACCAGCCAGAGCGCCGTCACGAGGTAGGCGGCGGTGACGAGGAGATGGGACGGTCGTAGTCGGGAAAGCGACTGGATCCCTCGCTGCGTGTGCTCGAGCGGGCGGCGGAGTGACGGCGGCATGCCTGGCTCGACCGGGATGCGCAGCCGGCCGTCTCGCCCAGCATGGCCCCCGCATCGAGCTGGCACCCTCGCGGATCGATCGTCAGCTGTCAAGCACCGGCGGGGAGCCGGGCGGTGCGATCGGCCGCCCGGGCGTCAGCCGCTGTCCCCCGCCGAGCCAGCGGCGCACCGCCGCGTGGTCATCCTCCGCTCGCCGCGAACTCGACGGTGCGCCGCGCGAGCACGGTCCGCGGCGGGTCCTGAAGCTCGAGCGTCACCTGATACCGTCCGGGCGATGCGGGAACCGGAGTCTCCACGTCGCGCAGGATCTGCTCCCCGCTCGCGAGCGCGAGCGGGAGGAGGGTGCGGGTGGCGAACGAGCTCTCGCCTGCGGCGCCGCGCCAGCGCACGATCACGTTCGTCGGCTCGACCGGATCGGGATGGCGATACGTCGCCGCACCGCGGTTGCGGATGGCGAACGGGACGACGGCCTTGTCGCGCTCGACGCGCAGCTCGGGCTCGGCGTTCCCGCCCGGACCGAGCGCGTCGAACGACGCGGCGACGGGGGTCGGGCTGTCGAGGCGGAACGCCGCGTGCTCCTCCGCTCGACCGAGCGGCTGCAGGCGAGTCGACGTGCCTACCGCTTCGCTCGCGGCTTCCCACTCGGCACGCTTCCGGGGAGGGAGAAACTCCTCGTGCACGACCACGTTACGGAAGCCGAGCGCGTACAGCGCGTCGGCGGCGCGCTGGTCCCCCGGGAGGCGCGCACTGAGGGCGCCGACGTCGGTCTCGAGCGGGCTGCGCAGCGAGGTCGCGCAGCCCGCGATTCGCCGCTGGTGATAGGTGCGCAGCAACGCGTAGTGGGGGGTGTGATCGAGCATCGAGCTGACGCTCTGCGGCTGTGCGAACGGCAGGTCGAGCACCGGCCCGGGGGCAAGCCCGCCCATGAGGTCGAGAACGGGCTGCGCGGGGCGCAGCGCAACGGCCGTCATGTCGGTCGGTGCAAGGCCGAAGGTCGGACGTGACAGCGCGGGAAGCAGCGCCTGCGCGACCACGGCAGCGCTCGCGACCGCGGGCACGACGAGTCGCAGGCGAGGTGGCGCACGACGGGCGAGCACCATGACCCCGAAGCCGGCCAAGAAGGCGAACGCGAGCGACATGCCCTGCGCGATCGAGTTGAGGCCGCGCAGGTCCTTCAGCACCGACAGCGGCCCGAGAGCGATCAGGGCAAACACCGGAGACGGCACCTGTCCGCCCCATGGCAGGGGGAGCGGGGCCGCCGCCGCCCAGAAGCACAAGACGCCGGCGCAGAGCATCGGAAGGCGTGGATCCTCGCTCCCTCTGCGCCGCACGACGCGATCGAGCAACGCGACGGTCGCCAGCGCGAGTGCGATCCAGCCCGGGAAGTAGATACCCCCCGGCAGGACATGGACGAGCGGCAGCGGCAGCGAGAAGTGCTGCGACGTTGGCCAGGTCGCGCGCATGCGCACGAAGGGCGTGAAGGTGAGAACGGCCACCACCGTGAGGATCGCAGCCGCCGTTGCGAGCTTCGGCAGCAGCCGGGGAAGGCTACGACGATGATGAGCTGCCATCGCGGTCCCGCAAACGCCGACCACGACCGCTGCCTCGAGCACGTTGTACGCGCTCGCGAGCAGCTGCAGGGTGGCCGCGGCGCACAGCCAGATGACGTCGTGCCAGCGGCCGTGCCGCAGCAGCCGGTGCAGGAACAGCAGCACCAGCGGCGTCCAGTGGTCCGCGTGGATGAAGAGGTGCTGCGGATCGGTGGACCGGATCGGCTGCAGCAGGAAGACGAGCCCCGCGACGAGCGCGGCAGCGGTGCTGCGCGACCAGTGAAACACCAGCGCGTACATCGCGACGCCCGCGACGGCCAGCCACGCGACGACGACAACGTTGTACGCGAGGATGGGCTCGCCGCTCACCGCGTAGGGAATGGCTGCCGCCAGTCCTTCACCGATCATGTGCTCGCCGCGGGTCCCTGCCTGCGACAGCGGGTAGCAGTCGCCTTCGAGGAGGCGCTGCGGAGCGCGCGGCCAGAGGTAGGCGCTGCGCAACATCGCGCTCGCCTCGTTCATGTGATCGCTGTTCGCGATCGCGCGCACGCCGGGCACGCCGTCCTGCCGCGCTGGATGTGCGAGGCGCGTTGCTGGGGCGGGAAGAACGCTGCGGACCAGCCAGAGTGCGGTCGAGAGATAAACGGCAGCGGCGACGAGGTGGATCCTCTTCCGCCGCGACAGCGCCTTGGTGCCTCGCAGCATGCGCTCAGCGCTACCGTGGCTGACGAGCAGCCTGGCGTCGTCGTAAGGACCGTTCATCAAGTCGAAATGTCGCGACCAGGCCGCCAACGTCAAGCAGGACGACGCGGCGACGCCGGCACGCAGACCTGCAGCACGACCGCGTGATCGCGTGCAAGGCCGCGTTCCCGGCGAGATCGGCCCAGGCCACGTTTCGGACACGTGGCGATGCTCGATCGTTGACGCCGTCCGCGTCGAGAGATGCCGACACCCGCTGCCCGCATGGCGACAACGAACCGTCCAGCTCGTCGGGGGGTCGAATCTCGGCCGCCCGGGCGTCAGTCGCTGTCTCCCGCGAACCAGCGGCGCGCCGGCGCGTGGTCATCCTCCGCTCGCCGCGAACTCGACGGTGCGCCGCGCGAGCACGGTCCGCGGCGGGTCCTGAAGCTCGAGCGTCACCTGATACCGTCCGGGCGATGCGGGAACCGGAGTCTCCACGTCGCGCAGGATCTGCTCCCCGCTCGCGAGCGCGAGCGGGAGGAGGGTGCGGGTGGCGAACGAGCTCTCGCCTGCGGCGCCGCGCCAGCGCACGATCACGTTCGTCGGCTCGACCGGATCGGGATGGCGATACGTCGCCGCACCGCGGTTGCGGATGGCGAACGGGACGACGGCCTTGCCGCGCTCGACGCGCAGCTCGGGCTCGGCGCTCGCGCCCGGACCGAGCGCGTCGAACGACGCGGCGACGGGGGTCGGGCTGTCGAGGCGGAACGCCGCATGCTCTTCCGCTCGACCGATCGGCTGCAGGCGAGCCGACGTGCCCACGGCTTCGCTCGCGGCTGCCCACTCGGCACGCTTCTGCGGAGAGAGAAACTCGTGGTGGACGACCACGTTTCGGAAGCCGAGTGCGTACAGCGCGTCGGCGGCGCGTTGGTCACCGGGAAGACGAGCGCCGAGAGCGCCGACGTCGGGCTCGGCCGGGCCACGGAGCGACGTCGGGCACGCCGCGATCCGTCGCTGGTGGTAGGTGCGCAGCAACGCGTAGTGCGGGACGTGCACCATCACCGAGAGGGGCGTGGATGCCTCGGAGGGCAGGTCGAGCACCGGTCCGGGTTCGAGCTCCTTCAGGAGGTCGAGCACCGGTTGCGCCGGACGCAGGGCGACGGATGCCATCTCGGTCGTGGCGAGGCTGAAGGTCGCGCGTGACAGCGAGGGAACCAACGCCTGCGTCAGCACCGCGGCGGTCGCGACCGCGGGCACGACGAGCCGCACGCGCGCCGGTGCAAGACGGGCCAGCACCACGACGCCGAAGCCGGCGAGAAAGGCGAACGCGAGCGGCACGCCCTGGGAGAGCAGATGCAGGCCCCGCATGCCCTTCAGGAACGGCAGGACGCCGAGATCGATCAAGGTGAACATCGGCGACGGCACCCGGCCGCCCCACGGTAGAGGGAGCGCGGCAGCCGAGACCCAGAAGCACAGTGCGCCCGCGCACAGCATCGGCAGGCGCGGATCCTCGCCGTCTCTGCGGCGCACGAGGCGCTCGAGCAGCGCGATCGTCGCCAGGGCGAGCGCGACCCAGCCCGGGAAGACGATCCCGCCGGGCAGGAATGCGTCGAGGCCCAGCGGGATCGAGAAGTGCGGCGGATGCGGCCAGATCGCGCGCGTACGCACGAACGGCAGGAACGTGAGCACCGTCACCACGGCGAGGATCGCCGCCACCGCGGCGAGCTTCGGCAGCAGCCGTGCGAGGCTGCGACGGTGGTGGAAGGCCATCGCGGCCCCGCAGACCCCGACCACGAGGCCGGCCTCGAGGACGTTGTACGCGCTCTCGATCAGCTGCAGGGAGGCCGCGGCGCTCAGCCACGCGACGTCCCGCCAGCGGCCGTCCCGGAGCAGCCGGTGCAGGAAGAGCAGCACCAGCGGCGTCCAGTGGTCCGCGTGGGTGAAGAGATGCTGCGGATCGGTCGAGCGGACCGGCTGCAGCAGGAAGACGAGACCCGCGACGAAGGCGGCGCTCGCGCTGCGCGTCCAGTGCAGCACCAGGGCGTACATCGCGATGCCGGCGAAGACGAGCCACAGGACGACGACGACGTTGTAGGCCAGGATCGGCTCGCCGGTCAGCGCATACGGGACCGCCGCCGCGAGCCCTTCGCCCATCATGTGCTCGCCGCGCGTTCCCGCCAGCGGGATCGGGTAGCAGTCGCCTTCGAGGAGGCGCTGCGGCGCGCGCGGCCAGAGGTGGGCGCTGCGGATCATCGCGCTCGCCTCGTTCATGTGGTCGACGCGGAAGATGCCGCGAGCGCCGGCGTCGCCGTGCACGGCCGCATAGGAGAGCAGCGTCGCCGGCGCGGGCAGAACGACGCGGACGATCCACAGCGCCATCAGCAGGTAGGCGGCGGTGACGAGGAGATGCAGGCTCTTGCGCTGGAACGGCGCCATGGTGTCGCTGCGCACGCGCTCAACGGCGCCCGGCAGGGCGTGTGCGGCCCGGGTGCGCGTTGCCGTGGGGTGAATCGACGGAATCGGGAGCGGCGTGCAGGGAGGAGAGCGGGTGCTTCATCGGCTGGCCGGAGGCGGTGAGGACCGGACGGCGGCGAGCGCGCGGGTGGAAACGATGCGGCGTGCGCCCTCGTTGCACTCGGTCCGTGGCGCCGTGAAGTTCACGGATCGGCGATCGGCTGTCGAACGCCGCTGCGGGTCGCACTCGAGGACCGCGCTCGCAGGGCCGCTCCGTGCGGATCGATGGTCGCGAGCAGGCGCGCGAACGTCGCGTTGAGGGGGGTTGCCACCCCGGCGCGGAGCCCCGCGCGCACCACCGCACCGTTCAGCGCGTCGTGCTCGAGGCGCTTGCCGCGCTCGAGATCCTGCAGCATCGACGTGCGGAAGTCCGGCAGCACGCGCCGGCTGTGCTCGATCGAGGCGTCGATGCGCACCGGGACGTCGATGCCGAGCCCGTGCGCCACGTCGAGCGTCTCCTGCATGGTGTCGCGGATCAGCCCGTGGCCCGCGGGATCGTCGAGGATGCCGCGGATGTTGCGTCGCGTGATCGAGGTGATCGCATTGAAGGCGGCGTTCCAGGCGAGCTTGTCCCAGACGACGTTGCGGATGCGCGACGACACACGGTGCTTGACACCCGCTCCGTCGAGCCATGCGGACAGGCGCCGGGCGCGCGGCGACGATGCGCCGTCCGGCTCGCCGAAGACGATCTCCGCCGCGCCCGAATAGGCGATCACGCCCGGCTCGGCGATCTCCGAGCCGATGTAGGTCACCGCGAGCAGGAGCGGCGGCAGCCCGGTCGCGCGTGCGAGGACGTCCTCGTTCTCGGGGCCGTTCTGCAGCGACAGGACGATCGTGTCGGGGCCGGCGCACGGCGCGAGCAGGCGTGCGGCCTGCTCGGTGTCGTACGACTTGACGGCGACCAGAATCAGGTCGGCGACGCCCGTGTCGCGCGGGTCCTCGACCACACCGACCGCGTGACGCTGCTCGCCGCGGTCGGGAATGCGTACGCGCAGGCCGTGCGCGCGCAGGGCTTCTGCGTGCGCGCCGCGTGCGACCAGCGTGACCTCGTGGCCGGCGCCGGCGAGCTGCCCCGCGTAGTAGCCGCCGACGCCGCCCGCGCCGACGACCAGCACGCGGGGCGGGCCCATCAGAACTGCACCTTCGGCGCGGCCTTGGCGGACTCGGGCACCTCGAAGTAGTCCGCTGCCTTGAAGCCCATGCAGCCCGCGAACACGACGGTCGGGATCTGCTTGATCGAGGTGTTGTACGTCCTGACCTCCTCGTTGTAGCGCCGGCGCTCGGTCGCGATGCGGTTCTCCGTCCCGGCGAGCTCGTCGGAGAGGCGCGCGAACTGCGTGTCGGCCTTCAGGTTGGGATAGGCCTCGCTGAGCGCGAGCAGGCGCGAGAGGGCGCCCGAGAGCTCGTTCGAGGCCTCGATCTGCCCCTCGCGCGTGCCGGCGCCGATCAGCTTCGCGCGCGCGTTCGCGACCGCGGTGAAGATGCCTTCCTCGTGCTTCGCGTAGCCCTTGGTGACCTCGACCAGGTTCGGGATCAGGTCGTTGCGCCGCTGCAGCTGGTTCTCGACCTGCGCCCACTGGGCATCGATGGCCTCCTTCTGCTGCACCAGGGTGTTGTAGCCGCAGCCGCTGCCGAGCAGCACGACTGCCGTCAAGATCAGACCGATCGCTCTCGTCATCACCATTTCCCTCCGGCTCCGCCGCCGCCGAAGCCGCCGCCGCCGAAGCCTCCGAAGCCACCGTCGCCACCGAACCCGCCACCGCCGAAGCCGCCGCCGCGCCCGAAGCCGCCGCCACCGCCGAGGATGATCGGCCCGGCGAAGCCGCCGCGGCGCCGCCGCATGCCGGATCCGCCGCCACCGCCGCCCATCCTGCTCAGGACCACGATTAACAGGATCAGCAGCAGCAGCAGCCCGAGCCCGCCGCCGCCGCTCGGTGCGCGGCGCCGCGTCGGCGGCGGCACGCCGGTCAGCTTGACGCCGGCGTCGGCGGCGATCAGCGACGCCATGGTGGTCGTCGCGTCCGCGATGCCGCGTGCGTAGTCGCCGGCGCGGAAGGCGGGGACCACCAGCCGGTCGCGGATCTCGCCGACCTTGCCGTCGGGCAGCGGTCCCTCGACGCCGTAGCCGGTCAGGATCTGCAGCTCGCGATCGTCGGTCGCGACCAGGAAGACGACGCCGTTGTCCTTGCCCTTGGTGCCCGGCTTCCACTGCTCGGCGATCGCCATCGCGTAGTCGAAGGCGGTCTCGGGCTTGGTCGTGCGCACCGTGACCACCGCGATCTCGGCGCCGGTCTTCTCCTTCAGCTCGCGAATGACGTTGGTCAGCCGCGCCTTGGTGCCCGCGTCGAGGATGCCGGCGAAGTCGCTGACGTAGCCCTGCGGCTGCGGCACCGAGATGGTCGCCGCCCGCGTCGGCGCGACCGCGAGCACGACGACGGCGAGCAGCGCCAGCGCGCCCGCCAGCAGCGCGAAAGCGCCGGCCGCGACGTGCCTCCCGCCGCGCGGCCGTCCGTCAAGCACCACGCGCGTCCACGTAGCGCACCAGGCGCTCGACCTCGTGCAGCACGACCGCGAGCAGGTCGTCGAGATCGGGGCCGGACGGCCACTTCGCGCGCCCGTCGCGCATCGCGGCGAGGCCGGGCAGGGCGCGCAGGCGCTCGCCCGCGTGCCGCTCGACCTCGGCGAAGAGCGTGCTGCCGCGCTCGTGGTCGATCGATGCGCCGCGCAGCAGCGCACGCTCGACGACGCCGAGCACCGCGACCAGCGAGGCCAGCGCGAGCTGCAGGGTCTCGTCCGGCGGCCGGTGCACGACCAGCGCGCGCAGGCGCAGCAGCTTGCCGCGCGCCTCACGCTCGGCCTGCTCGCGCAGGCGATCGCTGCGCACGCGGATGCCGGCGAGAAGGTCGTCGCCGTGCAGCACGCGGTGGCGGGCGCGGATGTCGTCGAGCTCGATCGGGAACGAGTCGCGCGCGTCGGCGAGAAAGTGCGGCGTGACGACGAGCGGCGTCGCGACGCGCAGCTCCGCGGTCGCTTCGCGCTCGAGCGTCGCGCCGATGAGCCGCAGGTCCGCGAACGCGACCTCGCGCAGGACCAGCAGCAGGTTCACGTCGGAGTGCGCCGGCGCGAACTCGTCGCTCGCGGCACTGCCGTACACGGCGATGCACAGGACGCGCGTGCCGAGCGCCTGCGCGAGCGCCGCACCGACCCGGTCGATCGCCTGGCGGACGTTCTCGCCGGGTCTCATGAGGCGGCGCGCGCTCCGTCGGCGCGCGGTCTGAATCGGACCGGCAGGCTACCGAGCACGCGGAACAGCGAGCGGCCCCACTCGAGCTCGTCGCGCTCGAGCGCGAGATCGTCGCAGCGCGCCACCAGCGAGCCGATCGCGGCCTGCGCCTCCATCCGGGCCAGGTGCGCGCCGAGGCAGTAGTGGATGCCGCCACCGAAGGCGAGATTCGGCGTGCCGCTGCGCGTGATGTCGAAGCGGTCGGGATCGGGGAACACGGCGGGGTCGCGGTGGGCGGCGGCGAGCATGCCCCAGACCATCGCGTCGCGCGGGATCGTCACGCCGCCGAACTCCGTGTCCTCGCGCAGGTAGCGCGCGGTGAGCAGGATCGGACCGTCGAAGCGCAGGCACTCCTCGACCGCAGAGGCGATGAGCTCCGGCCGCGCGCGCAGCAGCGCGAGCTGGTCGGGATGGCGCAGCAGCGCCAGCACGCCGTTGCCGATCAGCCCGATCGTGGTCTCGAAGCCGGCGATGAGGAGCCCGATCGATTGCGCGACCAGCTCGCTGGTGCTGAGCCGGTCGCCGGCCTCCTCGGCGCGGATCAGCTCGCTCAGCAGATCGTCGCCGAGCTGCCCGCGGCGCTGGGCGATCAGCGCCTCGAAGTACTCGCGCAGCCCGTTCACGGCGGCGACGCCGCGCTCGATCACGTCGGGCGGCGAGAACACCGCCAGCAGGTGCGTCGCGTCGGCCGTCCAGTCGGTGAAGCGGTCGCGGTCGGCGAGCGGGACGTTCATCATCTCGCAGATCACCGTCGACGGCACGGGCAGGGCGAGATCGGCGATCACGTCCATGCGGCCCGTGGGCAGCACGCGCGCGAGCTGCCGGTCGACGATCTCCTGCACGTGCGCGCGCATGCGCGCGACCGCGTTGGGCGTGAACGCGCTGCTGACCAGACGCCGCAGCCGGGTGTGATTCGGCGGATCCTGCGACAGCATGAACTCGCTCGGCCCGCCCGTCACCGGGCTCGGACGCAGCGTGCCGCCGTCCGCCATGCGCACGCCGGTCGGCACGTCGCGCAGCAGGCGCTCGACGTCGGCGTGACGGGTGAGACGCCAGATGCCGAGCGGCGTCCGATTCACCGGATCGCACGCGCGGAGCCGTGCGAGGAACGGATGCGGATCGGCGCGGAACGCGGGGTCGAGGGGGTCGGCGCCGGCCCACGAGCCGGTCGGCGCGGGATCGAGGGTGGCGTCGCGGACGGGCTCGCTGGACATCATGCCTCTCCTCGGCGAATGGTCGTCTCCGGCCCCGTGCGCGGGCTGCACCGATTCATGGCCTCCGACCCTATCAGATCCGAAGCAGCGGCAAGAATCCCCGCGGCCGGCGGTGCGCTCGGTACGATCGTCCGCGAGGTGGCGGCGGCGCTCGCGTACTTGACGGGGGCCGAGCCGGGGCTGTCCGAGGAGGAGCGCGTGGCCCGCGGCGCCGCCGCGTTTCCCGCCCTCGGGCTGCTGCTCGCGGCACCGGCGGCGCTCGCCCTGTCGGTCCTGGATCCGCTGCTCGCGCCGCCGCTGAAGGGGGCGCTCGGCGTGGCGCTGCTCTGGCTCGCGAGCCGCGCGTCGCTGCCGCTCGCGCTG
>JAIEPK010000586.1 GCA_019749875.1 Candidatus Binatia bacterium | reverse complement strand
TAATTTTAAGCATTTTGCCAGTTTTCAATGAGTGTAATTTACAAGTGAAATGTGAATAAAATCAGGCTTTGGGCCTTTCACACAGTTCAGAACATTCTTGAAAACGAAGAAGAGCGGCGACCGGGAGTGCTCGGAGCGCGCCGGTGCGTCGCGCGGGGGCGGCGGCCGGCATCTCCGAGGCCGTGGCCGCGGTCGATCTCGGCTCGAACAGCTTCCACATGGTCGTCGCGCGCGTCGTGCAGGGCCAGATCCACGTCATCGACCGCATCCGGGAGGGGGTGCGTCTCGCGGCCGGCCTCGATGCCAAGCGCGAGCTCGACTCGGCGTCGCGCGCTCGCGCGCTCGAATGCCTGCAGCGCTTCGGGCAGCGCCTGCGCGGCATCGCGCCGGAGCGCGTGCGCGCGGTCGGGACCAACACCTTTCGTCAAGCACGCAACGTCGGTCCGTTTCTGGTGCGCGCCGAGCGCGCGCTCGGCCACGCGATCGACGTCATTCCGGGGCGCGAGGAGGCGCGTCTGGTCTATCTCGGCGTCGCGCACGACCTCGCCGACGACGTCGGCCGCCGGCTGGTGATCGACATCGGCGGCGGCAGCACCGAGTGCATCATCGGCGAGCACTTCGATCCCATCGAGGCGAACAGCCTCTACATGGGCTGCGTCGGCTACACCTTGCGCTGGTTTCCCGGCGGACGCGTCCGTGCGGCCGACTTCGAGCGCGCCCGGATCGCGGCGCGGCTCGAGGTCCAGACCATCGAGCGCCGGTATCGGGCGCTCGGCTGGCAGGCGTGCAAGGGATCCTCGGGAACCGCCATCCACGTCGCCTCGCTGCTGCGCGAGAACGGTTGGGCGCGCGACGGGATCACGGTCAAGGGCCTGCGCAAGCTCGAGAAGGCGATGGTGTCGGCGGGGAGCCTGTCGCGGCTGTCGCTGCGTGCCCTCGACCCGTCGCGCGTCGCGGTCCTGCCGGGCGGCGTCGCGATCCTGCAGGCGCTGTTCGAGGCGCTGGGCATCGAGCGCATGACGCCGGCGTCCGGCGCCCTGCGCGAAGGACTGCTCTACGACCTGCTCGGCCGCATGCGCCACGAGGACGTGCGCGACCAGACGATCCGCCGCTGGAGCGAGCGCTACCACGTCGACGTGGAGCAGGCGGGCCGCGTCGAGCGCAGCGCGCTCGGCTTCCTGCGCCAGGCCGCGGACGCGTGGGCGCTCGACGTGCCCGTGGCGCAGCAGCTGCTCGCGTGGGCCGCGCAGCTGCACGAGATCGGCCTCGCGCTGGCGTTCACCGGCTACCACAAGCACAGCGCCTATCTGGTCACGCACGGCGACATGCCGGGCTTCTCGATCGAGGAGCAGCGGGTGCTCGCGGCGTTGATCCTCGGGCAGCGGCGGAAGTTCCCGTCAGACGTCCTCGAGGGCCTGCCGCCGGACCGGCGCGAGACCGCGTCGCGGCTGAGCGTGCTCCTGCGGCTCAGCGTGACGCTCAACCGCAGCCGGAGCCCGCAGCCCCAGCCGCGCGTGACCCTGCGCGCGCGGACGCGCGGGCTCGACGTCGCGTTTCCGGCAGGCTGGCTCGAGCACCATCCGCTGACGCGCGCCGACCTCGAGGAGGACGTGCAGCGCCTCGGCCAGCACGGCTTCGCCCTGCGGATTCGTTAGAACGAGGGCCGGTCGCGCACGCGCGCGGGGACCGGCGCGCCGCTCGCGCGAAGTCTCGACGAGCCCCTCTCGCGCCGGTGCGCCGCGCATTCTAGGTAGGGGGGATGGATCAGAGCACCCCTTCCGCCTGGGTCAAGGACGTCACCGACCGCGATTTCCAGCGCGAGGTGATCGAGAAGTCGCGCACCGTTCCCGTGGTCGTCGACCTGTGGGCGCCGTGGTGCGGTCCGTGCAAGCAGCTCGGGCCGCTCCTCGAGCGCCTCGCGGCCGAGGGCGGCGGCAAGTGGATCCTTGCCAAGGTGAACGTCGACGAGAGCCCGCAGGTCGCGCGCGCGCTCGGCGTGCAGAGCATCCCGCTCGTCCTCGCCTTCAAGGACGCCGACATCATCAGCGAGTTCGTCGGCGCGCAGCCCGAGAACGTCGTGCGTCAGTTCATCGAGCGGCTGGTGCCCGACGAGGCGCGCCGTCTGGTCGGCGAGGCGCTGCAGCTCGCGCAGCGCGGTGACGCCGCCGGTGCCGAGGCCAAGCTGCGCGAGGTACTGACGCTGTTTCCCGAGAACGCGCCTGCGGCCGTCGCGCTCGCCAAGATCCTCGCTGCGAGCGGCCGCGACGACGACGCGATGAAGGTGCTCGACGACTCCACCGCGACCGGTTCCGCCGCCGCGGAGATCGAGCAGGCGAAGGCAGCCCTCCGGCTGCGCGGTGGCGTGAACGGGGACGAGACGGCGCTGCGCGCGCGCATCGCGGCGGACCCGAAGGACCATCAGGCGCGCATCGACCTCGGGCGTCTGCTGTCGGCGTCGGGGCAGTTCGAGGAGGCGCTCGCGCTGCTGCTCGAGTCGGTGCGGCTCGATCGCGGCTTCGACGAGGGGGCTGCGCGGAAGGCCATGCTCGACGTCTTCGCGCTGCTCGGGCGCGAGAACCCGCTGGTCGACAAGTATCAGCGCGAGCTGTCGCGGCTGCTGTTCTCGTGAATGGCGGGGGCCTCGTGCCCCCGCTCCCGGATGCTGCGCGCCGGTTCTTCGCCCGGCGCTGCTGCCGAGTTTCCGTGCGCGTGCATCCACGTTGAGCAGCGCGCGGGCGCCGCGCCTGCCGCCAGCCTCGCAATCACTGCGTCCCACGCGTGGAATATGGCTTGCTGTTCAGGAAACTCAGTTTCCTGACACGGGAGCCGAGACGCGATGGCGATGCTCAAGACCGAGGAATGGTACGACCTCGCGCGCCAGACGAACTGGACGCCGCGCTACGTCGACAAGCAGGACCTCTTCCCGCGCGAGCTGAGCGACCTGCACGATCTGCCCGACGACGCGTTCGACGTCTTCGACGAGCCGTACAAGGTCACGTATCGCGACTACGTCCGCACGCAGCGCGAGAAGGACGTCGGCGCGTACTCGGTCCGCGCGGCGCTCGCGCGCGGACGCTTCTACGAGAACGCGGCGCCCGGCTGGAAGGCGCTCCTCCAGCTGCACTTCGGCGGGGCCACGTTCCTCGAGTACGGATCGGTGTCGGCGTTCGGGCGCGGCACGCGCTTCGGCAAGGCCGGCGGCATGCGCAACATGTCGACCTTCGGCTCGCTCGACGAGATCCGCCACACGCAGGTGCACCTGCGCTTCGCCTACGACTACCTCGGCAAGAGCCGCGCCTTCGACTGGGCGCACAAGGCGCCGCGCACCGACAACTGGGTCGTCATCTCCGAGCGCCACACCTTCGACGACATCGAGCACACGCGCGACGCGACCAGCTTCGCGGTGATGACCAACTTCGCGTTCGAGACCTGCTTCACGAACCTGCAGTTCGTAGCACTCTCCGCCGACGCGGCGCGCTTCGGCGATCACACGTTCGCGACCATGCTGCAGACGATCCAGTCGGACGAGGCGCGCCACTCGCAGATCGGCGAGCCGCTGCTGCGCATCCTCATCGAGCACGGAAAGACCGTCGAGGCGCAGAAGCTGCTCGACATCTCGTTCTGGCGCTGCTGGAAGCAGTTCTCGCCGCTGAGCGGCATCTGCATGGACTACTACACGCCGCTCGAGCACCGGGAGCACTCGTTCAAGGAGTTCATGCAGGAGTGGGTGAGCGACCAGTTCATCCGCAAGATCATCGACCTCGGCCTCGACCGCCCCTGGTACTGGGACATCTTCCTCGAGGACCTCGAGACGTTCCACCACGCGCAGCAGCTCGGCGTGTGGCTCTACCGTCCGACCGGCTGGTGGCACGCGGTGCCCGGCGTCTCGCCCGAGGAGCGCGACTGGCTCGAGCAGAAGTACCCCGGCTGGAACGAGACCTTCGGAACGGTCTGGGACGTGATCATCGACAACGTCCTCGAAGGACGCCTCGACCGCACGATCCCGGAGCCGATGCCCATGATCTGCAACATGAGCGGATTCGAGCTGACGGGCGTGCCGGGAAAGAAGGGCAAGGTCGTCGACTACCCGCTCGACTACAAGGGACGCCGCTACCACTTCGGCTCCGAGGTGGACCGCTGGATCTTCCAGCAGGAGCCGGAGCGCTACGCGGGACACCTGAGCCTGGTCGACCGCTTCGCGCGCGGTGTCATGCCGCAGAACGCGGAAGCCGTCCTGCAGTACATGGACATGGCGCCCGAGGAGCGCGGCACCGACGGCACGAACTACGCGTGGGTCGAGCCGTACCGGCGCCTGCGCGGAAAGGCGGCGTGATCATGGCGGCCTTTCCCCTCGTCGTGAACTTCGTCGGCGACTACGGCTTCAAGGTCGTGCTGGTCGACGATGCGCTCACCATCGGACAGGTCGCGAGCGAGGCCGCACGCCAGCTCGCGGGCGTCGTCGTCGCACCGCTCGCGCCGGGCGAGACGCTGAGCGTCAAGCTGCCGGGCAAGGCCGTGCCGCTGCCGGCCGACGTCAAGCTCGCCGACGCGGGCCTGATCCACCTCGAGACCGTCGAGATCCATCGCGCCGACGTGGGCGCGTGAGCTGCGAACGTCAAGGAGAAGCCGTGCCGTTCCGCCGTGCTTGCAGCCTCGACGACCTCTGGGAAGGCGAGATGTCGCTCGTGAAGGTCGAGGACGACGAGGTGCTGCTCGTCCACCTCGAGGGCGCAGAGGTGCTCGCGTTCGACCCGCGCTGCCCGCACCAGGGCTGGTCGCTCGCGGAGGGCGCGCTCGACGGCACGATCCTCACCTGCGGCATGCACGGCTGGGAGTTCGACGTGCGCTCCGGCGAGGGCGTCAATCCCGCCGGCTGCCGTTTGACGCGGTACCCGGTCGAGAAGCGCGGCGACGACGTCTTCGTCGACGTCCTGGAGGGCGAGTCATGAGTCGAGCAGCCGACACGGGAGCGGCGTTCGCGGGTCCGGTCCTGCGCTGCGGGGAAGTCGCCGACGCGGTGGTCGAGGCGGTGCGCGAGGACAACGCCGAGCGCGAGATCGTGATCGAGGAGCACGCATCGTACGTGCGCATCAAGGTCGCGGGCGAGTGCATCGTCAATCGCGAGACCGTCGAGCGCATGCTCGGCCGCCCGTTCGAGATGCGCGAGATCGAGATCAACATGCCCGCCTTCGCCGGGCACATCCGGACGAGCTCGGACGCGTTCCGCTTCGTCCTCGGGCACAAGGATTGAACGATGTCGGCGACGACCAGCAGCGGGCTCAAGACCTGGAGCGACCTCGCCGGCCGCAAGCGGCGTCCGACCGAGTACGAGACGGTCACCTACGACCTGCACTACCGGACGCGCAATCCGGACGCGCCGTACGAGCTCGATCCGAACATGTTCATGAACCGCTGGTACAAGCAGCACGTCAATTCGTGCCGCCTGCGCCACGACGACTGGAACGCGTTCCGCGATCCGGACGAGGTGATCTACCGCACGTACACCGCGATGCAGGACGCGAGCGAGGAGTACGTCGACCGCCTGCTCGACGAGCACGACCGCCTCGGCCACGACGCGACGCTGAGCGACGAATGGATCGCGACGCTCGCGCGCCTCTACACGCCCGGACGCTACCCGCTGCACGCGGTGCAGATGGCGTCCGCGTACCTCGCACAGATGGCGCCGGCGAGCACGATCACCAACGCCGCCGTCTTCCAGGAGGCGGACGCGTTCCGCTGGGTGTCGCGGACGGCGTACCGCACCTGCGAGCTCGCGGAGCACCACCCGGGCGCGGGCTTCGGTGCCGAGCGCGCCGTGTGGGAGGACGATGCCGCGTGGCAGGGATTCCGCGAGCTCTTCGAGCGCACGCTGGTCGCGTACGACTGGGACGAGCATCTGATCGCGCTCGGCCTCGTCGCGAAGCCCGCGCTCGACGAGGCGTACGTGCGGCAGCTCGGCGCCGCAGCGCGCGCGACCGGCGACACGCTGCTCGCGATGCTGAACGACGCGCAGCTGCGCGACGTCGAGCGCGCGCGGCGCTGGAACGCAGCACTGGTCCGCCACGCGCTCGCGCACGAGGGCAACCTGAAGATCGTCGACGACATGCTCGCCGTGTGGGTGCCGCTCGGCGAGCGTGCGATCGACGCGTTCTGCGCACCGCTGCCGAACGGTGCCGCGGCCGCGGCCGACGCGAAGGCGGCGACGCGCGCCTATCGTGCCGGCATCGGCTGCACGCTCTGATCAACCGTCCAACTCGGGAGAACGACGATGGGAAATCCGTTGACGCGAAGCGAAGAGCCGCGCTGGGCCGTGCCGAAGCTCGGTGCCCACCTGCTCGAGCGCAGCGGCCCGACCATGCTGGCGGGGAAGAAGGCGCGCTTCATCGACCTGACGCGCGACCTCTTCGAGGGCATGCCGATCTGGCCCGGACACCAGCGCCCGTTCCGCATGACCAACCAGACGCACGAGCGCTATAAAGAACTCTGGTGCACCGACCGCGGCTTCGAGGCGCACAACTGGCTGATCTCGGAGCACACCGGCACGCACTCCGACTCCGTCTTCGAGTACGACCCGAACGCGCCGACGCTCGACTACACGCCGCTCGAGTACTTCTACGGCGAGGCGGTCTGCATCGACGTGAGCCACGTCCGCTACCCGGACTACATCACGAAGGACGTGCTGGAGGCCGCGGTGAAGGCGCAGGGCATCACCATCAAGCCGGGCGACATCGCCGTGCACTACACGGGCCACAGCACGCGCACCTGGCCGACGCTCGCGATGGTGAGCAACTACACCGGGCTCGACCGCGGCGCCGCGGTCTGGCTCGCCGAGCAGGGCGTGATCAACATCGGCACCGACAACCTCGCCATCGACCACACCGACGACGGCGACTATCAAGCGCACACCGTCTGCGGCGAGTACCAGATCGTGAACACCGAGGTGCTCGCGAACCTCGACCAGCTGTGCGGCAAGCGCTTCTACTACGTCGGTCTGCCGCTCAAGCTGCGCGACGGCACCGGCTCGCCGATCCGCGCGATCGCGTGGCTGCCGGAGTGAGCGCGATGCTGCAGCGCCTCGAGCCGCCGAGCCACTGGGGCTGGAGCATGCCGGTGCCGATGTCGCAGGGCTGGCGTGCCGGCAACATGATCTTCGTCGGCGGGCAGATGTCCGCCGACTCGAGCGGCAACATCCTCGGTGTCGGCGACATCGCGACCCAGACGCGCAACGTGTTCTCGAACATCGGCAAGGTCCTCGCCGAGGCCGGCGCCGACTGGAGCCACGTCGTCAAGCTCAACACGTACTACGTCTTCGACGGCCCGCCCGACGCGGTCAAGCAATTCTGGGAGGACATGACCCGCGTGCGGATGGAGTTCCTCGTCCCGCCGGGTCCCGCTGCGACCGCGGTCCGCGTCGCCGGTCTCATCTACGCCGACGCGCTGATCGAGGCCGACGTCGTCGCCGTGCTGCCCGGCTGATCTTCCCAAGCGGCACCGCCGCTGCCCGAATTCTGGAGCGAGCCCGACGATGCTCGACGTGGTGGAGCTGACCCGCGCCCTGGTGCGCTTCAATACCGTGAATCCGCCCGGCAACGAGCAGGCGTGCGCGGCGTTCGTCGCGGCGACGCTCGAGGCGGCGGGATTCGATACCGCCGCGTACGACAGCGGCGCCGGGCGTACCACCGTGGTCGCGCGTCTCGACGGCGCGCTCGTCACGCCCGCGCTCTGCTTCACCGGCCACCTCGACACCGTGCCGATCGGGGCCGAGGCGTGGCGGCGCGATCCGTTCGCGGGGGAGATCGACGCAGGAGCCGTGCACGGGCGTGGCGCGTCCGACATGAAGGGCGGTGTCGCGGCGCTGGTGGTCGCGGCCGCGCACCTCGCACGCTCGCCGCAGCGCCCGAGCCTCGTGCTCGCGTTCACGGCCGGCGAGGAGACCGGCTGCGAAGGCGCATTCCACCTCGTGCGCACCACCGACGCGCTGAACGACGTCGGCGCCATCCTGGTCGCCGAGCCGACCGCCAACTATCCGATGGTCGGCCATCGCGGTGCGCTGTGGCTCGAGCTCCGCGTGCGCGGCAAGAGCGCGCACGGCTCGACGCCGCGCGAAGGCGTGAGCGCGATCTACCGCGCGGCGAACGGGCTCGCGCGGCTCGAGCGACTGGAGCTGTCCGGGAGCGACCCGCTGCTCGGTGCGTCGTCGCTCAACGTCGGGACGATCTCCGGCGGCAGCAGCGTCAACGTGGTGCCCGATCTGGTCACCCTCGGCATCGACGTGCGCACGTTGCCCGAGCAGGCGAGCGACGACGTCCGCCGTCGTCTCGCGGGTGCGTTCGAGGGCGACGTCGAGATGGAGACCATGCTGGAGGTTCCGGGCGTGCTGACACCGACCGACGATCCCTGGGTGCAGCTCGCCTTCGAGGTCGCGGCACCGCTGGTCGGCGAGACGCCGCACGCGCGTGCGACCGCGTTCTTCACCGACGCATCGGCGCTGCGGCAGGCGAATGGCGCGCCGACCGTGATCCTCGGTCCGGGCTCGCCGGAGATGGCGCACCGGCCCGACGAGTCGTGCTCGATCGCGCGGCTCGAAGCGGCCGTGGAGGCCTACGTCGAGCTCGGCCGGCGCTGGGCGGAGGAGATCGCACCGCACGCGCGGCTCGGACTCAGAAGGTCGGCGGCGTGTTGATCCACAGGATGCGAGCCGGCGTCGTGCCGGGGTTGGAGTAGGCGTGCAGCCGGTTCGAGCGGAACACGAACGAGTCGCCGGCGCGAAGCGTGTAGCTCTTGTCGTCGAGCGTGAGCGTCAGCTCGCCCTCGAGGACGTAGCCGACCTCTTCCCCCTCGTGCTCGAGCCCCCCTTCGCTGCCGCTGCCCGGTGCGACGATGTGGATGTTGCCCTGCAGCAGGTGGCGCTCGCCGTAAGGAACGAGGCGCTCGAGCTGCACGCCGGCGCGGCGCCCGTCGCGCTCGATCGCGATCACCGGTCGCGTGCCGGCGCGCATCACCGCCGGCTCCTCGCCGTCGGCCGGCGCCGCGAACAGCGCGCCGATGTTGATGTCGAGCACGCCGACCATGCGGTGCAGCAGCGTCAGCGACGGTGTGACCTTGCCGTTCTCGATCTTGGAAATGACGCTCACCGAGCAGCCGACGCGCTCGGCGACGTCGCGGATCCGATACTGCTTGACGAGCCGCGCGTGCTTGAGGCGGGTGCCGATCCAGCGCGCGGACGGCGCGTCGGTGGTCGCTTCGCTCGCGGTCCGCGCATCGCTCCGCGCGCCGCGGGCGGCGCCGTCGCGCCCGGGCTGCTTGCCCCCGGAAATGCCGACGAGGCGACTCATGACCCGATGATTTCTGTAGAAGCGCGGCGACGCGCGGTCAAGGCGAGGAGGGAGATTGGAGGCCCACGAGAATGAAGGCGCATCTGCGCATCGCGCTGCTGGCTGCTCTCGGCGCGCTGCTCGCGTTCCCGCCGCACTCCGACGCGGCAGACAAGAAGCTCGCGAAGTTCACGGTCGGCTACGTGAACTGGATCGGCTACACCGGCCTGTTCGTCGCCAAGGACAAGGGCTACTTCGCCGAGGAGGGGCTCGACGTCGAGCCGAAGCTGTTCAGCGCGCCCGGTGACGGCATTCCGCCGGTGATGAACGGCGACCTCGACGTGCACTTCACGACGCTCGACACCGTCGTCAAGGCCGACGACAAGGATCAGGGCGCCGTGGTGGTGCCCTTCTTGATCGACGCGTCGCGCGGTGCGGACGCGTTCATCGCGAAGCCGCAGTTCGCATCCGTCAAGGACCTGAAGGGCAAGAAGATCGCGGCGACGGTCGGCGAGTGCAATCACCTGCTGCTGCTGAAGGCGCTCGACTCGGCCGGTCTCAAGGAGACTGACATCGAGCTGGTGAACATGAATCCCGACGACGCCGGTACCGCGTTCGCCTCGGGATCGCTCGACGGTGCGGTCACGTGGGAGCCGTGGATCACGAAGGCGACCAGCGCCGGGCAAGGGCACGTCGTGTTCAGCTCGAAGGAAGCGCCCTACGTCATCATCGACGTCGTCATCCTGAGCCCGAAGCATGCCAACAAGCAAAAATCCGAAGCCTTCCTGCGCGCGATGGCGAAGGCGCACGACTTCATCCTCGCGAATCCGAAGGAGGCCTCCGAGATCGCCGGCAAGGCCTTCGAGCAGACGCCCGAGGAGGCGGCGGCGATGCTCACGAAGGTCAAGTTCTTCACCAAGGCGGAGAACTTCTCGGAGGTCGGCACGTCCGCGGCGCCGGGCCCCATGATCGGCGCGACCAAGGACCTCATCGACTTCTTCCTCGCCCGCAAGGTCATCGACAAGCCGCTGAAGCCCGAGTCGCTGTTCGACCTCGCGTACCTGAAGTGAGCGGCGTCGCGCGGCGGGACGCCGGCCGGGTGCCGGCGTCCGCCGCAGCGCGCCTCGTGCGTGCGACCCGCGTCCTCGTACCCGCCTGACGCGCGGGGTGCTTGCCCGCGCGTCGTCGCGTCAGGCGCCGACCTGCCGGAGGGCGGCGAGTGCCGCGTCGTGCAGCACGCCGTTCGACGCGACGATCCCTCGGTTCGCGGCGAGCGTGCGCCCGCGCGAGAAGTCGAGCGTCTTGCCGTCGAGGTCGGTGACGCGCCCGCCGGCTTCCTCGACGACGATCGATCCCGCGGCCTGATCCCAGATGCGCTCGCGGTAGTCCGGCTTCGACGGCGACAGCAGGCGGAACAGCAGCTCGCCGCAGCCCGCCGCGAGCACGCCGTACTTCGCCTGGCTGTCCATCAGCACGGGCTCGGCGGTGCCGCCCAGCGCCACGACCAGCTCGCCCATCTCGTCGACGTTGGTGTGTCCCGCCTCGACCGAGCGCAGCAGACGCGCCTCCTTGGCGACGCGGCGTCCCGAGACCAGCAGCCGGCTCCAGCTCTCCGAGCCGAGCGGCGACGCCCAGGTGCCTCTGCCGCGCTCCGCCGCGACCACGCACCCCGTCCCGCCGACGTCCGGTGTGCCGTCGGCGCGCAGGTTCGGACAGCCGAGGACCCCGAGCTTGACGCGGCCGCCCTCGATCAGTGCGAGCGCCACCGCGTACTGCTCGCCGCGCAGGAATCCCTTCGTGCCGTCGACCGGATCCAGCGTCCAGAAGCGCTGCACCGGCTCCGCGCGGCCGCGGTCGATCCATGCGCAGACGTCGTCGGCCGACGCACCGGGCGCGATCTCACCGACGAAGCGGGTCACGTTGGCGAGCGTGTCGCGGCTCGCCGCGGAGCGCAGGTCGGCCGCGTCCTCCTCGCCGACCAGCACGTCCGACGGCCGCTCGAGCGCGAAGCGCCGCGCGACCGCGCCCTGTGCCGCGAAGTCCGCCACGGTCACCGGCGACTTGTCGCTCTTGGTCAGCGCCGCGGTGACGAGATTCTTCTGCACCGCGCGGATGACGGCGCAGGCTTCGCGCACGGCGGCGATGGCGAACTTGGATTCCGGGCTCTCGAGCATGGCAGGACCTTTCGTGAGTCGCGCGTCGTTGACGGCGCGCGCAGCATACGGGAACCCCGCGTCGCGCGCACGACGTCCGACGCGTGAAGGTCCGTGCTCAGGAGCGCTGCAGCAGCTGCTGCACGACCAGCCCGGCGCGCGACCAGAACCAGAACGCGGCGACGCAGCCGATCGCCCACGCCGGCAGCCGCACCGCGCGCGGTGGCAGGGTCGCCAGCAGCGGTCGCGCGAGGCGCGCGACCAGCAGCACCGCGAGCACGAAGGCGAGCTGCCCGAGCTCGATGCCGACGTTGAACGTCAAGAGCGCGAGCGGGATCTCGCTCGCCGGCAGCCCGACCTCGCTGAGCGCACCCGCGAAGCCGAGCCCGTGCAGCATGCCGAAGGTGAACGCCATCGCCCACGGGCGCCGGCGGATCCACGACGCGGGCGGCGGCGTCGCGGCGGGGGCATCGTCGTCGCGCAGCAGCTCGGCTGCGAGCAGCACGATGCTGAGCGCGATCGCCGTCTCGGCGACGGACTGCGGGAAGTGCACGACGCCGAGGGTCGCGAGCGTCAAGGTCACGCTGTGTCCGACCGTGAACGCCGTGATGGTCCAGGCGAGCGTGCGCCGCTCGCGCACCAGCAGGCAGAGACAGAGCACGAACAGCAGGTGGTCGATCCCGGTCAGCAGGTGCTCGATGCCGAGCTCGAGGTACTGGCGTGCGACGTCGAGGCGCGACTGGCGCTCCGGAACCACCATGGACGATCGCGCGCCGTCGAGCAGCTCGCGGACCAGACCGCCGTCCGCGAGCTCGACGCGCACCAGAGCGAGCGTCCTGCTGACGTCGAGATCGCGCACCCCGAGCGTCGCGCCGTGCAGGCCGCGCTCACCGCAGTCGATCGTGAAGCGGCGCTCGATCGCCGCCGGATCGGCGGTGGACGTCTCGTCGCCGAGGTTGGTGCACCAGTCGGGCAGGATCGGTGCCAGGTGAGCGCCGGTCGGCCGGAACGCCGATGTCTTCCAGCGCACCGCGAAGCGCCCGCCGCCGCTCTCGCGCAGTTCGAGCAGCGACGGTGCGAGCGGGTGTGCTTGCACACCCCTCGCCGGTACGAGCAGGGCGCACACGGCAGCGGCCAGGCCGGCTGCGAGGACGGACCACCGAAGGCGACTGACGTCCGCACCGGCTTCGCCTGCCACAAAGGATCGAGCCCGCAGGGTGTTCCATCTGACGCGGCGCGTGCCCATCATCCCGGACTGTCGGCAGGAGCGGCGACGGGCGATACCACGTAGCCGGCCCGCATCTCGTCGAGGCTCCGGCGGACGGCGGTCGCGGCACGCTCGCGGCGCACCAGCTCGCGTACCTGGTTCCGTACCTCGTCGAGAGGCGGCAGCCGGGCCGGCTCCTGCGCTCGGACGAGGATCCTGTAGCGTCCGCCGGTCGCCGCGACCGGCGCGGTCCACCGTCCGGGCTCGGCCGCGAAGACGGCGCGTGCGAACGCGGCGCCGTAGAGTCGCGCCAGGTCGCGCTCGGACTGCGCGGGAAGCTCCTGCACCGCGGCAGCGGCGGTCACGGGCGCGCCCGCCGCATCGAGAGCTCGGTCTTGCGTTCCCTCCGCGGGCACGGCGAGCAGCGCGAGCTGCGCGCGCGCCGGCAGGGAGAA
>JAIEPK010000630.1 GCA_019749875.1 Candidatus Binatia bacterium | reverse complement strand
GCGTCTCCTCGCGGTGCGCGCGAGACGCGCGTTCACCCACGCCGGCCGCGGCCGCACCGCGGTAGCACCGGCGTCAGGCGCTCGGGGTCGCCGGCAAGCCCGCGCCGCGCGCCGCCCGATCGCGGGTGGTCACCGCCGCGTACAGCACCGCCGCTGCGAGCTGCGCCCACATCAACGCCGGGATGACGCCGACCACGAGCAGCAGCAGCCCGACGAGCAGCAGCGGGATCGCGAGCAGGAAGATGCCGAAGATCGTCCAGCCGTGACCGCGCGTGCGCTCCCAGCTCTCGCGAACGGCGGCGACGGCGTCGAGATGCTCGTCGGTGACGAGGTAGGGCACCCATGCCAGGCGCACCATCGCGACGAAGCCGGGGATCACCAGCAGCGCGAACCCGATCGTGATCAGCGCCCCCATCAGCAGGCTCGCGAGCACGGCCTGCACGTAGTCCACGCGGAAGGCCACGAAGAGGTCGCCGATCTCCGGCGTGCCGCCGCGCACCGCGCGAAGGAACGCGTACATCCCGCCGAAGCCGACGGGTCCGAGCACGAGCACGTGGTACGCCGTGCCGACCAGCGACTCGCGGAACCAGCCCGACGGCGCGCTCAGCAACGCCCACACGACCGCGAGCAGCAGCAGCTCCAGGAAGCAGCGCTTGAGGACGCCCCACGCCTGCGCGTACGCCTCGCTCGCGCTCGGCCCCGACGACGAGATCTCGTTCACGATGAACCTCCTTGACGGCTGCCTGCAGAGTCTCCGCGCGCGACCGAGCGAAGCGAGCGCGGGGAGTGAGGCTCCGCGCGGCTTCGCCGCGTGGAGCGAGGGTACGCGTGCCCCCTCGTGGCTAGAGTCCGACGACGACCTTGGGCTTGTACTTCGCGTACGACATCAGATGGTTCTTGACGCCGGTCTGGAACGCCTCGAGATACGCGAGCTTGCGAATCAGGTAGCTGCGCGTCTCCTTCGGATCGAGATAGAGGTTGTACAGGCGGCCGTAGGGATACTTCTGGGTCACGCCGGTGAAGCCGCCCGGATTGTGCACGTCGCGGTCGTCGTCGGAGATCGACGCCAGCATGAACTTGTACTCGCCGACGCGCAGCGCGGAGAACTGCCGTCCGAGCCAGTAGTAGATGTACTTGCGGTTCGAGTGGCCGTCCTCGCTCAGCAGGAACGACGACTGGTCGACGCCGTCGATGAAGCGGTCCTCGGGCATGGACGACGCCGCTCCCGCGAGCGACAGCGCGGTCGTGAACACGTCCATCTGCGAGAACAATCCGTCGGACGCGCGGCCCGGATCGATCATGCCCTGCCAGGCGAGGATGCCGGGCACGCGCTGGCCGCCCTCCCACGTCGAGCCCTTGGCGCAGCGGAACGGCGAGTACGCGGCGTCGGGCCAGGTCGCCATCTCGGGTCCGTTGTCGGACGAGACGAAGATCAGCGTGTGCTCGAGCTGGCCGGTCTCGCGTAGCGCCGCGACCAGACGTCCGACGATGTCGTCGAGCTCGACGATGGTGTCCTTGTACGGATGCTTCGCGGGCGACTTCCCCAGAAACCGCTCGTGCGGGTAGTTGTCGAAGTGGGTCCCGCGCGTGCCGTGGTAGAGCAGCCACGGCTTGCCCTCGCCCGCCATGCGCTTGATGAATTCGATCGAGTAGGCGGCCCACTTGTCGTCGAGCAGCGACAGCACGGGGATGGTCACTTCCTCGACGCTCTCGGGCTCACCGCCGCGCGACGCGTGCACGAAGCACTTGTTGAACGGCTGGTTCTCGATCCAGCGCGTGCGCTCCTCGGAGTAGACGATCTCGGGGAAGAAGTACGGATCGCGCCACTCGGTGTACATGTCGGAGACCGAGAGAAAGCCGTAGAAGTCGTCGAAGCCGACGTTCTGCGGCTGCGACTCGAGGTTCTCGCCGAGATGCCACTTGCCGACCGCCTGCGTGACGTAGCCGGCGGCACCGAGCAGCTCGGCGAGCGTGATCTCGCCCTGCAGCCCGCCCTTCTCGCCGTACATCGGCGGGCGCTGCAGGCCGTGGCGCATCGGCAGACGACCGGTCATCAGCGACGCGCGTGATGGCGTGCAGGAGGGCTCCGAATAGCAGGACGTGAGGCGCAGCCCGCTCGCGGCGAGACGGTCGATGTGCGGCGTCGGTGCCCCGACCGCGACGCCGCCGCCGTAGCAGCCGAAGTCGCCCCAGCCGACGTCGTCCATCAGCACGATCAGGACGTTCGGCTTCCGGCCGCCGTTGCGTGCCTGATACTCGGCGATGCGCCGCTGCGCCTCGGCGTCCTGGGCCGGGTGTCGGAAGACCGGCTCGCGATTGTCGGCGAGCGTGACGGCGAGCGTGGCGATCGGATCATGACCCATGGCGTGCAACCTCCGGATTCGAGCCGCCGAGTCTCGACGCAGTCGCACGGGGTGTCAAGCTCGCCGCGCCTTCGCATCACGGATCCTGCTCGCACGAAGCCGACCGCCTGATGCCCGACGCGCTCGGATCGTCAAGGTAGAATTTTCAAGCATCGACCCGCGGCCCGTTGCTGCCCCGTTGACCACGGGAGTGCACGCGCGGTGAGCGCCGCGCGAAGCGCACGGGGTCGGCTGCGCGGTTTCACGTGGGAGACTTCGTGGCACCTGCATTGCTCGCGACGCGCGCAACATCCCCTGGAAGGAGAACCCCGTGCCACGAATGAAGAGGATCAGAATCACGAAACCGCTCATCACCGGCCGACGACGCGCACAAGAGGGCCCCACCCTGCGCATCGTGCGCGCATTTGCCTTTCACGTTCTCGTCGTCGCGGGCTGCGTGCTGTCGGTCGCCGTCGCCCAGGCGTTCGCACAGGAGCTCGATCTCGAGAAGCTCGACGGTCCCACCGCGATCAAGATGATGGAGGAAGGCAAGCTGACCTCCGTGCGCTTGACGCGTGCCTACCTCGAGCGCATCGACGCACTCAACAAGCGCGGGCCCGGTCTGAACGCGGTCACGCAGCTCAACCCCGATGCGTTGAAGGAAGCGGCGGCGCTCGATCGCGAGCGCGCGCAAGGCATCGTCCGCGGCCCGGCGCACGGCCTGCCGATCCTGCTCAAGGATCTGATCGACGTGGTCGGCATGTACACGTCGGCCGGCAACTACTCGCTGCGCGAGAGCTTCCCGCCGGTCGACTCCGGCATCGCCAAGAAGCTCAAGGCGAGCGGCGTGGTGATCCTCGGCAAGCTCGGCCTGTCGGAGTTCGCCAACAGCTTCGGCAGCCAGCCATCGGGCTTCTCGAACCTGACCGGACAGGTGATCCACGCGCTCGACGCCGACCAGAACCCGAGCGGCTCGTCGTCGGGAACGGGCACCGCCGGTGCGGCTGCGCTGTCGGCGCTGACGATCGGCACCGAGACCTCGGGCTCGATCATCAGCCCGTCGCGCGCACAGGGCATCGTCGGCCTCCGGCCGACGGTCGGTCTCGTCCCGGGCTACGGGATTGCGCCGATCTCGGCCTCGCAGGACACCGCCGGACCGATGACGCGCACGGTCGCGGAAGCGGCGATGACGCTGGTGTCGATCGCGGGATCCGATCCCGACGTCGCAGTCGAGTACGGCAACATCTTCGGCGTGCCGTACGACGACGTCATCCCGCCGCTGCCCGCGGTGCTGCCGAACTACATGGACGCGCTGGATCTGAACTTCGTCGCCGGCAAGCGCATCGGCTACAACGGCGCGCTCGACAACACGCCGCCCGCGACCGGGCGCACGCCGCTCGGCATCGCCTACGACGTCCTGGTCGCCGCGGGCGCGATCATGGTGCCGCGGCCGCAGACCGTCGTACCGTCGATCCCCGCACTGCCCGCCGGCTACGAGCAGCACAAGACCATCGACGAGTACTATGCGCGCCTCGGACCCGATGTGCCCATCCACTCACTCGCCGAGGAGGTCGCCGACAACCAGGCCAACGCGCAGGAAGCGCTCAAGTTCGGCAACCAGAACCACGTCAACGCGCTCAACGCCGACACCACGCCGGGTGGCGCGAACGAGGTGTCGTACCGCGCGAACCTGCGCATCCGGAAGGCCGCCTGGCACAAGGCCATCGAGGACATGCTGAACAACGAGACGCCGGGCGATCCGTCCGACGACTTCATCGCGATCCTCGGGTCGGCGCCGTCGACCCCGCAGGCCGGCTATCCGCAGATCACGATCCCGATGGGCTACAACGACACGTTCCGCCGCACGGTGGACGTCAACGTGTTCGGTGGCGCATACAGCGAGTTCGATCTGATCGGCGTCGCGTACGTCATCGAGCAGGGCACCCTGCTGCGCAAGCCGGCCTCGGAAGTGAATCCGAGCATGTACCGCTGCGCGAAGACCAAGCCCGCGCCGCCGTACGCGAAGCGCGGCTCGTGCAACCCGGACTTCGACAGCCTCGCCGACAAGGTGCGCACCGCGCCCGAGCTCGACTTCGCGCTCGAGCTCGAGTCCGTCAAGAGCCTGCAGGAGCGCATGACGGCGGGCACGCTCACGTCCGAGGCGCTGACCAAGGCGTATCTGGCGCGCATCGCGCTCGCGAACGCGGAGGGTCCCGCGATCCAGGCGGTGCGTGCGCTCAATCCCGATCGTGCGCAGCGCGAGGCGCGGCGGCTCGACAACCAGCGCCGCCACGGCATCGTGCGCGGCCCGCTGCACGGCATCCCGGTCCTGCTGACGGACGCGATCGACGTCAAGAAGCTGCCGACCACGGGCGGCTCGATCGCGATGCAGTACGCGTTCCCGAAGAAGGACGCGAAGCTGGTCGCGAAGCTGCGCGCCGCCGGTGCCGTCATCCTCGGCAAGACCAACTTGACCGAGCTCAACGGCATCTTCGACGCGAACATCCCCGAGGGCTACTCGTCGCTCGGCGGACAGGTCCTGCTGCCGTCGGACACCGACAAGACGGTCGCCGGCTCGTCGGCCGGTGCGGCGGCCGCGACGGCGTCGGGCATGACCGCGTTCGCGATCGGCATCGAGACCTCGACCGACTCGGCGCAGCTCATCGCACCGGCGGGTGTCGCGGGGGTCGTCGGGCTCAAGCCGACGGTCGGGCTGGTGAGCCGCACCGGCGTGCTGCCGGTCGCGAAGACGCAGGACTCGCCGGGTCCGATCGCCAAGACCGTGTACGACGCGGCACTCGCGCTGCAGGCGATCGCCGGCGCCGATCCGGCCGACGACGCGACCGCCGGCGCACCGGCGTCGCCCGACTACTTGACGGGCCTCGTGCCGACGGCGCTCGCCGGCAAGCGGGTCGCGGTGATCAGCAACACCACCGCACCGTACCCGACGGTGGTGAGCACGCTCGGCACGATCGGCGCCACGACGGTCGTCAAGACGATCGGTACGCCGAGCCCCGACCCGGCGAGCATCGTCCTCAGCGAGCTCGCACGTGACGTCGACTCCTACCTGCCCACGCTGCGCAAGAACCCCAAGGGCGTTCCGCAGTCGCTGCAGGAGATCGTCGACTACAACCTCGACAATCCGGTCGAGGGCCTCAAGTACCAGCAGCGCGAGCTGCTCGATGCGCTCGCGATCGACCTGTCCGATCCGGACACGCTCGCGACCTACGAGGCCAACAAGGCCGCCGGCCTCGCGTCGTACAAGGCGCTGATCGACGGCCTCCTCAACAACGGCACGCCGGGCGACACGAGCGACGACTTCGAGGTCATCGTCGTGCCGAGCGGCAACGCGCTGGTCGGCATCGCCGATCGTGCGGGCTACCCGGTGCTGACGGTTCCGGCCGGGTTCGGCACGGGCAACGCCGGCCGCAACCCGATCGGCGTCACGTTCGTCGCGGGTCCGTTCGCCGAGGACAAGCTCCTCGCGGCGGGCTACGCGTTCGAGCAGGCGACCAACGTGCGCCAGGCGCCGAGCTTCACCAACCCGAGCATGTGGCGCTGCGTCCCCGGCAGCTTCTTCTTCCTGCCGCACCACTGCCACCCGGGCGACCGGCTGTATTGATTGAAACGAGGGGGCACGCGCCCCCTCGCCCCGTCAAGCCAAGCTTGACGGGGGCCCACTCCCCGCGCTCCCTTCGGTCGGCCGCGCGCCATGCGCGCGGAGGCCGAGGGGGGCCGCGGCGGCGGAAGCGAGGGGGAAGCGTGGGTGGCCACGCCGCCCCCTCTGCGTTTCAGCCGAAGACGACCGGCAGCCGGTCGGGCGAGCGGAACGCCAGGCCGACGACGCGGCAATCGGCGTCCGGTGCGAGGCGCAAGTTCGGCAGACGCTCGAGCAGGATGCGCACCGCCGACCGCGCCTCGAGGCGCGCCAGGTTCGAGCCCAGGCAGAAGTGCTCGCCGAAGCCGAACGCGAGGTGATCGCCGACGTTCTTGCGGCCGAGCACGAAGCGGTCCGGATCCTCGAAGCGCGTCTCGTCGCGATTGGCCGATCCGACCGCGAGCATCACCAGCTCGTTCGCACCGATGGTCGTGCCCGCGATCTCGACCTCGCGCGTGGTCTCGCGCGAGACGTACTGCACGGCGGCCTCCCAGCGCAGCGTCTCCTCGATCGCGCGGTCGAGCGCCGCCGGGTCCGAGCGTACCTCGTCGAGCGCGTCGGGGTGCGTGAGCAGCGCGTACAGCAGGCTGCCCGTCAAGCGGTACGTCGTCTCCGCGCCGGCCGGCAGCAGGAGACGGAGGAAGCTCAGGACCTCTTCCTCGCCGAGCTTCTCGCCCTCGACCTCGGCGTGCACCAGCGTGCTGATCAGGTCCGTACCGGGCTTCCGGCGGCGCTCGTCGAGGAACGGACGCAGGTAGTCGACGAGCTTCTGCGCCGCGTCGAAGCCGCGCTGCGGATCGTCGGCGATCGACAGCAGATCGAGCGCCCAGTGGTGGAACTGCTCGAAGTCGTCGATCGGCAGCGCCATCACGTGCGCCATCACGCGCAGCGGGTAGGTGAACGTGAACTGCGACACCAGATCCGCGTGGCCGTCGCCGACGAACTGGTCGACGAGCTGCTGCACGGTCTGCTCGACCACGACGTCGAGGCCGTCGCGCAGCGCGCGCGGCGAGAACGCCGGCGTGACCAGACGACGCTGCCGCAGGTGCTCCTTGCCTTCCATCTCGAGAATGGTCCGGCCCATCACGAGCCCGATGCCGCGCGCGTTGCCGCGCGAGGAGAAGGTCGCGGAGTCCTTCAGGGCCGCCGCGATGTCGTCGTAGCGCGACACCAGCGCGGAGCGTCCGAGCTGGCTGTCGAGCACGACGACGGGACGCTCGTGCCGGAGCCGACGGTAGACGGGATAGGGGTCCGGCACCGGGCTCATCATGGTGCCGCCGAAGAGCCGGGTCGCGCTTTCGAACTGGGTCGACATGGGGATCACCTCGCGGATTTTGCGAGGGTTTAGTTGGGGCGGTCGCTTCAATCAAGCGATTAAGACGAGCGGGCGTGCACGAACGGCGGGCCCGCTCCCGCGCGGGCTACGCGGCGGTGTCGTCCTCGGGAGCGGGGAAGCGCTGCTGGAGGAGGTCGGCCAGGGTGCGGCAGACGTCGCCGCTGGTGAGGATGCCGGCGAGCTTGCCGTTCTTCACCACCAGCGCCGAGCCGACGTGCGACTCCGCGAGGTGCAGCAGCACCTCGTCGAGCGGCGTGTCGACGTCGACCACGTAGACGTCGCGCACGCAGGCGTCGCGCACGGTGCCGAGGTCGGCGCTGCCGCGCCGCGAGACCTCGAGCAGCCGGACGTCGCGCTCGCTGAGCACGCCGACCAGCGAGCCATCCTCGGTCACCGGCAGGTGGTGGATCTCGTGCTCGCGCATCATCGCGCGCGCGTCGGCGATCGACTGGTCGATCTCGACGAAGAAGGGAAACGGCGTCATCGCCACCTTGATCGTCGGCATGTGGTGCAGGTTCTCGAGCTCGACCGCCATCGCGTCGTCCTCCTCGTCGCGACGCGCCGGCGTGGCGCGCGTCTCCCGCCGCCCAGCAAAGCGCAGCGAGCACGCAAGTCAACCACGCGAGCGCGGTACCACCTCGCGTGCGCTCTGCTTGATGATCTCCGCGACCTTGTCGCCGAACGAGAAGCAGCGCGCACCGCTCATGTCGGTGATCGTCGTCCACTCGGCGGCGAAGTCCTCCACCGTCACCGGCTCCGGTCCGAAGTACACGCCCGCGTTGAACGCGATCGCCTGGCGCGAGAAGCGTCCACCCTGCGCGCGGATGATGATCCCGGACTCGTTGCACGCCTCCGACGCGAGATAGACCACCGCCGGCGTGACGCACTCGGGCGGCGTCCCCGACGACTGCTGCACGTCGGCGGTCATGCGCGTCGCCGCGGCGGGCGAGATGGTATTGACGCGGATGCCGTACTTCGCGCACTCGAGGTTCAAGACCTGCATCGCGCCGACCTGGCCCATCTTGGCGGCCGCGTAGTTCGCCTGGCCGAAGTTGCCGAACAGCCCGGCGCCCGACGCCGTCAAGACGATGCGCCCGTAGCCGTTCGGCACCATGGCGTCGATCGCGGGGCGGCACACGGCGAAGAGGCCCTTCAGGTGCACCGCGATGACCGCGTCCCAGTCGTCCTCGGTCATCTTGCGGAAGCTCCGGTCGCGCAGGATGCCGGCGTTGTGGAGGACGACGTCGAGCCGCCCGAACTCGCGCAGCGCGAGATCGACCATCGCTCGACCGCCGGCTGCCGTGTGCACGCCGTCGTAGCTCGCGGCCGCCCGCCCGCCGGCGGCGCGGATTTCCGCGACCACGGTGTCCGCCATCTGCGCCGATGCGCCCGAGCCGTCACGCGCACAGCCGGGGTCGTTCACGATCACCGCGCAGCCGCGTCGCGCGAGCTCGAGCGCATACGTCCGCCCGAGCCCGCCGCCCGCGCCGGTCACGATCGCCACCCTGCCGTCGAATCGGATCCCGCTCATGTCTCGTCGCTCCGTCGTCTTCGTCGTGACCGTGAACAGCCCCGCGACGTCGACGTCGCGGAGGTCTCGGTGCTTAGCGACCTGGTGCCGAGCGCGCGAGCGGCCTCACGGGGCGCGCTGCAGCGCGAGCGCGCCGCGAACGCTTTCCCTCGGCGACCCGCTGGCATAGTGCACGCGCGATGAAAGTCGACGGCATCCTGCCCTTCGCCCTGCCGATGGTCCCGTTCCGCGCGCGCGAGCTCGAGCGCCAAGGCTTCGACGGCGGGCTCTCCGCCGAGGTCGCGAACGATCCGTTCCTGCCGATCCTGCTCGCGGCCGAGCACTCGGAGCGGCTCGAGCTGATGACGTCGATCGCGGTCGCCTTCGCGCGCAGCCCGATGACGCTCGCGCAGACCGCGCACGACCTGAACGTCTTCTCGAAGGGCCGCTTCATCCTCGGCCTCGGCTCGCAGGTGAAGGCGCACGTCACGCGCCGCTTCGGCATGCCGTGGTCGCACCCCGCGGCGCGCATGCGCGAGCTGATCCTCGCCATGCGCGCGATCTGGGCGAGCTGGTACGAGGGCAAGAAGCTCGACTTCCGCGGCGAGTTCTACGCGCACACGCTGATGACGCCGATGTTCACGCCGGCGGACAAGCAGTACGGCGCGCCGCGCGTGACGGTCGCCGGCGTCAATCCGCGCATGACCGAGACCGCGGGCGAGGTCGCCGACGGCTTCGTCGCGCACGGCTTCACGACGGAACGCTACCTTCGCGAGGTGACGCTGCCGGCGATCGAGCGCGGGCTCGCGAGGAGCGGACGCGCGCGCGACGCGTTCGAGCTCTGCTGTCCGGTGTTTCTCGTGACCGGCGACGACGAGCAGCGCTTCGTCGCGTCGCGCGACGCGTGTCGCGCACAGATCGCGTTCTATGCCTCGACGCCGTCATACCGTCCGGTGCTCGAGCTGCACGGCTGGGGTGCGCTGCAAGAGGAGCTCAACGACATGACGCGCAAGGGCGCGTGGGGCGACATGGCCGGGCGCATCAGCGACGAGATCCTCGACACCGTCGCGATCGTCGTGCCCGATCCCGACACGCTCGCCGAGCGCGTGCTCGCGCGCTGCCGCGGCGTCGTCGACCGGCTCGCCTTCACCGCATCGCTCGACGATCCGGAGCGGCTCGCCGAGCAGGTCTGCCGTCTGCGCGCCGGCTGAACGCGCGGACCCGACCTCTCCGCGCCGGCCGCGCGCGGTCGGCGCGGCCCCGCATCGGCGCACCGCGCACGGGCCCACCACGCACCCGCGCTAGGGTCCGTCGCGACGCGGCGCGTGAGACCTTCTCATGCACGACATGAAGAATTCTGCTCGATGAGCGCGCACACGGGGCGTACGGTGATCGCACCATGCGCGCTCGCCTGCGCCAGTTCGTCTTCCGCCACGCCACCCGGATCCTCACCGCGCCGCTCGGCGGCTACCTGCGCTCCTCGGGCCAGGACGTCGAGCAGCTCAAGCGGCACGTCAAGAAGGGCGACGTGCTGCTGGTGTGCGGCGACCAGCGGGTGAGCGAGGTCATCCGCTACTTGACGCAGAGCTCGTGGTCGCACGCGGCGATCTACGTCGGCGACGAGCTGCTGCACCGCGACCCGGCGCTGGCGCGCGAGCTGGAAGAGCGCTTCGGCGACGAGGCGCGTCACCTGATCGTCGAGGCGCTGATCGACGAGGGCGTGGTCGCCTCGCCGCTGTCGAAGTACGCGGGCTTCCACCTGCGCCTGTGCCGTCCGTTCGGCCTCGTGCCGCGCGACGTCGCACGCCTGATGGACCTGGTGATCGCGCAGATGGGCGGCGTCTACGACCTGTCGAACCTGCTCGACCTGGGCCGCTACTTCCTGCCGGTCTCGATCGTGCCGGCGCGCTTCCGCGGCGAGGCGCTGGCGTTCGGCAGCGGGCGTCCGACCGAGGTGATCTGCTCGTCGATGATCGCGCGCGCGTTCGACGCGGTCGGCTTTCCGATCCTGCCGCGCACCGACGAGGAGACCGAGGCCGCCGCAGCCGATCCGACCGGCTCCGCGTACCACGTCGGCCTCGGTGCGCCGAGCTGGCCGTCGCGCCGGCCGCTCGCGCGCCACCTGCGCACCAGCCGGCGACCGTTCGGCCTCGTGACGCCGCGCGACTTCGACCTCTCGCCCTACTTCGAGATCGTCAAGTTCAGCCTCATCGAGGGCGCGCGCGTCCCGGCGCAGGAGCCCGAGTCGCGCGCGTCCTACGCGAGCCGCGCCGTCGCCGCCTTCCCCATCCTGTCCCGCTTCCGCCGCGCGCCCACGCTGCCCCCACCACGACCCACGGCGCCCGCCGCCACCGTGATCGCCGACCACGCGCTCCGCGGCGGCTGACGCACCGCGCGATGAGAGGTGGGCGCACGAGATCACGCGCTGCCGAAGCATGGAGTCTCCCGGCGGCATGATCGAGACCGACGCACTCTTCCCGCACGTTGAGCGTACCGGGCGCTACATGGTTTACCCGGGCGCCATGGAGTTCAACCTCGCCGACATGTTCGAAAACGCGGTCGACCACTTCGGGGACCGCGAGTACCTCGTGTGCGACGGCAAGCGCCGCACCTACCGCGAGATGGAGGAGCGCGCGAACCGCCTCGCGCACCATCTCCAGGCGCACGGCATCGGCGCCGGCGACCACGTCGGCGTGTACGCGCTGAACTCGGTCGAGTGGGTCGAGACGCTGTGGGCCGTGTTCAAGCTGCGCGCGGTCTGGATCAACATCAACTACCGCTACGTCGAGGACGAGCTGCGCTACCTGTTCGACAACGCCGACCTCAAAGCCCTGGTCTACCAGCGGACCTACGCGCCGCGCGTCGCGGGCGTGCTGCCGTCGATGCCGCTGCTGAAGCACTCGATCGTCATCGAGGACGGCAGCGACGAGGACGCCTCGTCGCTCGGCTCCGTGCCCTACGAGGACGCGATGGCCTCGGGCTCGCCGGCGCGCGACTTCGGACCGCGCTCCGCCGACGACCGCTACATCCTCTACACCGGCGGCACGACCGGAATGCCGAAGGGCGTCGTGTGGCGGCACGAGGACGTGTTCTTCGCGCTCGGCGGCGGCATCGACCCGATGACCAACGAGCGCTGCAAGGATCCGGCGACGATGGTCGAGAAGGGCAAAGGCGGCGCGATGACCTTCCTGCCGATCGCGCCGCTCATGCACGGCGCCACGCAGTGGGCGGTCATGGGCCAGAGCTTCGTCGGCAGCAAGGTCGTGCTGATGGGCAAGTTCGAGCCCGAGACCGTCTGGGACCTGGTCGAGCAGGAGAAGGTCAACTCGATGATGATCACCGGCGACGCGATGGGACGTCCGCTCGTCGAGGCGCTCGAGACGCCGGACCGGAAGTGGGACACGTCGTCGCTCTTCCTCCTGACCAGCAGCGCCGTGACCTTCTCGCCCGCCGTCAAGGATCATTTCTTCAAGCACTTCCCGAATCTGATGATGATCGATGCGATCGGCTCGTCGGAGACCGGCAACAACGGGATGGTGATGGTCCAGGCCGGTCAGACGGAGATGAAGGGCGGCCCGACCGTGACCAAGGTCGGCAACACCGTCGTGCTCGACGAGAACTTCGATCCGATCCCCGCGGGATCGGAAGGTCGCATCGGCAAGCTCGCCCGCGTCGGCGACATCCCGATCGGCTACTACAAGGACGAGAAGAAGACGGCCGAGACCTTCGTCACCAAGAACGGCGTGCGCTACGCGATGCCCGGAGACTACGGCATGATCGAGGCCGACGGCCGCATCACGCTGCTCGGCCGCGGCAGCGTGTCGATCAACTCGGGCGGCGAGAAGATCTTCCCGGAAGAAGTGGAGACCGCCGTCAAGTCGCACCCCGCGGTGTTCGACTGCACCATCGTCGGCGTGCCCGACGAGCGCTGGGGCGAGCGCGTCACCGCCGTGATCGAGTGGCGCCCCGGCAAGACGGCGACGCTCGACGAGCTGAAGGAGCACTGCCGGACCAAGATCGCCGGCTACAAGGTGCCGCGGCAGATCTGCAGCGTCGACAAGATCGTGCGCTCGCCGTCGGGCAAGCCCGACTATCGCTGGGCGAAGCAGGCCGCGATCGACGCCGGCGCAGCAGCGTGACCACGGCTCGCACGGCGGACGGACGACCGGCCGTCCGCGCCGCGGCGCTCGTCCGCTGACGAGCGCCGCCGTGCCGCGACGCCGCCTGC
>JAIEPK010000437.1 GCA_019749875.1 Candidatus Binatia bacterium | reverse complement strand
CGTCTCGCGCGCGAAGATCCGCGCGAGCGTCGCCAGTGCAGCCGGCGTGAAGCGGTCGTCGGCGCGCGCGTCGAGCGTGCCGGCCGCCGCACCTGCGGCGCGCTCGCACAGCGCGGCAGCGCCCTCGGCATGCGCCATGAGCTCGCCGAGGCGGAACAGCACGTGCTGGTGGCGCGTGAGGCGCGTCTTGCGCGCGCGCTCGAGCAGCGCCGCGAGCGCGTGCAGCACGACCGCGGCGACGTCGGCGCCGACGCTGCCGTCGCGTGCGTGCAGCGCCTCGAGGGCACGCGCGCGATCGTGGTAGTGCTCGCCGCGCGTCTTCAGATGGAGCTGCCACCGGTCGCGGCTGATGGTCATCTCCATGATCTCGGAGGTGCCCTCGTAGATCAGCGTGATGCGGACGTCGCGCTTGATCTTCTCGACCATGTACTCGCGCGTGTAGCCGTAGCCGCCGAGCGCCTGGATCGCGGCCTCGGCGGCGGCGTTGCCGGCCTCGGTCGCGAGGTACTTGGCGATGGCACCCTCGGTGTTGAGGATGCCTTCGCCGCCGTCGATGCGGCCGGCCGTGTACTCGATGTAGGCGCGTGCCGCCTCGAGACGCGTCGCGTACGGCACGATCAGCTTGTGCGTGTAGCCCTGCTTCTCGGACAGCGGTCCGCCCGCCTGCAGGCGCGACTTCGAGTACTCGATCGCGCGGTCGAGCGCGGCCCAGCCCGCGCCGAGGCCGAACGCGGCGACCATGAGCCGCGTGTAGCCGAACACCGACAGCGCCTGGACCAGGCCCTGCCCCTCGACGAGCCCGACGACGCGGTCGGGCTCGACGCGGATCTCGTCGAGCGACAGCGCCGCGGTGTTGCTCAGGCGGATCCCGTGCTTGTCCTCGGGCTTGCCGGCGGACAGCCCCGCGGCACCCTTCTCGACGACGAACCACGTAGGCCCGCCCGGAGCGTTGGCGAGGATGCAGTACAAGTCGGCGATGCCGCCGTTGCTGATCCACTGCTTGCTGCCGCTGATCGCGTAGCCGACCAGCTTGCCGTCTTCGGTCACGGGCGTCGCGACGCTGCGCAGCGCGCCGAGGTCGCTGCCGGCGGCCGGCTCGGTCGCACCGTACGCCATCAGAAGCCCTTCTGCCGCAATGCGCCCGAGCCAGTGCGCGCGCTGCTCCGGCGTCCCGCCCACGGCCACCGGCTCGCTGCCGAGAAACGTCGCCAGCACCGACGTCGCGACGCCGAGATCGGTGCGCGCCATGCGCTCGCAGATGCGGTAGAGATCGAGCGCGCCGCCGCCCATGCCGCCGTACTCCTCGGCGACGAAGAAGAGGTGGATGCCGAGCTCCTCGCCGCACATCGCTCGGACGATGTCCTCGGGGCACTGGTCGCGCGCGTCGAGCTCGAGCAGCTTCGCTTCGTCGAGGTGTCGCGCGACGAACTCGTCGAGCGCTGCGAGCGCGGCGTCGAGGGTTTCCTTGTCGAGGCCCACCATCTCCGCCTCCCTGGCGCCGGAGCGCCTGCTGACGAGTCCATTCTGGAAGCTGCAAGCGATGTGCCCCGACCGGCGACGGATCGACCGCAGCCAAGCGCGCGTTTCGCGACGCCGGCACGCGATCGTTCCCAGAATCGAGAACGCGGAGCCCGCTGCATTCGTCGCGCGATGAATGCGCCGACCGCTCGTGCGCGACGTCCGACGCGAACGATGCGGTGCGGCGTCCAGCGCTGCACGCACGAAAACGCCGCCCCGCGCGAGCCGCGTGCCGAGAACGTGAACGCCGCAGCGACGGCACGGGAGTTGGAGACGCGAACGAGCAGGTACGACGAGTAGGTACGACGATGAGCTCGCTCGATCTCGACGGATTGGTTCGCGCGATCCTGACCTGCGTCACCGCAGGCCCGGGGCTGGGGTTCAACCGCGCGGCGCTGTTCCTCGCCGACGAGCACGACGACCACCTCGTCGCGACCATGGCGATCGGACCGGCTTCCGCCGAGGAAGCGCACGCCACGTGGACGCGGCTCGCAACGCCGCCGCGCACGCTCGAAGAGCTCCTGCAGATGCCGTTGCCCGATCAGAAAAGCGAATTCCAGCGCGCCCTCGAGGGCCTCGCCGTGCCGCTCCGCGCCGGCGATGGCGCCGATCCCCTGCTGGCGTCCTTCCGCGAGCGCCGCATCGTCAAGATCACGAACGGTGCTCTGAACGATCTCCCCGAGCGCCTGCGCGAGGTGTTCGACGGATCCGAGGTCGTCTGCGTCCCGCTGGTCGCAAAAGATCGATCGCTCGGGCTGATCGTCGCCGACAACGCCTTCACCCGCGAGCCGATCGACGACCAGCGGATCCAGCTCCTCGAGCTGCTGGCCCAGCTCGCCGGCCTCGCGCTCGACAACGCACGCATGTACCGCCAGGTCGAGCGCCAGGCGACCGAGCTCGCGCACGCGATGGACGACCTGCACGCCGCCCAGGACAAGGTGATCCACAGCGAGCGCCTCGCGACCGTCGGTGCCGTCGTGGCCCGCGTGAGCCACGAGATCCGCAACCCGCTCGCGACCATCGGCGGCTTCGCGCGCACGCTGTCCGCGCAGCCGGGGGAGGCCGAGCGCGTGCAGCGCAACGCCGACATCATCATCGCCGAGGTCACCAAGCTCGAGACGCTGCTGAAGGAGATGCTGGACTTCACCAGCCCGAAGGCACCGCACTTCGAGGCGCTCGACCTGAACGCCGCGGTCGCGCAGTTCGCCGAGCTGCACACCGGCGCGCTGCGCGAGCACGGCATCGAGCTCACTCTGGAGCTCGGCACGCCGGCGCCGATCGTGCTCGCCGATCCGCACCAGCTGCAGCGGGTCCTGCTCAACCTCTGGCAGAACGCGGTGCAGGCGATCGAGGAGCGCCGCGATCGCGGCGGCACGATCCGCATCGGCACGCGCCGCGCGCCGGCGCGGGTCGAGCTCCGGGTCGCCGACGACGGCATCGGCATCCGCGACGGCGATCTGGCGCACCTGTTCACGCCGTTCTTCACCACCAAGCAGCGCGGGACCGGACTCGGCCTCGCCGTCGTCAAGAAGATCGTCGACGACCATCGCGGCTCGATCGACGTCGAGAGCCGGCGCGGTACGGGCACGACGGTCTGCATCGGGCTCGTGCCCGGAGGATGAAGCGATGCGGGTTCTGATCGTCGAGGACGATGACAACCAGCGTCTCCTCTACCGGGAGACGTTCGAGGCGGACGGCCATCAGGTGCTGGAGGCCGACGGCGCGCCGGCGGCGATCGAGCTGGTGCGGAGCGACCGGCCCGACGTGGTGGTGCTGGACATCAACATGCCCGGGCTCGACGGCCTCGACACGCTGGCGGCCATCCATGCACTCGACCGGCGCCTGCCGATCGTCCTCAACACCGCCTACACCGCGTACCGCGAGCACTTCGTGAGCTGGATCGCCGACGCGTACGTCGTGAAGAGCTCGGACCTCACCGAGCTGCGCGAGACCGTGCGCGACGTCGTCGCACGCCGCGCGCGCGGCCCGGCGCCACAGGAGCCGACATGAACCGTCAGCCGCAGGGCCAGCGCCCCGACACGATGGTCCTGCTGCTCGCCGGCGGACAGGGGGAGCGGCTGCACCCGCTCACCCGCCGCCACGCGAAGCCCGCGGTGCCCTTCGCGGGCCTGTACCGCATCATCGACTTCACGCTGTCGAACTGCATCAACAGCGACCTGAAGCGCATCTTCGTGCTCACGCAGCACAAGTCGCTGTCGCTCGACCGTCACCTGCGCACCGCGTGGGGAATGCTGCGCCCGCAGCTCGGCGAGTTCGTGCAGGCCGTGCCGCCGCAGCGCGCGCTCGCCACGCGCTGGTACGCGGGCACCGCGGACGCGGTATTCCAGAACCTCCACCTGCTCGAGGAGGAGCGGCCCGCCCGCCTGCTGCTGGTGTCGGGCGATCACGTCTACCACATGGACTACCGCCGCTTGATCGAGTTCCACGTCGAGCGCGGTGCTGCGGCGACGATCGCCTGCACCGAGGTCCCGCTCGCCGAGGCGAAGCGGATGGGCGTGGTCGGCGTGGACGACGACGCCCGCGTCGAGAGCTTCATCGAGAAGCCGCAGCAGCCGGTTCCGCTGCCGCACGACCGCTCACGCGCGCTGGCCAACATGGGCGTCTACGTGTTCGAGACGGCGGCGCTGGTACGCGCCGTGATCGAGGACGAGAAGAGCGACTCGGAGCACGACTTCGGACGCAACATCCTGCCGGCGATGGTCGCGTCGCAGCCGGTCTTCGCATGGGACGTGAGCAAGCGCGGGCTGCCGCGCGAGCGTTACTGGAAGGACGTCGGCACCCTCGACAGCTACTACGAGGCGAACCTCGGCCTGCTCGTCCCGAAGCCGCCGTTCGACCTGTTCGATGCGGACTGGCCGCTGCGCGCGGACACCGAGCACCACCCGCCGACGGTGGTTCGCGACGACGGCTGTCACGCCGGCCGGGTGTCGAACAGCCTGGTGTCGCCCGGCGCACGCATCGACGGCGGCTCGATCGCGCGATCGATCGTCTCGCCGCGCGTCACCGTCGGCTCCGGTGCGACGGTCGAGGAGTCGATCCTGCTGCCCGGCGTCCGCGTCGGTGCGGGCGCGGTCGTGCGGCGAGCCATCGTCGACGAGAACGTCACCCTGCCGTGCGGAACACGCATCGGGACCGATGCGGCCGCCGACCGGCGGCGCTTCGTGGTCACACCGGCGGGCGTCGTCGTCGTGCCGGGCCGCGTCGCGCTGGATTGACGTCCGCAGCGGCGTCGCCGACCACGAAGCGCCGCCCCTCCGGATGCTTCGATCGGACCGGCCTCGGCCTCGCCGCCGCGCGCACGGCGTCGATCAGCACCTCGAGGCCGCGCGCGTACTCCTCGGCGAAGTCGCACGCCGCGATCCTCGCCCCGAAGCGCGCCAGCGCCGGAAACGCCGCGGTGTCGAGGTCTGGCGGGACCTCGATGCTCGCCTGCCCCGCGCCGGTCGCGGCCGCGGTCTCGGAGAGCAGCGCGCCCGTGAGCCAGGCGACGAAGGTCCAGAAGTGGCGCACGACCGCCGCGTCGTCGAGCCCCGCGTCGGCGAGTGCGGCGAGCGCCGCCTCGAGCGGTGCGAGGCCGTGCGCGGACGCCGGCACGCGCGTCGCGAGCAGCGGAAAGACGTGCGGGTGCGCGAGCGAGACGCGGCGCAGCTCGTCCGCGACGTGACGCAGACGCGCCTCCCACGAGGCTCCGGCCGGCGGCGGCACGACGTCGGCGAGGACGCGCTCGACCAGCAGCTCGAGCAGCGCCGGCTTCGACGGCACGTGCTTGTAGAGCGACATCGCCTCGACGCCGAGCGCCGTGCCGAGACGCCGCATCGACAGCGCGTCGAGGCCGCGCCGGTCGACCAGCCGGAGCGCCGCCGCGGTCACCCGCTCGGCCGAGAGCGGCCGTCTCTGCGCAGCTCCCACGTTGACTTGCTTACGCCGTAAGCCCCATGATCGCAACCATGGCTGACACTGTAAGCTTCTCCGCCGCTCCGGCGACGCGCCTCGACGACCTGCCCTTCACGGCGCTCGGCGGGCAGCCGGCATTCGCTCCCGGAACGATCGAGCCCTTCGTGCGCGAGCCGCGCATCGCCGTGCTGGCGTACGTGCGCGCCGACGGGCGTCCCGGCCAGGCGCCGATCTGGTACACCTACCGCGACGGCGCGTTCTTCCTGTCGACGACGACCGGCTCCCCCAAGCACCGCGCGCTCGCGCGCGACCCGCGCGTCTGCCTGACGATCCAGGACGAGCGGCCGCCCTATCGCGCGATCCTCGCCGACGGCAGCGTCACGCTGGAGCCCGTGCCGCAGGGTGCCGCCGATCCGACCGCGGGCATGGCGGTGCGCTACTTCGGACGCGTCGCCGCGGCCGAGTACGAGCGCATGACCGCCGAGGAGTACGCGGCGAAGGGCCTCACGCTGATCACCTTGCGGCCGAAAGAGCTGCGCGGCTTCGACAACACGCGCGCGATCGGCGGCGCCGTGCTGGCGTTCGTGCGCCTGCGCGACCGCCTGCCGATCCCGCGCGCGTGGCTGTGAGGCATTTTCCGCCTGTTCGCGCGGCCGAATCGTGCGATGATCCCGGATTCACCATTCCGAACCCGGGAGAACCATGATCCGCACTCGTCTCGTTCCAGCCTTGCTGCTCTGCTCGCTCGCCGCCGTCGCCGGCGGCTGCGGTGACTCCGGCGGCGGCAGCTCCGCCGCCACCGCTTCGGTGAGCGGCGACGCCATTCCGTTCAACGGCCAGGACCGTCGCATCGAGGGGGCGACCATCTCGATCCTCGAGCTCCCCGACAAGCGCGTGGTCACCGGCGCCGACGGCCACTTCCAGTTCGACGGCATTCCCGTCGGCAGCGAGGTGTCGCTGGTGCTGGAGGCCCCCGGCTACCACGTCGAGCAGACCGGCACGCACGTCGTGCCGCCGGAAGGTCTCGAGCGCATCACGTTCCAGGGCGTGACCAACGACGTCTACGCGGCGCTCGCGGCCCTGCTCGGCATCACGCCCGACGAGACCGGTGCGTGCCAGATGCCGACCACGGTCACGCGCATCGGCAAGTCGCTGTACGATCCGGGCGCGCACGGCGAGGCGGGAGCAACCGTCACGATCGATCCGCCGCTGTCCGCCGAGCACGGCCCGATCTACTTCAACTCGCGCGTGCTGCCCGATCGCAGCTTGACCGAGACCAGCGACGACGGCGGCGTGCTCTACATCCAGGTGCCGCCGGGCGAGTACGTGATGACGGCGAGCAAGCCCGGTGCGGAGTTCCGGCAGGTGAAGTTCAAGTGCCGCGCCGGCGTGCTGGTGAACGCGTCGCCGCCGTGGGGACTGCAGCGCGTGGAGTGACGTTCGCGTCGGCCGACCGAGCGCGTCGCGTGACGCTGGGGTCGGCCGGGCGAGCCGTCCGACGGTGCGCGGGCCGTGCGCATCGTCGGACGCTCACGCGGCGAGCAGATCGGCCGCGCGGTCCGCGATCATCGCGACCACCGCGTTCGGGTGACCGCGCGGCACGGTCGGCATCACCGAGGCGTCCGCGACCCAGAGGCCGTCGACGCCGCGCAGGCGCAGCTCGGGTGTGACCGGAGCCGCGTCGTCGGTTCCCATCCGGCACGTGCTCGTCGGGTGGTAGATCGTCTGCAGCGCGCTCGCGCAGTGCGCGCGGATCGCGTCGACGCCGCGCACGTCCGCACCGGGTGTGATCTCGCCCTCCGCCTCGCGCGCGAGCGGATCGGTCGCGACGATGCGGCGGAACAGCTCGACGCCGCAGTCGAGCGCGCGCAGGTCCGCGCCGTCGAGATCGCTCAGCAGCCCCAGATCGATCGCGGGCGGCGCCATCGGGTCGGCGCTGCGGAGACGAACGCTGCCGCGCGAGCGCGGTGCCACGACCACCACGCCGCAGCCGAAGCCGTGCACGAGCGGCGGCTCGAGCCCCTCGCCACGCCATTCGACGGGCACGAAGCAGAGCTCCACGTCGGGCGCCGCGTCGCCGTCCGAGCTCGCGAAGGCGACCGCCTCGGCGACGTTCGACGCCAGCATGCCGCGTCCGGCGACGAGCCAGGCGAGCAGGTTCAGCGGCGACTCGGCCTTCTTGAGCGACAGCGGCCGGCGCGCGCGCATCATCACCGGAAGCAGCGGATGCTCCTGCAGGTTGGCACCGATCTGCCGCACGTCGCGCACGACGTCGATGCCGAGCTCACGAAGCACGTTCGCCGGGCCGATGCCGGAGAGCTGCAGGATCTGCGGCGTGCCGTAGGCACCCGCCGCGAGCACGACACCGCGCGCGGCGCGCAGCGTGTGCTCGCCCTCGCCGCGGCGCACGACCACGCCCGCCGCGCGACCGTTCTCGACCAGCACGCGGGTCACGTGCGCACCGGTGACCACCTCCAGGTTGCGGCGCGACAGCGCCGGCTTCAGGTACGCGTCGTAGACGCTGAAGCGCCGTCCGCGATGCTGCGCGACCTGCGCGATCCAGGCGCCGGCATACGGTCCGCCGTTGTAGTCGTCCGTTTGCGCGCCGGGTGCGCCGAGCCCTGCCGCGCGCGCCGCCGCGACGAACGCCCGCGTCAGCGGATTCGGCGAGCGCAGCTCCTCGACCCGCATCGGTCCCGTGCGACCGCGACGGCCGCTCGACGACGCGAGCCCGCGCAGCGCTTCCATGCGACGGAACACCGGAGCCACGTCGTCCCACGACCAGCCGCGCGCGCCGTGCGCGGCCCAGCCGTCGAAGTCGGCGGGGTGGCACCACTGGTGAACCTGGGCGTTCATGTTCGACGAGCCACCGAGCATCTTGCCGCGCGGGATGAACACCCGGCGGCCATCGAGGCCCGGGTGCGGCTCCGACTCGAACGCCCAGTCGAGCGGGCTCTTGAAGAGCTTCGGCATGCCGGCCGGCATCCGCACCATCATGCTGTCGGGCGCGCCGCCCGCCTCGACCAACGCGACGCTGGTCCGTCCCGACGCCGTGAGCCTGCCCGCGAGCACCGAGCCCGCCGTTCCACCGCCGACGATGATGAGGTCGTGCACGTCGTCTCTCCTCCGTTCTTGCCCGAGGGATCGCGTGTCGCGCGCCGCGCGTCCTCAACGCGCGGTAAACTTTCGGTAAGGCCTCGCGGCTCAGGACGGGGCGCGGATGCCGAACAGCGCGGCTGCGTTGTCGCCGAGCAACGCACGGCGCGCGCTCGCGTCGGGCAGCAGTGCCGCCAGCGCGTGCACGTGCTCGACGTAGCCGCCGGTGTGATCCGAGTGCGGGTAGTCGCTCGCCCACACGAAGCGGTCCGCGCCGACGTACGGGAAGATCGCCGCGAGCGCGCGCTCGTCCGGATCGGCCGAGATCCAGACGTTGCGGCGCACGTAGGTCGACGGCAGGTCGCGCAGCGGCATCGTCAAGCGCAGCGCGCCCGCGAACATCGCGTCCATGCGGTCCATCCAGAAGCCGATCCAGCCGGCCCCCGCCTCCAGCACCACCAGCTTCAGCTCGGGAAAGCGGTCGAACGTCCCGTGCAGGAAGAACGTCGAGAGCGCCTGCTGCACCGCCTGCGAGAACATCAATTGCAGAAACCAGATGCCGGCCGGGATCGCGTCGGGCCAGGTGAGGCCGTCGTAGCGCCGGTAGAGGTCGCGCGCGACCGGATCCACGCCAGTGTGGATGCCGAGCGGCACGCCGAGGTCGCAGGCCGCGGCGAACAGCGGATCGTGGTCGGGGTGTCCGTGCGGCTTGCCCGAGTGCGTGTACGGCAAGAGGAACGCGCCGCGCGCGCCGTTCGCGACCGCGCGCCTGAGCTCCTTCGCGGCGACGTGCGCCTCGCCGAGCACGAGGTGCGCGACCGGGATCAGACGGCCGTGCGAGTCCGCGCAGAAGTCCTCGAGCCAGCGGTCGTACGCGACCAGGTTCGCGTGCACGTAAGCCACGTCGGCGGTCTCCGCGGGCCACTGCAGGCCGAGGCTCGGGTAGAGGACGGTCGCGGCGACGCCCTCGCCGTCGAGCCGTGCGATGCGTGCCTTCGGGTCCGTCGCGGCCGGTGGCGCATGGTCGGCGTAGCGTCCCGACAGCGCGGCCGTCGCCTGCTCCTCGAGCGTGCGGCCCATGCCGCCGAAGTCGCCCAGCATCTCCGACGTCGTGAGCTGCGCCGGCTTGCCGTCGACCAGCAGGACGTCGTTGCCCGCGTCGGTGCGGGCGACGCGCACCGCGCGATCGCGGAAGCGCGGCTCGACGTAGCGCGCCCAGAGGTCGGGCGGCTCGAGGACGTGGCTGTCCGCGTCGATGAGGAGCGCGGCGTGCGCCGCCTGCGTGGCGTGCGTCAAGCTGGTATCTCCGTCACGTCGCCGCGCCGTCGGTCACGGCGCGCGGTCTCGGACGAGGCGCTCGTCACGGCGTGCGACTCCGACGCGGCGCGCGTCACGGCTCGCGATCGCCGACGAAGCGCACGACGATCGCCGAGATCACCTCGCCCATCACCGGCTGGATCTGTCCCCCACCCCACCACGCGCCGCCGGTCCAGACCGAGCCCACGCGCTGCAGACGGTCGTGCACGATGACCGCCGCGTTGCCGCCCATCGCGGCGGCCTCCTCGCGCAGCTTGTCCTCGATCTGCTGCTCGCTCGGGTTGCCCTCGGGCTCGATCATCACCTGGCCCAGCACGTCGTGCGGGCGCATCGGTGGGCGATGCAGGATCTCGACCGTGGCCGGGTCCGTCGGCGGGAACTCCGGGCGTCCGACGAAGTGGATCGAGCGCGCATTGACGTAGGAGCACGCGGCGAGCGTGCTCGCGAGCAGTGCGGTCGCGGCGAGGACGACGAGGACTCGAGCCCAGCGAGCGCGGCGTTGCTCCATCATCACGGCCCCCCACGCGGCGAGCATGCCGTTGCGCCGGCGCCGGCCGTCGCCGCTCGCGAGGTGCATAGCGCGTCGCGGGGCGCGGGCTCAAGGCGCGGGGCGTCCGTGTGCGCGGGGCGTCCGTGCTCGTGCGTGCGGCCGTGCACGGCCGTCGGGGTCCGTCGCCGCCGTCCACGGTGCCGTTCGCGTCGCGGCGACGCCGGTCGTGCGCGCGTGTGCTGCGGGCGTTGCGAGCGCCACGCCGGGCGGAGGTGGTCCCGCGTGCGGCGCCGACGCTTGCCCGCTCCGTCATTCCTCGTACGTGCGTCCGCCGAGGCGCGGAGGCTCCGCGACCTCCGCCGCGTCCGACACGTCGGCGTGGATCGCGGACGAGATCAGCCGGTCCGTGACCTCTTCGAGGTGCGCGCGCAGCTCGCGGCTCAGCGCCTCGAACTCCGGCCACAGCGTGCCTTCGACGAAGGTCTTCGGCGCGCGCATCATGAGCGTCGTGCGGCGCTGGCCCCGATAGCGGTAGGGCTTCACCTCGTAGCGCCGACACAGCGCGACGAAGAGCTTCCGCGACCAGCCGTCGGAGAGCGAGAAGCGGAACTCGATCGGCGGATCGGCCTTGGCGATCGTCGCGAGGCGCTCCTGGATGCGGCGTCGCGCCTCGGCGGCGGCGACGCGCTCGCCCGCGCTGGTGGCGCCCGCGTGCAGGGCTTCGATGAGACGCAGGCGCTCGAGCAGCTTCGCTTCGTCCATGGCGGTGGTGCGATAGCAGGTCGCGCGTCGGCGTGCGTGTGGGTGGGCGGTGGGCCTCGGAGAGCGCAGGGGGAAGCGTGGCGTGTCGCTGCGTGCACGGCGTTTCGTCCCCCGTGGCCGCTGCGCGTCGCTGCATCGGCGCGAGGCGCGGGCGGCGTGCGCGGTGCGCGTGCTGCGTCTTGCGCGCCCGAGCGCGCGGCGCTTGGGTGGACGGCGTGACGAACTCCGACTCCGCACCGTGCGACGACGAGCTGCCCGAGCGCCTCCTGGCGCGTGCCGACGAGTCCGACGACGCCGACTTCTACGAGGTGCCACGCCTCGTGACGCACGTCGACGACGCGACCATCGCCGCGCTCACCGCTGAGTACCGGTCCCTCGTTCCGGCGGGTGCGCGCGTGCTCGATCTCCAGTCGTCGTGGGTCTCGCACCTGCCCGCCGACGTCGCGTACGCGTCGGTGACCGGGCACGGCATGAACCTCGCCGAGCTCGAGCAGAACCCGCGCCTCGATGCGCGCGTCGTGCAGGACCTGAACCGCGCGCCCGAGCTGCCGTTCGCGGACGCGTCGTTCGACGCAGCGCTCGACGCGTTCTCGATCCAGTACCTGGTGCGGCCCGTGTCCGTGCTGCGCTCCGTGCGACGCGTGCTCGCGCCCGGCGGGACGTGCGTGATCGCGCTGTCGCACCGGATGTTCCCCACCAAGGCGATCGCGGTGTGGCCGGTGCTGGACATGGCGGATCGGGCGCGGTGGGTACGCGTGTACTTTCGGCTCGCGGGCGGGTGGTCGGAGCCGGTGCTGCTCGATCGGTCGCCGGTGGGAGCGGATCCGCTGTGGCTCGTGGTGGCGCGGCGGGAGGGGTGATCGGGTGGTGGGCGTCGGCTCGCACCGGGGGAGCGCGGGTGGTCGAGGGTGGCTCGGGCGGGAGGGGCCGTCGGTGGTGCCGTCTGCTTCGCGGTGCTCGCGGGCTCGACGTCGGCGCTGTCAGGCGCTGGACGCGTGTCGCAGAGGCTTGCCCGCGTCGGAGGGGTTCGCTACCCAGAGGCGGTCTTTGGCGGTCGCCGGGTGGGCGGTCGTCGGCGTGGGCCACCCTAGCTCAGTTGGTAGAGCAACTGATTCGTAATCAGTAGGTCGCCGGTTCGATTCCGGCGGGTGGCTCCTTCTAAGTCCCTGTCCCGCCAGCTGTTTCGAGATCGCGGTCGACGTCAAGGGCCAAAATTGACGAGCCCCCGTAGGCGATCCGTAGCCCGAGTGACCAAACTCAAGCAGTTGCCCGGCCAGGACGCGAACCGCCTAATCCCGGCGCCAGACCACGAGCTCTCGTGCTCCGACTGAACGATGTTCGCTCGCTCACAACCTTGAGCTCGGAGCGTCCGCCGCCGGCGGCTGATGGCTCACAACCGGAACCCACTCGAACTGGTCGCTGAACAGCCCCCCATCGGACCACGCGTTGCACGAGGCTCGAAGTCGGGACCGTGTGACTCAAGCTCAACCACGGAGGGCAGCCAGCCGGCCCTCCGCCCTTCCGGCTCTGCAATCTGCAACCCCGCGACGACGAGGCGATCAGCCACAGGTCCTCCGTGAGCGCGGCTTGTCGTCACGGGCTGCGAACCCTGCCGCTGGGCGACAACGCACTTGCGATAGCGATCCCGTCAAGCAAGGTCCAAGAAACCGACGCCGGCAAGGATGCAGTCCGACGCATTCGTGTGATGCGCCAGGACGGGTCTCGAGCCGGCCCGGCGGCGCAGGATCGGTCCGCGAATTGGCATCGGCACCCGGTCGGTGCGTCGCGTTTCTAAATTCACTACGGAGGTACGCGTTCTGCGCGCGTGCGTCTATCAGGCCGTTGAAGAGTCGGCGTTTCGGACTGATTTGACGAGCACAGTGATCATCGATTCCTCGCAGGGGCCGCATCG
>JAIEPK010000502.1 GCA_019749875.1 Candidatus Binatia bacterium | reverse complement strand
CGGGCTCCCGCGGCGAAGAAGCGCGCCATCGCGCGCGTCACGAGCCGCGTCGTCCGGTCGACCCGGTCGAGGCCGCCGACGTCGGCGAGGACCAGCGCGCGCACCAGGTCGGGACGCCTCGCCGCGAGCCGGATCGCGACCGCACCGCCGATCGAGTTGCCGAGCAGCACCACGTCGCGCAGCCCGAGCGCGTCGGCGAAGCGCTCCGCGACGTCCGCGTAGCGCGACGCGCCCGCGGGCATGCGATCGTCGGCGGAGCGTCCGTGGCCCGGCCAGTCGAGGGCGATCACGCGACAGCGGCCGCGCAAGCGCTCGCGCAGCGGGGCGAAGTCGCGTGCACCGTGCGCGATCGAGTGCAGGCAGAGCACGACCGGGCCCTGCCCTTCGTCGTCGTAAGCGAGACGCAGCCCGTCGACGTCGAGCGTCCGGCCGACGATCGGGTCGGCGCCGAGGGCTGCGCGCGCGGGTTCGCCGTTCATGTCGTCCTCCGCGCGCCCCGCGGGCGCGTCGCTTGGTGACGCCACCATCACTTGTTGGTGACGAACACTTCACCAATGACTCGTCTCTGTCAACCGTGCTAGACCTGGCCGCCATGAGCGCCGTCACCACCGAGCCCGCGCGCGAGCTGCGCCGGGTCCGCCCGAAGCGCGGCGCGCCGCAGGACACGCGTGCCCGCCTGGTCGCCGCCGCCGCCGAGGCCTTCAACCGACACGGCTTCCACCGCATCGACTCGAACCGCATCGCGCGCGACGCCGGCTACGCGGCCGGGACGTTCTACAAGCACTTCGCCGACAAGCGCGCGGCGTTCCTCGCCGCTTACGAGGCCTGGGTGACCACGGAGTGGACCGCGATCGGTGCCGAGCTGGCGACGCGCCGACCGGCGCGCGAGCTCGCCGTGCGCATCGCGGAGCTGGTGCTCGAGCACCACCGGCGCTGGCGCGGCCTGCGCGCGTCGATGGCGGCACTGCTGGTCGAGGACGGCGAGGTCCGTGCCTTCCACCGCGCCCAGCGACGGCGGCAGATCGCGCTGCTGGAGCATCTCCGCTCAACGCCACCCACGGGCGACGACAGCGAGCGCGTGCGCGACCACACCGCGCGCACCGCCGAAGACGACGCGCTGCTGCTGTTCACGCTCGAGCGCACGTGCGATGCGATCGCGAGCGGTGAAGCCGAGGATCTCGGGCTCGATCGCGATCGACTGCTCGCGCTGCTGCGCGCGCAGATCGAGCAGGCGCTGTCGCCCGCGGGCAGGCACTCCGAGCGCGGCGCACGCGGCGGCGGTGCGCCGACGACGGCCGAGCGTGTGCATCCGGCGAGTGACGAGCGGCCGGCGCGAGGCACGACGGCCGCTGCACGACGGCGGGGCAAGCGATGACCCGCGCGCGGCCACGAGGGTTCCGATGAGCAGCACGCGCCCGACCGTCAGCCTCGACGTCGCCCGGTCCGACGAGGCACCGGTGCTCGCGAACCTGCTCGAGCTCTACACGCACGAGCTGAGCCACGTCTTCGGCATCGAGATCGGCGACGACGGGCGCTACGGCTATCCCCGCCTGGCGCAGTATTTCGGCGAGCCCGGCCGCTTTCCGTTCCTCATCCGCGTCGGCGGGCGCCTCGCCGGCTTCGCTCTCGCGACCGTCGGCTCGCCGGCGAGCGACGATCCGCTGGCGATGGACGTGGCCGAATTCTTCGTGCTGCGCCGCCACCGCCAGAGCGGCGTCGGCGGCCGCGCCGCGGTGCGGCTGTGGAACGGCTTCCCGGGCCGGACGTGGACGGTGCGCGTCTCGAGCGGGAACACGCCGGCGCTGTCGTTCTGGAACGGCGCCGTGGCGGCCTACGCGCGCGACGGCTTCACCGAGAGCGCGCTGCCCGGCATCCCGCACCCGTGGCGGGTTCTCACCTTCCGCAGCCGCGCCGCGAGCGGGTAGCGCCGAACGAGCGCCGCGCGTGCAGCGCAGCGCTCCGCGGCGTCACGCGGAGCGCGCGGCCGGGATCGACGGCGCGAGATCGATCGGGATCTCGACGACGAACGTCGATCCCACGCCGCGCCGGCTGTCGACCCGCACCGTGCCGCCGAGGGCCTCGCACAGGCGGTGCACGATCGCGAGCCCGAGACCGACCCCGCCGGTGGAGCGCGTGCTGCTCTGACCGACCTGGCGAAACTCTTCGAAGACGCTCTGCAGATCCTCCGGAGCAATGCCCGCGCCGGAGTCGCGCACCTCGATCGCGACCAGCGCCGGCTTCTGTCCGATGCGGGCGAAGATGCCGATCGAGCCGTGCTCGGTGAACTTGACGGCATTGTCCAGCAAGTTGCGCACGATCTCCTGAACCTTCACCCGATCGGTGTGCAGCCGTTCCACGGCCGGGTCGACCTGCACCTGCAGGGTCACACCGCGACGCGCCAGGGTGTCGCGATGCAGTGCAGCGACCTCGGCGAGCACCGGCTCGAGGAGAAACGAGGTGACGTCGAGGCCGATTCGACCGGATGCCAGACGCGAGAAGTCGAGCACGTTGGTGATCAGATCGAGCTGCAGCCGCGAGTAGCGCTCGATCGATTCGAGCATCGCGCGGTACTCCGGGTCGACGCGCTCGCCGAGCGTTTCGCGCAGGATCTCCGCGTAGCCGATGATCACGTTGAGCGGCGTGCGCAGCTCGTGCGACACGGTCGCCAGGAACTCCGACTTGAGCTCGGACGCGTTGCGCAGCTCCTCGTTCATCTCCTCGAGCTGGCGCGTGCGTGCGCGCACCGCCGCCTCGAGGCGACGGTTCTGGTCGAAGAGCCGGGCCCGGCTGTCGCGCAGGCTCGCCGCCATCTGGTTGAACGCCGCCGCGAGCGTCCCGATCTCGTCGTCCGACGACACGTCGACGCTCGCATCGAGCCGGCCCTCGGCGATCGCGTGCGACATCTCGACCAGACGTTGCATCGGACGGACGACATGCCGCGCGAGCAGCACCGCACCCGCGACGCCGAGCAGGCCGATCACGGTGGCGAGCTTGACGGCGAGCTCCCACAGCCGGCGCTGGCTCGCGTCGACCGACGTTCGCGACAAGCCGATCAGCACGTAGCCTACCGCGGTCGAGCCGCCGCTGCGTGAGCCGCGCAGCGCATCGAACTGGAGCTCTTCGCGCATCTCGCTCCGGTTCTCCGACCGGACCGGTGCCACGATCTGCCAGAGCCGTCGCTGCGGATCGGTGGTGACCACGGCGACCATGCGCTCGAGGCGGTCGGTCGTCCCCCACGCCGCCAGTCCTTCACCCGAGGCGGCGAGGATCCGCCCGCGGACGTCGACGACCGCGCACGACACGACGTCGTCGCGGCCCAGGATCGCCGCACACGACTGCGCCAGGGCATCGACGTCGCCCGCGAGGACGCCGAGCTCCGACTCGGCGGCGACCCGCTCGGCGACCGTGCGGCCATGCTGGATCGCGAGGCGGCTCACCTCGTCGCTCGCCCGGCTGGTGAGCATCCACGTGAGCGCCGCACAGGTGACGACGATCACGATCGACGTCGCTCCGGCGAGAATGCCGGCGAAGCCGAACCGCCGTCGACCCGGGCTCCACCAGCGTCCGTTCCGCTCCCGACGCACGGCACCTGCGCTCATTGGACCAGGACGTGCGCCTCGCTCAGGACGTCCGGCGGAATCTTGACGCCGAGCAGCTCCGCGGTGCGCAGGTTCAGCGCCAGGGTGACGTGCCGCGGATGGGTGATCGGGACGTCGGCCGCGCGGCGGCCGCCGAGGATGCTGCCGACGATCTCCGCGGTCTGGCGCCCGACGTCCTCGTAGTCGACCACGAGGGCCGCCAGCGCCCCGCTCCGCACCTGCCCCGGCGACAAGCCCAGCATCGGTTTCCGGCTGCGCAGCGCCGCGAGCAGCAGGGCCGGAGTCGTCTGCGGCGTGAAGACGCCGCCGTCGGCAACGGTCCAGAGTGCATCGACCCTTTTCATGAGTGAATCCAACACGACGGGGGCCTTCGAGGGTTCATCGACCGCTTCGCTCACCAGCTGAAGGCCGAGGCGCTCGGCGACCGGCTTGGCGGCCGCGACGACGGCACCGGTCTCGCGCGGCGAGTAGAGCACGCCGACGCTGTGCGCTTCCGGCAGCAGACGCTGCAGCGTCGACAGCTGCTCCCGCGGCGGAACGTCCAGCGAGGCACCCGTGATCGCGCGCCCGCCAGACAAGAATCCGCTCTCGGCAGGATAGAGCACCATGGAGAACACGATCGGTGCGTCGAGCGGCGGTGCTGCCTCCAGAGCCAGCGAGGTCGCGAGCGAGCCCACGCTCACCACCACGGCCGGCGCACTGCGCCGCACGCTCTCCATGGCGGAGGCCACGTCCCCCCCCGCTTCGAGGTCGAAGGTCAGGATCTCGGGTTGCCGGCGGTCGGCGCGCAGTGCCGTCTCGAGGGCGCCGATGGCGTCGGCGAACGGCCCGATGCGGCTGGTTCGAAGCACCGCGACGCGTGGTTGCGTGTCCGCGGCTTCGGCCAGGCACGGCAGCAGCGCCAGTGCGGCGAGCAGCGCCCGGCCGAGCTTGGCCCGGCGTCGCGGCCCCTTGCGGTCGCGGCCGCTCGCGCCGACCTCAGAATGCATACCTGACCTGGGTGCGGAACGTGAGCCCGTCCTGAGCGATCGCGTCCTGGACGTGCTCCACCCCGCCGGGATCCTCGAAGCGCTGATCGAGCAGATTGTACAGGCCCAGTGTCAGCACCAGATTCGGCAGCGGCGTCTCGTACCACAGGTTCAGGTTGAGCGTGTTCACCGTGCCGACCTCGCCGCCGGCGAGCGTCTTGCGAGGCGAGACGACCAGCAGCTCGGCGCCGGCATCGACGTCGAAGGGCCCGAGCGGCACCGGGAAGAGCAGCTCGACCTTGCCGAGATAGGACGGCGAGTTGCTGAGCTGCGCCCCTTGCGAGCGTACTCGCTGCGCGCTGAAGCTCGAGCGCAGCAGCGAGTGATACGGCAGTGGCTGGCGCAGCTCGACGTCCAGACCGTACGCGGACGCCGCCGGACCGTTCTCGAACTTGGTTCCGCTCACGCCGTCGATCTCGACCTGGACCGGGTCGATCAGGTCGTCGAGCTCGTAGTGATAGAGGGCGAGCGTTCCGTGCGCCTCGCCCCACAGGCCCTGCTCGAGATCGATCTCGTAGGTCGAGATGGTCTCCGGATCGAGATGCGGGTTCGCGAACTGTGCCGGATCGCCGTCGCCCGCGTAGTACTGCTCGTAGATGCTCGGTGGCCGAAACGCGCGGCCGTATAGGAGCTTCAGGTTCGTGCTCTGCAACGGCCGCAGGATGACGCCGACGCGCGGCGAGAACTCGCCGATGCGGTCGTAGTAGTCGTCGTAGCGCGCCCCGGCGACGACGCTCAGCCAGGCCGCGATCCGCACCTCGTCCTCGAGGTAGACGCCCCAGTTGGTGTAGCTGCGCGAGTCGTCGATGTACGGCGGCACGCCGGGATCGAAGTTCCTCTGCCGCACGTCGGGGTGGTCGTCGTACTGCGCGCCGACGGTGAGGACGTTCCAGTCGCCGAGCGTCCACAGGCCGCGCACCTCGCCGCCGAACCAGTTGCTGGTCGCCTCGTCGTGATTGACGTAGAGGCTGCCGTCCTCGTTCTCGTACCGGTAGCGGCCGCGATAGGTGACGCCGCCGTAGTAGCCGCGCGCGGTGAGCTGGACGTCCGGCCGGAGGGCGGTCTGATACAGCACCTCGGCGAACTGGCGACCGTCGAGCGTGCTCGTTCCGGGCACGCCGAACACCGTTCCGTAGGAGCCGGTCGGGATGCTCTTGTCGCGCCGGTTCACTCCCCCCTGCAGGAACAGATCACCCCAGCGGGCGTTCATGTAGAAGTTTCCGGCCGACTCGCCGTCGAGGTCGACGGCGACGCCGTTGGTCTCGGGGGTGTCGAACTCGGGGAAGTACAGCTTCCCCGGGCCGTCCACCGACAGGTAGGAGCCGCTGACGAAGACCTCCGGACCCGACGCGAAGCGGTGGCCGAGCGTCGATTGGAAGCGCCAGCGGTAATCGCTGCCGGTCTCTGCCAGAGGCCGGACGCCGGGCATGGTCGTGCCGTCGAAGGTGACGACGTTGACGACCGCGAAGATCGCGTTGCCGCCGTAGAGAGCCGAGCCGGGCCCGCGCGAGACCTCGATGCGCTCGATGGCCTCGAGGTCGATCCCGAAGTCGTAGCCGAGCGGGGCCGAACCGTACACGTCGTCATTGTACGTGAGCCCGTTCACCAGCAGCAGGATGCGGTTGTTGTAGTCCCCCGGACGCAGGAAGCCGCGCACGCCCACGTACTCGTAGTTGCGATCGTAGGTGCCGTAGAAGCCGGGCACGAGCGCGAGCGCGTCGCCGAGCGTGCGCACGCCGAATCGCCGGATGTCTTCCTGCGTCACGATCGACACCCACGACGGCGCATCGGACTCGACCTGCAGCCGCTTTCCCGCCGCGCTGACGACGACCTCGTCGAACAGCAACAGCTCGCGCTCCGCCGGCGGCGGCGCGGCACCCGCGAGCGACGCACCGAGCAGGACGACGGCGAGCGCGAGCACGTACCAGGAAACGGCGGCTACCGGCCTCTTCGTGGGCTCAAGCTTGACGCCAGCCATGGTGCGGGCGCACCAGACCCTCTCGCGACCAAAAAATCAAGCGCAGCGGCGCAGGGTCGGGTCGGGGCGCGCCCGCTCGTCCGTCAAGCAGAGCGCCGTCGCCGGCCGTTCGGCGGCGGTGCGTCCTTGCTCACCTCGACGATCGGCACCGCGGCGCGCTCGCGCTCACGCTGCCGCTCGAGACCCATGAGGTGGTTGAACTCCTCGAACGGGTACATGCGCGCCATCAGGCTCGCCGTGCTGCCGTCGCGGCGCAGCGTCCCGTACACGTCGTCGAGCGCACGCGCCTGAGCGAGGATGCCGGCGACGGGATACACGATCAGGTCGAAGCCGCGCTGGTGCAGCTCGTTCGGCGTGAGCAGCGGCGTGCGTCCCCACTCGACCATGTTCGCGATCTTCGGCCCCGGCACGCCGAGCGCGATCGCGTCGAGCTCGGCGACGCTCTGCGGCGCCTCGACGAAGACCGCATCGACGCCGAGATCGCGCGCCGCCCGCCCGCGCACGATCGCTTCCTTCAGGCCCTTCGGACCGCGCGCGTCGGTACGCGCGACGACGAACAGGTCGAGCGCAGGGCGCAGCTTCAGCACCGCGTTGAGCTTGGTCAGCCACTCGCGACGCTCGACGACCTCCTTGCCCGCCATGTGGCCACAGCGCTTCGGCCACACCTGGTCCTCGAGGAAGAGGCCCGCCGCACCGGCCTGCGCGTACAGCTCGGCGGTGCGCACGACGTTCGGCACGTTGCCGTAGCCGGTGTCGGCGTCGACCAGCACCGGCGCCGAGATCAGGCGGCACAAGCGGCGCGCGGCGTCGGCCATCTCCGCCTGCGTCAGCAGCCCGATGTCCGGCTCCCCGAGCAACGATGCGGCGACCGCGTAGCCGCCCATGAACGCGAGCGGAAACCCCGCACGCTCCACGAGGCGCGCGGAGACGCCGTCGTAGAATCCTCCCATGACGAGCGGCTCGTCGCGGGCGAGGAGCTTCCGCACGCGGTCGGCGGCGGACGGTCGGGACACCGGGGGTCTGGCAGCCATCGACGTGTCCTAGCGCATGGGCCGCGGGGTCCGAAAGACCGCGCGAGCGGCCGCGGCGAAACACGCCGAAGGCGGTCAAACCCGGACTTCGAGCACCATGTTGAACGGCGTCTCGGTCGCGCGCCGGATCCGTCCGAAGCCCGCCTCGATGAGCACCTCGCGCAGCCGCGCCTCGCCCGCCTGGGCGCCGAGCGCGAGCCCGACCTCTTGCGCGAGCGACGCCTGCGTGCAGACCAGCGTCGAGGCCCCGTAGAACACGCGTCCGACCGGGTTCAGGTTGTCCTCGGTGCGGTCGTGTGCGAACGGCTCGACCAGCATCCACGTGCCCTCCGGCCGCAGCGACGACTTGACGTGGCGCGCCGCACCGACCGGGTCGCCCATGTCGTGCAGGCAGTCGAAGAAGGTCACCAGGTCGTACGTCCCCGGGTAGCTCTTCGCCGGGGCGACCTGGAAGCGCACGCGGTCGGACACCCGCGCGCGCTCGGCACGCTCCTGCGCCGCCTCGACCGAGGCCGGATGGTAGTCGAAGCCGACGAAGGTCGAGCGCGGAAACGCCTGCGCCATGATGATCGTCGAGGCGCCGAAGCCGCAGCCCACGTCGGCGACGGTCGCACCCCGCTCGAGCTTCTCGACCACGCCGTCGAGCGCCGGCAGCCAGCTGCTCACCAGGTTCGCGTTGTAGCCCGGACGGAAGAAGCGCTCGGTGCCGACGAAGAGCTCCGGGTCGTGCTCGTGCCAGCCGACGCCGGCACCGGTACGGAACGCGTCGACGACCTTCGCCGTGCTGCGGATCGCGGCGCTCATGCCCTGGAAGCCGCCCAGCACGCAGGCGGGGCTGCTCTCGTCGGCGAGTGCCGCCGCGTGCTCGTCGGGCAGCGTGTAGCGCGCGCTCGCCGGATCGTACGTCAAGTATCCGGCGGCGGCCTGCGCCGCGAGCCACTCGCGGATCGAGCGCTCGTTGGTCGAGGTCCGCCGTGCGAGATCGGCGGCGGACATCGGCCCGGCACCCGCCATCGCACGGTAGAGACCAAGCTTGTCGCCGATCACCACCTGCGCCGCGGTGAGCGCGCCGCCGAGATCGGCCATCGCCTTGCCGACGAACTCCTGCACCTTCGCCTCGTCGATCGCCATCGTCTCGCTCCTCCGTTCGCGAAAAATTGGCCGAGGTGCCGTGGGATCGGCCGAGCATCGACCGCGCCGCGAGCGAATGCAACCGGCGTGGCGACGGCTCACGGGGCATGGTAGCGCGCGCCGATGCAGGACCTCGCCGGGAAGTACGCGTTCATCACCGGCGCCTCGCGCGGCATCGGCCGTGCGGCGGCGCTCGCGCTCGCCGCACGCGGCGCCACGGTCGCGATCGGCTACCGCAAGGAGGCCGAGACCGCGGTGGCGCTCGCCGCGGAGCTCGAGAAGGCCGGCGGGGGTGGCTTTCCCGTGCAGCTCGACGTCGGCGACGCAGAGCAGCGCGAGGCCGCGTTCGACCGCGTGGCCGAGCGCTTCGGGGCGCTCGACGTCTACGTCGCCAACGCCGCCGCGACCGCGTTCAAGCCGCTGCTCGACGTGAAGCCGCACCACGTGCAGAAGACCTTCGCGATCACCGTCGACGGCTTCCTGTTCGGCGTGCAGCGCGCGGCGCGGCTCATGGAGGGTCGGACGGGCGCATCGATCGTCGCGGTGTCCGGCTACGACTGCGTGCGGACGGTCCCGCGCCACGGCGTCCTCGGCGCGGCCAAGGCCGCGATGGAGATGCTCGCGCGCCATTTCGCCTTCGAGCTCGGGCCGCGCGGCATCCGCGTCAACTGCGTCAACTTCGTCTACGCGGACACGGACTCGACGCGCTTCTTCGCCGGCGAGGGCCACGACGCGCTGCAGGACGACATGCGCGCGCTGACGCCTCTGCGCGGCCTCGCGACCGCCGACGACGTCGCCGGCGCGATCGCCTACCTGTGCTCGGACGGCGCGCGCTTCGTGAGCGGGCAGACCATCATGGTCGACGGCGGCGTGCTGCTCACGTCGCCGGCCCCGGCGCACCTGCCGCCGATCGATTCGTAGAACTCGACTGATGCGCTCGCTGCGCATGCGGCGCACGAGGCGATCGGGGCGCGGCGAGCCCGGCGATGCGGCGCTCCTCGGGCACACGCTCGAGCTGCTCGCTGCGGGACGAAACGCGCCGGCAGCGCCGCGTGCGGGCGCCGCTGCTCCCGCGCACGAGCGCTCCCCGACGGAAGGAGCCATCCGATGATCCTCGAAGTCGCCGTCCTCGACGTCCGCGCCGGCGCGACCGATGCATTCGAGGCCGCGTTTCGCGAAGCGCAGACGATCATCGCGTCGATGCCGGGCTACCGCTCGCACCAGCTGCAGCGCTGCGTGGAGAACGCGGATCGCTACCTGCTGCTGGTCGAGTGGGACACGCTCGAGGCCCACACCGTGGGGTTCCGCGGATCGGCGCAGTATCAGCGCTGGAAGGCGCTGCTGCACCGGTTCTACGATCCGTTCCCGTCGGTGGAGCACTACGTGCGCGTGATGTGAGGTCGATCACTCGACGGGCCGGCGGCCAGGGAGGTGCGCCGAGGCCGATCCGTGGCGGCGCGATCGTCTCCACCCCGTGCCGGCGGCGAGCATCCGGTACGCTGGCCGCGGTCGATCTATGGATTTTGACATTGCCGCACGAGGCGAAGGTCGCCATCTTCAAGTCTCGTGACGGCACGGGATCGCGCCCAGGAAGATCGCGAGCCCGACCAGCACGCTCCCAGCCTGCCCGTAGTACATGCCCAGGAACACACCGGCGGTGAGCACCAGCAGCGTCGCGATGGCCACGCGCCAGAACCACGGCGACTTGCGGAAGTCACCGGGCTTCCCCGGCAAGGGCCCCATCGGCTTTTTCCTCGTGGTTTCCATGCGGGCCGATGCAGCGAGAAGCGCGCCACCGCGCTCGACCCGGCCCGGCGCTCCGGCTACCAACCTCGAAGCGGAGGATGCACGGATGAAGCTCGGTCTCTTCAACCTCAACATGGGCGCGTGCGCGGATCCGCAGACCTCGGTCGCGGTCGCGCGGCTCGCGGAGTCCGCGGGCTTCGAGTCGCTGTGGGTCGGCGAGCACGTCGTCTTGCCGGAGCCGCAGGTGCCGCCCTCCCCGCTCCCGCCACGCTCGCCGATCCTCGACCCGATCGTCTGCTTGACGCTGCTCGCGACGCACACCGCACGCGTCAAGCTCGGCACCGGCATCATCATCCTGCCGCAGCGCAACCCGCTGGTGCTCGCGAAGGAGCTCGCGAGCCTCGACGTGGTCTCGAACGGGCGACTGATCTTCGGGATCGGCGTCGGCTACCTGAAGCCGGAGTTCGACGCGCTCGGCATCCCGTTCTCGCACAAGGGCGCGCGCACCGAGGACTACCTGCGCGCGATGCTCGCGATCTGGACGCAGGACGAGCCGCGCCACGAGGGACGCTTCGCCTCGTTCTCCGGCGTGCAGGCCTTCCCGCGCCCGCTGCAGAAGCCGCATCCGGAGATCGTCTTCGGCGGCCACACCCCGGACGCGTTCCGCCGCGCGATCGCGCACGCGTCCGGCTGGTACGGGTTCTTCCAGGACGTCGACGGGGCCACGCGCTGCATCGACGGCCTGCGCGACGCGGCGCGCGCCGCGGGGCGTCCGGGCGGGCTCGACGGCTTCGAGATCAGCATCACGCCGCCGCCCGGCCTCGATGTCGACACCGCGCGCCGCTTCGCCGACCTCGGCGTGCACCGGCTGATCCCGTTCCAGCTCGGCGGCGACGCGCAGGCGCAGCTCGACTTCGTCAAGCAGATCGGGGACACGCTGATCGGCCGCGTCTGAGCCGGGGCGATCGTGCGGCAGATCTCGGCACCGGAACATCCGGGTTGCTTTCCACCCCTGACCGTGAACCCATGCCGGTCGGAGGGATCCCGATGGCAACCCCCGCGAAGCCGGTCGCGCTCGAGGCCCGCCCCGAGCCCATCGAGGTCGACCCGTCGACGACGGCGATCGTCGTGGTCGACATGCAGAACGACTTCGGCGCACCGGGCGGGATGTTCGACCGCGCCGGTATCGACATCGGCCCGATCCGCCGACTGATCGAGCCGACCCGACGCGTGCTGGCCGCCGCGCGCCGGGCGGGGATTCCGATCGTCTACCTCAAGCAGGAGCACCGCGCGGACCTCTCCGACGCCGGCGACCCGGACTCTCCCCACCGCATCAAGCATACGCCGTTCGGACTGGGAGACGCCGTGCGCGCCCCGGACGGCAGCGAGGGCCGCACGCTCGTCGCGGGAACCTGGAACACCGCGATCGTCGACGAGCTCGCGCCGCACGACGGCGACACCGTGGTGTCGAAGCACCGCTACAGCGGGTTCTTCGAGACCGCCCTGGACGAGAGGCTCCGCGCGCTCGGCGCCCGGACCCTGGTGTTCGTCGGTGCGACGACCAGCGTGTGCGTCGAGTCGACCATCCGTGATGCGATGTATCGCGGCTACCGCTGCATCGTGCTCGAGGACTGCACTGCGGAGCCCATCGGCCACGGGCTCGCGCGCAGCAACCACGACGCGTCGCTGCTCACCATCGAGTTGCTCTTCGGATGGGTGTCGACCTCCGACCATCTCGTGCAGGCGCTCTCCGCCAGAGACGCTCGTCCGCCTCCGCTCGTCACCCGCGCAGCTCGTCGTCCTCGTCCCACGCCGGCGGCGCCACCGGCTCGGGCTCGGCAGCGAAGCGCGCGATCGCTTCGATCGCCGCCGCCGCGTCGGGCACGACGGTCATCAGCGCACGGTTCTTCTCCTTCACCAGCGACGCCGCGACCATGCGCTCGACGAGCTCCAGCAGCGGATCCCAGAAGCCGCGATGATTGACGACGACCAGCGGCTTCCGGTGCAGCACGAGCTGGCGCTCGACCAGGATCTCCGACAGCTCCTCGAGCGTGCCGTAGCCGCCGGGCAGGACGACGTGGGCGTCGCCCCGGTGCGCGAGCCCGGCCTTGCGCGAGCGCATGTCGCCGACGGTCACGAGGTCGTGGATCGCGGCGTGCGCGACGCGCGCGAACGTGTCGAGGATCACGCCCTCGACGCGGCCGCCGGCGTCGAGCGCCGCGTCGGCGAGGGCGCCCATGAGCCCGACGTTCGCGCCGCCGTACACGACCGTCCAGCCCCGGCGCGCGATGCCGTCGCCGAGCTCGCCCGCGAGGCGCAGGTGCGCGTCGGTCGCACGCGTCGAGGACCCTGCGTAGACGGTGACCGCGCGTACGTTCGGCATCCGGGTGTCTTCGCGCCGCGCGCGGAGCGGCGCAAGCCGCGGCGTCGCGACGGACGTCGACCGGGACC
>JAIEPK010000180.1 GCA_019749875.1 Candidatus Binatia bacterium | reverse complement strand
CCGTACCATTGACCCATCGCGTCGGGCACCGTGAACCACCGCCAGAGGCCGAGGCCGACCGTGCGCGCGGTCTGGCCGTCGCAGGCGAATGCGTCGGACACCGCCGGGTCGAGCAGCCCGTCGAGTGCGAGAACCGCCATTCCGGCGAGGAACGGACGGCTCCAGTAGGTCGCACCGACCAGCCGGGTCGCGTGCAGCGCGACGTAGGCGATCGTGCCCTCCATGAGCGGGATCTCGATCGGGATGGTGCGCGAGCGATGCGCCTCCAGAATGAGCGACGCCGTCAACGCGCATGGTTTCGTCAGGTCGCAGGGCTGGGCCATGTGCTGCCGCAGCCACTCGGGCAGCCAATCGAGAGGCGGCGTCGGCAGCATGACGGGGAACGATTGCGCGTACACGAAGTAGGGCGAGGCGTAGGTCGCCCAGGTCTCGAGCACATAAAAGTTCAGGACGAAGAATCCGAACAGCGCGGCCTCGCTCCAGGCGATGGTCGGTGGGCCGAACGACCCGTGGACGCGGGGCGCGATCACCGGCGGACCACCGAAGAAGGCGCGCATCGTGCGTCCACCGGCCGCGGCTCGCCGAACCATCAGCGCTTGTGCCAGCACCAGGAGGGCCGACACGAAGCAACCGAGGCTGAAGGCGATGCGCCAGGAGGGAAGCGGGACCGGGATCGCGGACGACATCAGCGGGACGCCGCGCGCAACCGGTGGCGCAGCGCGTTGGCGAGCTGCCGGTGAAGCACGGCGTCGTCGTGCCGCGTCGTGCGCTCGCAGATCGTCGCGAGCTTGTCGTGGGCTTTGATCAGCAAGGGATGCTCCTGCAGCCGGTTGACCCGGGCGACCTCGAGCGCGCCCTCGATGGCGACGACGGCGCTCGGCAGGTCGGCACGGGAGTCGTGGACGTCCGCGACAAGCAAAAGAGCATCCATCATCGTCGGATGTGCGGGGCCGGCACTGGCGCGGAGCGCCGCATGGCCACGCGCCCACTTCTCCGCCGCGGCGTCCGATTTTCCGTACGACGTGTCCACGCGGGCGCTCGCGAGGAGCAGCTCGGCGGCGAACCGCTCCCGTGCCCCGCACAGCTTCGAGAGCAGACCCTCCGCTGCGAGCAACGCGTCGGCAGCTTCCGCCAGGCGGCCGAGACGCACCAGGACGCGCACCGACAAGCATGCGGCGATCGCGACGTGCTGGTCGACACGGTTCGCTGCTGCCTGCGCGCTGGCCACTGCCTTCGCGAAGTGCTCGCGTGCGGTCTCGTCGTCCTCCAGCAGCTCGTGGATCTGCCCGAGCACGGAGTACGTTCCGGCGACCAGGGGGTGATGCCGGCCGTACGCGCGCTCGCCGGCCTGTACCGCTTCGAGCGCGAGCGGCCGGGCGGCCTGGATCCGGCCGAGCGCCGTGAGGACCTGGGACACCTGGAGCAACGTGCCGCACAGGAGCGGGTGATGCGGCCCCGGGATTCTCGCCAGGACGTCGAGCGCCGCGTCGACGGTGGTGCGCGCCCCATCGACGTCGCCTCGGTCGAACAGCACGCGCGCCAGGATCGCGAGTGCCCCTACCGCACTGAGGCCGCCCGCACCGGGGGCGTCCTGCAGCAGCGCGACGCCGCGGCGGGCGACGTCGCTCGCCGCCGCGAGCGCGCCCTCCGACCAGCGCACCCAGGCGAGGTTGATCAGGGCCTGGCCCGCACGGACGACGTCGCGGTGCGGGCCGTCCGCGAGCGTCGCGATCGCGCGCTCGTGCGCACGCGCCGCCGGCACGAGCAGCCCGAGCTGGTAGAAGACCATGCCCAGATCCTCCGCCGCGCGGGCGTGCTCTGCTTCGTGCGCCGGTCCGGCCTGGCCGAAGACCGCCACGGCGCGCTCGAGGTGCTTGACCGCGTCCTCCGACCAGCCGCACGCGCTCAGGTACACGCCGGTCCGCTGCAGGAGCCGGGCGGCTGCGATGCGGCCGGTGTCGATCCAGCGCGCGTGACCGAGCGCCGCGACGGCGTGCGGCAGCAGCCGCGTGCACTCCGGGCGCGCACGTCCGGCGGAGCCGCTGCGTGGGAATGCCTGCTCGACCAGCAGCAGCGTCCGCTCGGTAGCGGCCGCACGCTCGGGCTCCGACATGCGATCGCGGATCACGGCCTGGAGAAGGCGGTGGATGAAGATCTCGTCGTCGTCGACGCGCACCAGCGAGTAGCGCAGCAGCGCTGCCAGCTGACGGTCGAGCGCCGCCTCGTCGGGCGCCGGAGGTGCGATCCCGGCGTCGGCACCGCTGCGCGGCGGCAGGAAGAGAAAGCGCGGCACGCGCTCCGGCGCCAGGTGGGCGAGAATCGTCAGCAGGTCCACCGCCGCCGGCTCTTCGCTCGCGAGACGCTGCAGCGACATGTCCCACGTCGTGCAGAGGGTCGTCGGGTAGTCGGCGGGCGGAAGGCTCGCCGCCAGCAGCCGTCCCTGATGCTCCCGGAACAGGGCCACGTAGTCGCGCAGCGTTCGCCCCGTCGCCTGCACGTACGCGGCGGCCTCCTCGAGCGCGAGCGGCAGGTACCCGAGCAGGGCCGCGAGCTCGCGCGCGGCCTCGACGTCGTCGTCTCCCGAGCGCGACAGGAGCAGCCGAGCCGCCTCTTCGGCGCTCATGACGTCCACGTCGACGGCGCACGCGAGATCGTGCCAGCTCTGGTGACGCGAGGTGATCAGCACGTGACCCGCGCGGTTGCGCGGGAGGTAGGAGCGGATCGCGCGCGGCTCCACCACGTTGTCGAACACCAGGAGCCAGTGGTCGTGCGTGTCGAGCCACTCCCGTACGGCACGGATGCGCCGGTGATCTTCCGGTGCCGTCGCTTCCGGGAGCCCGAGGACTCCGGCGAGCGCAGCCAGGTCGGCGTCGAGCGTGCCGGGGTTCTCGGCGCGGATCCAGCCGACCAGGTCGTACTCGTGCCGATGACGGTAGGCGTACTCGAGCGCCAGCTGCGTCTTGCCGACGCCCCCGATGCCCTTCAGCGCGCAGACGGCGAGCACCGCGCTGACGCGGAGACGCTGCGCGATCTCCGCCAGAGCGTCTTCTCGGCCGGTGAAGCGGGGATTGCGCAGCAGCGGGATCGTCGAGAGCCCGCGGCCCGGACGCACCACCACCGGCCGTGACGAAGCCAGCGGCGTCGCGTCCCCGCGCAGCGATGCCGGCAGCGCGAGCGCGGCAGGGTCACCGAGCGCGCGCAGCGGCTCGAGCCGGCGCAGCACCTCGCTCGCGTTCGCGGCGCGGCGGGCGACGTCCTTGGCGCAGACCTCGCGCAGCAGCGCGCCGAGATCGCCGTCGGCGATCGCGCCCGGCAACGGCACCGGATCCGAGGACAGTTGGCGGAAGACCGTCTCCTGCAGCGTCGGTCCGGCCATGACGCGCTCGCCCGTGAGCACCTCGATCGTCGTGAGCCCCCATGCGTAGAGGTCCGCGGCCCCGGTCACCGGCTCACCTCGCAGCTGCTCGGGCGCGCTGTAGGCCGGCGTTCCGAGCAGGTCCCCGCCCGGGCTCGCGTGGCTGCCCCACCGGCCGGACGCCCCTGCGAGCACCCCGATGCCGAAGTCCAGCACCATGGCGCTCGGCCCCTCCCCGGCGACGCGGACGACGACGTTGTCCGGCTTCACGTCGCGGTGCACGACGCCGCTCGCGTGTGCCGTCGCGAGCGCGTCGAGCACCTGCGCCATCAGGTGGAGCGCGGTGGCGCGCGGCAGCGGTCCGTGCAGCGTCACGAGGTCGGCGAGGTTCCATCCCGCCACGTGCGCGAAGACGGCATAGAGCGACCGCGCCGACCCCGCCCCCGAGTCGACGAGGCGGACGATGTTGGGGTGCAGCAGGCGCTCGCAGATCGCGACCTCGTGCCGCAGCTGCGCGATCTGCTCGTCGATCGCACGCGCGTCGAGACCCTCGTCGAGCGTGACGATCTTGACCGCGACCTCCTGTCCGGTGCTGCGCCGGACGGCGCGGTAGACCTTCGCGTAGGCGCCGGAGCCGATCAGCTCCAGCAGCTCGTAGCGCTCGCGGAAGGCAGGATCGTTCATGAGCTCGGCGGCCGCGTCTTCCGTCTGTAGGATCGGCCGTGCAAGGAACGCAGCGGTCATCGCATGGCCCGGCTCGGACCGACGGGGTCGGGCCTGCGCGGACGAACGTTGTCTTGGGTGGGGGCGGACACGGCGACGAGCGTGGTCGGTGACGACGTGCTCCGCGTCGCCCTATCCGAGTGCGCTGTCTCAGGTCAAGAATTTGCGCGCGACGACGCGCCGGAGCTCCTCGCGCAGGTCGTCGACGGCCGCGTCGCGCTCGGCATGGATGCCGGTCACCCGGGGACTTGCGTCCCCGTCTCGTCCGGATCGAGCAGGCTGCCGATGTTGTTCACCACTGCATCGCGGGTGCCGAGCTGTCCGGTCTCGCCGCCGAGCCAGTTCCACTCGAGGAACTTGACGATCGACGAGTGCTCGAGCTCGACGTGCGAGACGTAGCCGCGCCGGGCGAAGCGGCCGATCGCGAAGGTCGGCACGCGCGGACCGTAGTCCTTGCCGTCCACGCTGCTGGTGGGCGGTGGTGCGACGTGGTCGAAGTAGCCGCCGCTCTCGTCGTACGTCACCAGCACCAGGGTGTCGTCGGCGTACGGCGACGCGTCGATCCGGTCGACGAGATCCCGCACGAAGTCGATGCCGGCGCTGATCGTGTCGCCGTAGCCCGGGTGCTCGGTCTTGAAGCCGATCGCCTTCACGAAGCTCACGGCCGGCAGCTCGCCCGCTGCGAGATCGCGCGCGAAGCGAGAGTAGTCGCGCATGAACTCGGGCTGGTCCCGGAAGCGCGGATAGTACTGGAACGGAATGTCGCTCGGATCGTAGACGCAGGGATAGAACGGGAACCCGGCCGGGCACGCGGGATCCGGTGCCGCGCAGCCGCCGTCTGCGACCGCGTCCGCCATCGTCTGGTAGCCCTCGATGTAGAACGCCCATGGCACGCCGGCGTCGGTGAGCAGGTCGCCGATGGTCGGGTCGTCGTAGCTCGCGGTGCGCTTGTTGAGCGTGCAGGTCGAGCCGATCGCGTCGGCCGGGACGAAGCTGTTGTCCTCGAACACGAACGCCGCCCGCGCGAAGTACATGTCGTTCGCCGAGCTCGCGCCGACGATCGGCTGGAACCAGCGATCGGCGAGCGCCGCGCGCGACGTGAGGTTCCGGTAGTACGCGACGCTCGCGTCGTCGGCGTAGGCGAAGTTGTTCGGGCTCGAGCCGCACGTAGCACCTTCGACGAACTGGTCCATCGCGCCGCCGTTGATCTCGGACACGAAGCAGGCCGAGAAGTGGATCGGGTCGTAGGCGCCGTGCTGCTGATCGTCGAGCAGCAGCGGCGTGATCCCGGTGCCGGGATCGGTCGCCGGACCGCGCTCGCAGCAGGCTGCGCCGTCGTTGCAGGTGGGGTTCGATCCCGGCGGTGCTTGACACCAGGTGGCGAGGTAGGCGTCGAAGCTGATGTTCTCCTGGATCACCACGACGACGTGCTGGACGTTCGACGACGTCGTCGAGGTGCTGCCGCCGCTGGTGTGGCTGCAGGCGGCGATCCCGGCGGTGGCGAGCACCAGCGCGACGGAGCGCGCGGCGCGGGCGATCGGGGCGACGGGGTGCTTGCGCATCGGGCGCGTCTATCCCAGAGCGCGCGTGCTGTCATCCGCCTGTCACATGTCGTCGCGGCCGCTGCGTGCGTCCCGCGCGGCCGCGCGTCTCGCGTCAGGCGCGCGACGGGACGGCCGGCAGGCACTCCCTGCTGCAGGTCACGTGGCCGGGACGGGACATGCGGGAGCACACCGCGACGTCGACCGCCCGCCCGTCGTCGTCGCGCTCGACGAAGACGTGCGCACGCGAGCCGTCGACCGGGCAGCGCACGTGGTGGCCCGTCCAGCGGCGCCGCAGCGAGCCCAGCAGGACCCACAGCATCGCGGCGACGACCGCCACGCCGAAGCCGAGACCGAGCCACACCAGCGGGGTCCGGAAGTCGATGGGCCATGCCTCGATGCCCGCGACTGCGAAAGCCATGCTGCTCATGAAGCCGATCCGTCTTTCCCCGCGAAGGCTCGTGCCGCGTTCGGAACGGACGAGCCGATCGCGATCGTCTGTCGCGACGTGACAGCAACCCCCGTACCGGGGCGCGGCGCCTGTGCGGGCTCCAGTCTGCGGGCCCGCCACGGCGTGATCGGCGACATCGATCGGCAGGCCGTGGACGCACGCGTTCGCATGGCTGGGAATCCGGCACCCCGAGCGGTCGCAGATGCGTGAGCGGCGCTGGTCTCCGGTTTGCTGCGGCGCCCGCGCACGCCGGACCTTCCCGCTCGCCGCGAAGCCTGCTTGAACGGACCGACCCGGCCGGAGCGGATCCCAGACGACGGAGGACGAACGCCATGGATTTCGAGCACTCGGAGCGCGCCCGCGCCTACATCGACCAGGTCGAGCGCTTCGTGCGCGAGCGGGTCGTCCCGAACGAGAAGACCTACGTCGCACAGCTCGCGCACACCGACGACTGGCGGCAGTGGCGCATCCCGCCGATCCTCGAGGAGCTGAAGGCCGAGGCGAAGGGTCTCGGCCTGTGGAACCTGTTTCTGCCCGATGACGAGTACGGCGCCGGGCTCGACAACCGCGACTACGCGCCGATCGCCGAGATCACGGGCAAGAGCTTTCTCGCGCCCGAGGTCTTCAACTGCAGCGCGCCCGACACCGGCAACGCGGAGGTGCTGGTGAAGTACGGCTCGCCCGCGCAAAAGGAGCGCTGGCTGAAGCCGCTCCTCGACGGCACGATCCGCTCCGGCTTTGCGATGACCGAGCCCGCGGTCGCGTCGAGCGACGCGACCAACATGAAGGCCACCTGCGAGGTCGTCGGTGACGAGATCGTGCTGGGCGGCCAGAAGTGGTGGACCAGCGGCGCCGGCGACCCGCGCTGCAAGTTCCTGATCTTCATGGGCGTGACCGACCCGAACGCGGACCGCCACCAGCGCCACTCGATGGTCCTGGTCCCGCTCGACACGCCGGGCGTCAAGATCCTGCGCATGCTGCCGGTCTTCGGCCACCTCGACGAGCCGCACGGACACGCCGAGATCCTGTTCGACGAGGTCCGCCTGCCGCGCGACCACTTCATCGCCGGTCCGGGACGCGGCTTCGAGGTCGCGCAGGGCCGCCTCGGTCCCGGCCGCATCCACCACTGCATGCGCGCGATCGGCGCGGCGGAGCGCGCGCTCGAGCGGCTCTGCCGCCGCGCTGTCCACCGCGTCGCGTTCGGGCGTCCGCTGGCGAGCCTCGGCGGCAACCGCGACGTGATCGCCAACTGCCGCATGGCGATCGACCAGGCCCGCCTGCTCACGCTGAAGGCCGCCTGGGCGCTCGACCGGCACGGTGTGTTCGCTGCATTGACCGACATCTCGGCGATCAAGGTGATCGCGCCGAACGTCCTGCAGATGGTGACGGATGCAGCGATCCAGATCCACGGCGGCGAGGGCGTCGCCGATCCCGAGCTGACCCGGCTCATGGGCATGGCGCGCGCGCTGCGCCTCGCCGACGGGCCGGACGAGGTTCACCGCGGCATGGTCGCCCGGCTCGAGCTGCAGAAGTACAAGTAGGCAATTCGCGGGCGATTCCCGCGCCTGGGAAGGTACGTCACCGCGGCGCAGCAGGCGCGCGGGCGCCTGCGTGGCGCGGCGGTTGCTCCGCTTCCGCCGCGTGATGACCAGAGCACCGCGCATCGGACTCGTCCTCGGCGGCGGAGGGGTGATCGGCAACGCCTACCTGACCGGCGTGCTCGAAGGCCTGCGCCGCGTTTCCGGATGGGACCCCGCGGCGGCGCGGATCACCGTGGGAACGTCGGCCGGATCGGTGAATGGCGCGTTCACCGCACTCGGCGTCCCGACCGAGCTGATCTTTCGCTACGTCACCGGCGAGCGCCTGCCGGACGACGTCTTCCCGGGAGCCGCGATCCGGCTGCGCGAGCGACGCGACGACCACTGGACGGAGCGTCTCTACAAGCCGACCGGCATGCTGCCGCGACCGTTCCTGTCGAGCCCGCGCTGCATGCTGCAGGCGGTGCTGCGCCCCTGGGAGACCTCGCTCGAGCTGTTCGTCGCCGGGCTCCTCGGCGAGGGCATGATGTCGACGCGTACGATCGGCGAGCTGATCGAGGCGGTGCAGCCGTCGGGCTGGCCCGAGCGGACGTTCTGGGCGGTGGCGGTCGACCTCGAGAGCGGCGCTCGGGTCGCGTTCGGTCGCGACGACGCGCCGCGCACCGACGTCGCGCGCGCGGTACGCGCCTCGTGCGCGATCCCGGCCTTCTTCGCGCCGGTTCGCATCGGCGGCCGACGCTACGTCGACGGCGGCATCTGGAGCGTGTCCAACCTGGATCTCGTCGCGGGCCTCGGGCTCGATCTCGTGGTGTGCGTCAATCCCATGTCGAGCCTCGAGGGGCGCTCGTACGAGGGACCGGTCGATCGCATCACGGCGGCGATCCACGAGGGCGAGCGGCGCGCGAAGATCCGCTTCGGCCGCCGTCTGGGCTGGGAGCGTCGGCTGGTGGAGGACTCGGGGACGAGCGTCCTGCTGATCCAGCCGACCGCAGCGGACCTCGAGGTCATTCCCGTCAACCTGATGCGCGCCAGCGAGCGCCGCGCGGTGGCGCAGCGTGCCCTGGAGACGGCGATCGCAGCGCTCGAGACGCGTGCCGATTGGCAACCCGCGCTGCGGCTGCTCCGGGCCGCGGGCACGCACGCCGATGCCGGCGTGCCCGCGGCGGTGGCCGCGCGAGCCGCCGGCGCACATGACGCGCACGAGGGAGGTCGAGTCGCATGAGCCGGCACTCGGAGCCGTTGAGCGGCGAGGATCTGGGCTTCTGGTGGGGCGACCAGCCGCGCCAGCGCACGACGATGGCCATGCTCCTGTTGCTCGACCGCCGGCCGCATCCCGCGCGGCTGCGCGCGGCCGTGGCACGAGCGGTGGCGGCAGTGCCGCGACTCGGGCAGCGCGTCGTCGATGCGCCGCTCGACATCGCAAAACCGCGCTGGGAGGACGATCCGACCTTCGACCTCGACTTCCACGTGCGCCGCTACGCGCTCGCGCGAGCCGACGGGCGTCCGGGCCGTGCGACGCTCAACGATCTGTTCCACGCCATCGGGCCGATCTACGAGCGGCCCTTCGACCGGACGCGTCCGCTGTGGGAGCTGATCGAGTTCGACGGCCCCGGGGACCGGGCCGCGATCTTCTTCCGCTTGCACCATGGCGTCGCCGACGGGGTCGGCGGCAATGCGATCCTCGCGGCGCTCACCGACGGTTCGGCGGAGGAGGCGCCCGAGCCGCTGCACGGCGAGGGACCGCCGGGCGCATGGCAGGAGCCGAGCGTGGCGGAGCGCCTGCGCGATGCCGTCTTCCATCGCATCGAGGAGGGTCTCGACCGCGGCCGCGCGCTGCTGCGCATGGGCTGGACCGCGGCGACGCAGCCGTCGTCGTGGGTGCGCGCCGCACGCGTCGCGGGCGCGCTGATCGCGGACGCCTCGCAGCGCGGCGACTCGCCGCTGCGCGAGTTCGGACGCTCGCGCCACCTGCGCGGCTTCGACGTACCGTTCGAGCCGCTGCGGCAGGCGAAGTCTGCGCTCGACGGACAGATGATCGACCTCATGCTCACCGCCGTCGCCGGCGCCATGGGCCGGTGGCACCGCCGCCAGGGCTTCGCGGACGCGACCGAGGTGCTGACGCTGGTGCCGATCAATCTGCGGCCGTGGTCGGAGCAGGGGCTCGGCGCCGTGACCGGCAACCGCGCCACCGGCGTGATGGTCAAGCTGCCGCTCGGCATCGACGATCCGGTCGCACGCTTCCGCGAGGTCCATGCGCGGGTGTGCGAGCGCAAGGCGAGCCCGGCCCTCGAGGTTCTCCCGACGCTCGCGGAGGGACTGTCGCTGCTGCCGCGCCCGCTGGTCCGGGCGCTGTCGCTGGTCGGCAGCCAGGCCGTGAATCTCATCGTGACCAACGTGCCCGGCATCATGTTCCCGCGCTGGATCGCCGGCACGCGGATCGTCGCCGGCTATCCGTTCGCGCCGCTCGCGCCGCAGTGTCCGGTGAGCATCGCGCTGTACGGCTACGACGGCCGTCTCTACGTCGGCATCGACGCCGACGGCACGGCGATGCCGGACGTCGAGACCTTCGCCGAGGATCTCGAGCAGGCCTTCGAAGAGGTGATCTGGGCGTCACGCGGCAAGGCGACGACGGCGGAGTCCGTGCCCCGGGTTGCGGCGCACATGGCGCGCTCGTCGCGCTGAGCGCGGTGCGCACCACGACGAGCGCTTCCGCGTGTGCTGGTCCGCTTCGGACGTCGAAGTTCAGCCGCCCCGCGTCGCCTCCGAGTAGATCTTCGGCAGCTGGCGCGGCAGCTCGGAGATGTCCTCGATGACGAGGTAGCGCTTCTCGTCGATCATCTCGCGCAGGTAGTCGTTGCCGGCGCGGTCGACGGTGATGCAGAACGGCGCGATGCCGGCGCGCTGCGCCTCGCGCAGCGCCATCATCGTGTCGCGCAGCCCGTAGACGTTCGAGCGCCGGTCCTCGCCGTAGTCGAAGTCCTGCGGGAATCCGTCCGACAGCAGGATCAGGTGCTTCGCACGGCAGGCCACGTGGCGCAGCTTGTTGATCGACTGCCGCAGTGCCGCACCCATGCGCGTCGAGCGCTGCGGCTCGATCGCGCCGATGCGGCCGCGCACGGCGAGGTTCAGCGGCTCGTCGAACGACTTGACGTCGAAGAACTCGACCCGGTCGCGGCCGTGCCCCGAGAAGCCGTAGATCGCGTACATGTCGCCGATCTCCTCGAGCGCCTGCGACATGATGACCAGAGCCTCCTTCTGGATGTCGATGATGCGCCGCGGACGCCGCTTCGGGTGCGATGGATCGATGCGCACGGCGTCCTCGAGCAGCGCCTCCGCGGGCTCGGTGTCCTCGTCGGTCGAGGCCGACATGTCGAGCAGGAAGAGCGTCGCCACGTCGCGCTCCTCGCGCTGCCGGGCGACGTAGAGCTTGCCGTCCGGCGTCGACCCGGCGCGCAGGTCGGAGCGCGCGTCGACGGCAGCGTTGAGGTCGAAATCCTCACCGTCGAGCAGGCCGTGGATCGTGCGGTAGCCCTCCGGCTTGACGCGCAGGAATTGCCGCCGCACCTCCGGCAGGACTTCCGCATAGCGCAGCAGCGCTCCGGTGAAGAACTCTCCGTCGTCGCCGTCGAGCGCGATCTCGTGCACGCGGCACCACTGCGCCCGATAGTCGGCGATCAGGTAGTCCCACTCGTCGTGCAGGAACACGCCGCGGGTCTCGTGGCCGTGGCGCGACAGCGCGAGCACGTGGTCGGGCTGCGTGGACGCGGCGCGGGGCTGCGTGTCGTGCTCGCCGCCGCCGCCCATCAGCCCGGCGACGAAGAGCCCCGTCGGATCGATCGGACCGTCGGCGCGCAGGATCTTCAGGTGCGGGTTCTGCTCGAGGAAGGCGCGCAGCACCTCCGGATCGAGCGGACCCGCCGGCGCGGTCTCGTCGCTGCGCTCGCCGCTCGGCTCGCGGTCGGGGACGAGGTGCTGTGGCGTGGGCGCAGTGTCGTTGCCGGGTGCCCCCGCGTACTCCTCGGCCTCCTCGAGGAGGTACGACATCATGGGATCCTCCTCGAGGTAGCTCTCGAGGCCGTAGATCGGAATGAGATCGCCGTCCGCGATGCGCTCGCACAGCGCCGCGGTCACGTGCGCGGTGTCGTACACGGTCGCGCTGCCCGCGACGGAATCGGCGACGAAGCCCGCGAGCGGCGCGCTCCATGCACCGTCCCAGACGACGCGCGCGGGATCGCCCCCGAGCGCGAGAAAGAGGATCGCCTGCGCGGCACCGTGCGGCGCACGCGGCGCATCGTCCGAGAAGACGCGTGCGCGCAGGTCGCGCAGGTCGGCCGCGAGGCCGGGGTAGCGGCGCTTCAGCACCGGCATCAGGCGCACCGCCTCGAGGTGCGTGAACATGCCCGCCGCGACCTCGGGCGCGACGAAGCGCGCGAACAGCTCGAAGAGCCCGCCGCGGTCGTCGCTGTCGAGCCACGCGCCGAGCGAGAAGTCGCGCGTGCCCTCGCTGGTCCACAGCGTCGCGAGCGTCGCCTGCAGCTTCAGCAGGGTGAAGTTCTCCTCCCAGGTCGGGAAAACGTCGGTGCGGCGCGCCAGCGGGACGTTCACCGGATCGCGCGACACGACCGGGAACAATCCGCCCGCGTCGACACCCTCGATCGCCGGGCGTCCGGGCGCGATCAGCTGCAGGTAGCCGCGCAGCGTGTGCTCGACGTGCTCGAGCACGACCGCGACGTCGTGCTGGCGCAGGAATGCCAGCGCGCCGCGCGACTCGAGCGCGAAGAACGCCCGCGACGCGGCGGGATGCTCGACCTCGAGGTCGATGCCCTTCTGCACGTACGCGGTCAGCATGTCGTCGAAGCCGAGCGCCTCGCCGACGCGCAGCACGGTGCGCACGAAGCGCGGCACCGCGCTCGGGACGCGCCGTGCGATGCGATCGGCGAGCTCGAGGACGTGCGCGCGCGCCGCCGGTGGGACGCGGCGCAGCACCGGACCCGCGACGTCGAGCGCGTCCGCGACCTCGTCGCCGTGGCTCGCGAGCGGGGACAGCACGCGCAGCAACGCGAGGCGCTGCTCCTTCGGGATGCGTGCGACCGATGCGGCGACGGTGCCGAGCAGCGCGATCGCGCGCTCGCGCGGTGCGACGCGCGCGATCAGCGCGATCGCGGCCGCGAGCTCGTCGTCCGACAGCTCGGCGTCGTCCACCAGTCGCGCCGCGACGTCGATCACGCGTCGCGAGCCGAAGGCGAGGCTCTCGACCGCGCTCGCCCACGCCGCGACGACGTCGCCGCCGCGGGTCGCGAGCGTCGCGCCGGCGGCGGCCGCGAAGCGCTGCACGATCGGGTCG
>JAIEPK010000208.1 GCA_019749875.1 Candidatus Binatia bacterium | reverse complement strand
TCGCGCGCGAGCGCGTCGAGCCCCGCCTGGTCGACGTCGAGCAGTGCCACGCGCGCACCGCGCGCCGCATACGCGCGCGCCACGGCGCGGCCGATGCCGCTCGCGGCGCCGGTGATCACGACGCTGCCGAAGACGGGTGACGGTGTGCGCATGTGCGGGAGAAACGATCGCGAGGTCGGAAAGACGTGCCTGGTGCGAGCTCGCGGCGCGTCGCCGAACGCCGCGCGCGGCCATGCGGATCGCGGCGCGGGGCCCTGCGCGAGAGCAGCGCGCGCTGCACCGCGACGACGCCACCCCGGGCGATCACATGTCGCGCTCCGACTTTGCCGCGCCGGCGGCGGCGACGCGCACCCGCTGCAGATCCGCGAGGCCCGCCGTCAGGTCGGCGATCGCCGCGCGCTGGCGCGCGAGCTCGTCGGCCTGCGCACGCAGCTGCTCCGCCTGCGCGGCGAGCTGCCGGTCCTGGTCCTGCACGATCTTGGTCAGGACCGCGACGAAATCCATCGGCGAAAGAGTCTTGCGATCGTTGGTCGCGACCAGCTCCGGCACGTCCTCGGCGACGAAGCCGACTTGACGCTCGGCGGGATCCGCATCGTAGACGTAGGTCACCGGATCGAGACCCGAGAGCGCCGCGCGCGCGTCGACGAGCGTGAGGTCGTGGATGTCGTGCTTCAGCGCGCGGCTGCTGGCGTTGGTCCACACGCCGCCCGCGCTGACCTTGGCGCCGTTCTTGAGCTCGAGCGGCGTGGTCGGATTGGTCACGCCGAGCCCGATGCGGCCGTTGGTGACGACGATCGCGTTGTTGTTCGCCGCCCCCGGGGCGATGGTCAGCACGTTCGCGTCGTTGACGCCGTCGCGCAGCGTGTAGTTCGTGCCGGTGGTCTGCACGAAGCTCGCGTCCGGTGTCGTGAGGCGCAGCGACGCCTTCCGACCGGTCTTCACGGTCTCGAGGACCATCCGGGTGTTGATGCTCTTATTCACCGCATAGATCGTCGCATCCGCGTCGGGGTTGCCGGGATCGACCAGCACCTCGCCGGGCTCGGTGGGGCTGGTGATGGTGCCGACGTGCAGCTTCGCCGCCGGGAATCCGGTGCTGCGGATCCCGACGCCGCCCTCGTTGAGGGTGATCGAGCTCGACGGCGCCGCGGCGGTCGTGACGATCACTCCTGCGTTGAAGGGGCCGTCGAGCTTCCAGAGCACGCTGTTCGCCACCAGCGCCCAGAGCAGGTTGCCGCTACCGTCACGGTAGTTGAGGCGCGGCAGATTGCCCTGCATCGTGAGCACCTCGGTCTGCGCGCCCGCCCCGCCGGGGGCCATGGCGAGCAGCGCGAGGGCCGCGAGGGTCGCGCGCGCGGCGCGGACGCAATGTCGAGCTCGGATCATGCTGGTCTCCCGGGCCGAAGCCCTTCGAGCGCCGGCCCCGCGGTGCCGCGGGCCGGCGCTCGATCGTCGGAATGCCCGAGAGCCTAGGTGCTGCGGCAAAGCCGCGTCAAGACGAACCACGTACGTCAGGCACGCCACGCGCGCCCGCTTGCTCCGTCGCCGTGCGCCGCGCTAACGCGTCGCTCATGCTGCGCTTCAACCACATGGAGCTGACGTTCCCGCCCGGAACGCTGACACCCGAGTTCCGCGCCGAGGTCGACGCGTTCTACGGCCCGATCTTCGGGTTCCAAGGCCTCGACACCGAGGTCGTGGGCCAGCTCGCGCACCTGCTGCTGACCGGCGAGGGCCAGTTCATCCTGCTCGCCGAGGGCGAGCGCCACCTGCAGTCGCCGGGCTACGACCACCTCGGCTTCCTGTTCGACAGCCGGGCCGAGGTCGATGGCCTGCTGGCGCGCTGCAAGGAGGTCCAGGCGCGCGACCCGCGCGTGCAGATCAAGGACTACGACGACCTCGTGGTCGGCGACCTGACGGTGCGCGCGTTCTACGTCAAGTACCTGCTGCCGATCTGGTTCGACGTGCAGTGCATGGAGCAGAAGGGCGTGGCACAGCCGGCCTGGCCGGGGCGCGGCTGACGCGCGCGCGTCGGCCGCGGCCGGCGACGGGCCGGTCGTCGAGGCCCGTCGTCAAGGAATGATCGGCAGGCAGACAAAGTTGCCCTCGGTGAACTCGCAGGACGAGCCGGCGCAGCACGGCACCCCGCCGAGGGTGCACTGCCCGAACTGGCCGACGCACGGCGTCGGGGTCGGCGTGGGGGTCGGTACGGGCGTCTGAGTCGGCGTCGGGCTCGGCGTGGGAGCGGGCGTCGGGCTCGGCGGCGGCAGGCACTGCGGCCCCCGCTGGGTCTCGGTGCATTCGTAGGGACTGCAGCACGGCGGCCCCTCGCTGAACGAGCAAGCGCCGAAGTCGATGCAGATGGGGACCGGCGTCGGTGTCGGCGACGGGCTCGAGGTCGGCGCGGGAGTCGGCGTCGGCACGGGCGTCGCGGTCGGCACGGCGGTCGCCGACGGTGCCGGGGTCGGGGTCGGCGTCGGCGTCGGAGTCCGCGTCGGGGTCCTGCTCGGCGTCGGCGACGCCGAGGCCGTCGGCCGCGGCGTCGGGACGGGTCCCTGGCAGATGCCGCACTCCTGCACCGCCGGGTCGCAGTCCTCGGCACTCACGCACACGCCGGGGCACGACACGATGCCGCCGAGCGGGTCGCAGGAGCCGCGCGGATCGACCGCACAGCACTGGTCGCCGCCGCACGCGACGTCGCGCGAGCCGCCGCAACCTTCGACGGTCTGCGCGGCGTCGTTCTGGACCGCGTAGCAGATGCAGCCCGGGTTCTCGGACGCGTAGTACAGGCAGTTGCCGCGCGCCGTGGCGTTGCCGACGCGATACTGGCAATCGCCCCCGCACTGCCCCGACAAACCGCCGCCGCAGCGGATGCAAGACGGCGGCACGTCGTCGATCCGGCAGCCGCAGCCGAAGCCGTCGATCTCGGCGACCACGCCGGCGACGTTGCTGCAGCTGCCGACCCGGCTCACGGTGCACGCCGCGCCCACCGCACAAGTACCCGACGGACGCGCCGCGGCGGCCGCACTGCCCGACACGCTGAAGTCCGAGCTGACGATCGACGGCGGATCCGAGGTCCGGCCGATGATCACGATCTCGGGATCCGACTGCACCTGCGCCGGCAGGCCGTCGGGCGGCAGGAAGAAGCTCGCCTGGATCACCACGTCGTCCGAGATCGGACGCCACTGCGCGGCGGCGCACTCGCGCGCGGTGCCGGTGCACTGGTTCGTGCCCCGGCACGAGAAGCGGAACTCGCTCGACGGATCGTCCAGCGTGCCGGTCGAGTCGGGGCGCTGCGTGCAGTACACGAAGCTCGGCGCCGAGCCGTCCGCCTGGTAGACGTTGCCGGTCACGCTCAAAAAGCGATTGACCACCAGCCCGTCGGCGCTGATCTCCGGCTGGTAGCCGTAGGAGATCGACCAGCGCTCGCTGCCGACGTCCTTGGTCACGAGGAAGTTGAGACGATCGACGGTCAGCGTGGCGCCGCGCGCGTTGCCCGCCTGCGCGTACGCCGCCGCGGGGCGCGCCAGCGCGATCGCCTCCTGCGTCACCGGCGCGCGGCGGACGGCGCTCCATGCGGCCGCGAGGCGGTCGATGAGCGCGTCGAGGAACGACTCCGTACGCGCGCTCGTGCTGCCGCCGCCGATGCCGCCCGGCGGCAGGAAGAAGCTCGCCGGAACGAGGACGTCGCCGTCGATCAGCGTCCAGCCGTCGCGCGCGCAGCGCTCCGCCGTCGTGGTGCACGCGTCGGCGCCGAAGCACGACAGCCGGAAAACGCTCGCGAGGTCGTTCAACGAGCCGTTCGAGTCGGCACGGACGAGGCACGACACGAAGCTCGCCGGCCCGCCGTCGGCGCGGAAGATGTTGCCGGTGACGTTGATGACGTTCGCCGGGTCGGTCGAGAAGAGGTTGAGCGAGATCGTCCAGCGCTCGCTGCCGATGTCCTTGTTGACGAGGTAGCTCTGCTGGTCCGGCGACAGCGTCGATCCCGAATCCTGAGCCGCGCACGGGCCGACTGCGAAGGTGACGACCAGCACGGCGCCGATCGCGGACAGCGTACGACGAAGGACGGAAGGGTGCATGAACGCTCCTCTCTCGACGTCACGCGTTCGTGCGTCGAGCGCCCCTGGGATAGGGGAGCACCTGCGGCGCGTCAAACCACGCCCGCGATCCGACGACGCGTCACGGCACGCCGGCGACGGGCTGCATCGCCGTGTCGCAGGCACCGCCGAGCGAGACGTTCGCCGGCTCGGGCTCGGCCGTGCACGATGCGTCGCGCGCCCGCACGCGGCACGTGAGCTCGAGCGGGCGTCCGGTCGCGAGCCAGCTCGGCACCTTGCGCCAGCGTCCGACCTCGCCGCGATCGCAGCCGGGCGGCGTGCCCCAAGGGCGACAGCTGGTCGCCGGCTTGAGCGTGACCTTGCGCGCGTCGAGCAGGAACCCGGGGTGCAGATCCGCGATCTTCAGCACGTCGCGATCGTGCTTCTCCTCGAGCGACACGTCACGGAACTCGTAGCCCTCGTCACGTCGCTCGCCCACCTCGACGCGCGTCCCGGCGATCAGCGCGAAGTCGCCGCCGCGTCGTGCGACGGCGCCCGACATGAACTCGATGCGCGGCTCGTCGGGGAAGCACTTCCCCATCGCGGGCGGGTGGTAGTAGTGCTTCAGGGTCGCGAGCTCGGGCGCGCTCGTGCCCGGGAAGACGGCCGCGAGCGCGTCCTCGTCGCCGTACAGGATGCGCTCGACGTCGCCGCGCGACTGGTCGTACATCGCCTGCAGCTTCGCGTACTTCGCATCGCGCGCCAGGTCCGGGCGCAGGAAGCACGAGGCGAGGCCCGTGATCTGCGTCAGCACCTCGTCCCAGATGTTGTACTGCGACACCGCGGACGCGACGCCCTGGAAGTCGCCCGGCGCGCGGCAGCCCTGGCCGCGCGCGCAGACGCGGCCGCGGTTCTTGATCGACAGCGCGATCACCGCGCGCTCGCACGCGCCGTACGCGCTGCAGCCTCGCTCGAGGTGCCCCTCGTAGATCGCGGTGCGCATCACGTAGTCGAGGTTGCGTGCGCGCTCGATGGTGTCGCCTCCTGCGCCGCCGCGCTGCGCACGCGCGAACGCGTCCCACGCCTCGTCGAGGGCCGCGCGCCGGCCGACGAGCCGGCTCTGTACGCCCGCGCACTCCGGCGACGCGTGGAACGCGCGCACCACGCGATCGAGCTCGCTGCGCGCCGCCGGCGCGGTGTCGGGTGCAGCGCCGCGCGGCGGGTCGAAGAACGGCGCCTTGTCCATCGCGGCGAGGCTCTTGACGTCGATCACGCGCTCGACGCCGGGCGGGCAATGGTGGTTGCGGACGGACAGCTCCTTGCGGCGCGCCGCGATCTCGCGGAAGCGTTGCGTCGACTCGGGCGTCGCGCGCCGTGCGTCGACCACCACCTCGAAGCCGACGTACGGCGTGCCGCTCGCATCGGTCAGCGGCGCGCCGTCGCGCACCACGAGGCACGGCACCACCGACGATCCCTGCGCCAGCGAGCCGGCGACCGCGGCCGTGCCGCGCGTCGCGAAGCCCTCCGCGTCGTAGGTCGGGACGTCGAGCGGGCCGTCGAAGCGGTAGACCGTCATCACCGGCGTCGCGGGGATCTCGGCGGCAGCGGCGGCCGGACCGGACGCGGCGAGTGCGACGACGGCAACGGTGACCACGCGAAGCGCGGCGGACACGAGCGGGCAGCGTGCGGATCGGATCACGGCAGCACGGTACCAGACGAGAGGCCACTTCCGCCCCGCACCGCTTCACGATAGGAGCGGGCGGTCGGACGGCGCACCGGGCACGGCGCCGGGCGCGCCGGCCGCCGGGCAGGTCCGGGGCGACGACGGACCGGAGGAGGCGACATGGCCGTCAAGCATCTCGGGGATCCGCAGCCGGAGGACGCCGGCACCGCGCCGCACGCCGGCATCTCGCGCCGACGCTTCGTGCTCGGCTCCGCAGCCGGCGCTGCAGCGCTGGTCCCTCCCCTGCGCCCGGTGCGGCGCTGCGATCTCGATGCGGCGCCGGTGGGTGGTACGGCGGACGTGATCGTCGTCGGCGCCGGGCTCGCGGGGCTCAGCGCCGCGTACGAGATCGAGCGCGCCGGACGTTCGGCGATCGTGCTCGAGGCGCGCAACCGGGTCGGCGGCCGCACCGTCAACCACGACCTCGGCGACGGCAAGGTCACCGAGGTCGGCGGGACGTTCGTCGGGCCGACGCAGGACCGTCTCATGGCGCTCGCGACGGAGCTCGGAATCGGCACCTTCAAGTCGTGGGACATCGGCGAGTCGGTGAGCTTCCTGCGCGGAGTGCGCGGCACGTACACCAGCGGCGACCCGGTGACCTTCCTGTCCGTCCCCGGCGGCCAGGACCTGGTGAAGGCGATCGGTCTGCTCGACGGCATGGCGAAGAAGGTCCCGACGTCGTCACCGTGGACCGCACCGGATGCCGAGGACTGGGACAGCCAGACCTTCAACACCTGGAAGCTCGCGAACTTCGCCGGCGCCGAGGGACGGCTCGCGCTCGACGTGATCAGCGAGCAGGTGTGGGGCGCGGAGCCGCGCGACATGTCGCTGCTGTACGCGGCCTGGTACGTCGCACAGGCGGGCAACGAGGACACGCCCGGCTCCTTGCTGCGCCTCATCACCACGACCGACGGCGCGCAGGACAGCCGCTTCCTCGGCGGATCGCAGCGCATCTCGATCGAGATGGCGCGTCGCCTCGGCGGCAGCGTCGTCCTGGGCGCACCGGCGCGTCGCATCGCGCAGGAGCACGGTCGCGTCTCGGTCGACACCGACCGCGGCAGATTCGTCGGGCGGCACGTGATCGTCGCGATGCCGCCCGCGATGGCGGGCCTGCTGCGCTACGAGCCTGCGCTGCCGGCGCTGCGCATGCAGCTCACGCAGCGCTTCCCGTCCGGCTCGTACGCGAAGGTGGAAGCCGTCTACGATCGCCCGTTCTGGCGCGACGCCGGCTTGACGGGCCAGGCCTTCGGCGACCAGGTCGTCGGCGCGACGTTCGACCAGACACCGCCGGACGGCTCACCGGGCGTGCTGATCGGGTTCATCGGCGGCCAGCATGCGCGCGCGTGGGACACGCTCGATCTCGCGGGCCGGCGGCAGGCCACGCTCGACGCCTTCGCCGCCTACTTCGGCGACGAGGCTGCCGATCCGCGCGAGTACATCGAGGGCCGCTGGACGAACGACCTGTGGTCGCGCGGCGATCCCGTCGGCTTCGCGCCGCCGGGCGTCCTCACCGGCTTCGGCACGGCGCTGCGTGCACCGATCGGCCGCATCCACTGGGCCGGCACCGAGACCGCCGAGTACTGGATCGGCTACATGGAGGGCGCGGTGCGCTCGGGTCAGCGCGCGGCGGCGGAGGTGCTCGGCGAATTGTCGTGACGAGCGGCGCCGCCCCTCGGCTCCACCGGGCGAAGCCCAGTGGAACGTCGAGCGCCAGCGAGACGTAAAGCCGGGAGACGGCGAACGCCGTCTCCCCGAACCGCACGGGTCCGCTCGCTGACGCTCGACCGCGCGCTGCCGATGACGACTACGCCATGCGGCCGTGCGCCTTGCGGAACCTCTGCAGCGCCATGAACTCGCGCCGCGTGCGCGGGCCGAGCGGCTGCTGGAAGGCCCAGCGCCGCGCGCCGAGCGTCGCGTCGAGCTCGGCGCGCGCACGGCCGAGCTTCGACTGGTCGATCGTGCAGCGCACCGCGTCGGGGTCGATGCCGTAGATGCGCGCCGCGTTGAGACCGAGGATCTTCGCCTTGAGCTCCGGCGTCAGCTCCGGGTAGCCGTGCGCCTCCTGCAGCTCGGGCGAGATCTGCAGCGCGCGGAACGCCTCGAGCTGCGGCTGCGGCGAGCCGAACCACAGGCACTCCGAGCCCCACACCACGTTGTCCTCGCCGAGATACTTGACGAGCTTGCCGATCAGGTGCTGCGCGCCGAGGGCGTTGTTCATCGACAGCGCCCACGCGCTGCCGAGCTCCGCGTAGACGTTCTTGCCCTTGAGGTCGTGCTCGAGCACCGTGCGGCAAAGGCGGTCGACGCCCTTGCCGTTGGGATCGTACGGCCCCTCGCGGTTCTGGCTCTCGAACGCCGAGTGGTAGATGACGAAGGTCACGTCGGGGTTGCGGACCGCCGCCGGTCCGACGTCCTTCGGGTCGGTGTGCTCGCGGTCGAAGCCCGACAGCGGGAAGCCCTTGTGGATGCAGATCAAAGGCTCGCCGAGGGATCTGGCCTTCTCGATGAAGGGCTGCCCGACCGCTTCGTCGTCGAGCCACCAGCCCTTCCCCTCCGGTCCCCAGGGCGGGTAGCACTTCCAGCCGTGGTTGCCGTACGTCTCCCGGATCTGCTCCATCATCGCCTGCTGCAGATCCCAGCGGTCGTTCGGCGCGACCTGGCAGTGCTGCACCATGCGCTGGCTGCCGGCCGCGTCGTTGATGACGTCGCGCCAGTACGCCATGCCGTCGTTGCCGTTCAGGTTGGTGCACAGCGTGCCGTCGTCGCACATCGGTGACGGGAAGCCCGACAGCGTGGCGACGGTGGTGTCCGACTCGAGGAAGATCAGCCGCGCGTACTGCGCGGGGCCGATGCAGTCGCGCCGATCCGGCAGGTCGCACGCGTAGAGCGTCAGGAACTGCGCGAAGCCGTCGGCGTTGAACGACTGCCCGGGATGGCGATCCTTCCAGGTCTCCTCGTCCTCGATGTGATGCGTCTGGATGTCGAAGATGAACTCGTGCCCGGAGACGATCTCGGTCGCCGCCGAGCAGTCGAGCGGCTGCTCCGGCGTCTGGTAGCCGCCGCCGCTGCTGCCGCTGCAGCCCGAGAACAGGTTCACCACCGCGAGCGCGGTCGTCATGCCGAGCGTGCTGGCGAGGAAGTCGCGGCGATCGATGCCGAGCCGGCGCGCGCCCTCTTCCGCCCGGCGCAGGATCTCGGCGTGCATGCGCCGCTCGGTCGGCGTCTGGTCCCAGAAGAACTCGCCGTTGGATTTGTTGCCGAGCAGGATCGGCGTGGTGAGCGGAATCTCCGGATCGGTCTTCCGCTGCATGCGAAGCCACGGGAAGCGCATCATCGAGGGGTGTGCGTCCTTTCGGCCGGGATCACGGGACGGCGTCGCACCGTCCGGTCTCGACGCCGACGCACATGCACGCGGTGCGGCCCTCGGTTCAACCCGAAAACGCGCGACCGGATCGATCCTCGCGGGATCGGGTGCTGGCGCCGTGCAAGATGCGCCTGAACGAGCTGCATCGAACGGTCCGTTTTTCAGGCCGGCGACGTCGATCACTGCGAGATCGTCGCGCGGATCCGGGGCTGCGGGCCATCGGCCTTCGGGCACGCCCGTTGCAACCCGACCGAACCGACCACGTCCGGGTCGCGACGCGACCACCCCCAAATGCACCGGAGGGACGGTCTCCCCCACATACCGCCGTCCCTCCGGTCCCCCTCTTGTAATCTTTCCAAGATTCTCTCAAGTGGAGCGTGCACCGCGTCGAGCGGCGCGCTTCGGCAGGCGATGAGGGACGCCTTGCCGGTCGGCCTGGCAGCGCCACGTCGGCGGATCCGCTCTCTCGGACGAGGCTTCGTCCCCCAGCTCCTTCGTGGGCCGCAGCCGACGAAGGAGCTGCCACACGTGAGCGAAGCGCTTGACGCCAAGTCGATCCGCGCGATCCGCACGAGCCTCGGGATGACGGAGACGGAGTTCGCCTTGCTGTTCGGCGTGACGATTCGGACCGTCGCGCTCTGGGAGAGCGGCGTCGTCGTTCCGAGCCGGATCACGGCGATGGTCATTCGCGCCGAGTCCGAGCGTGCGGCTGCGGCGGCACGCTCCGACGGCGGCGGTGCCGCCAAGAGCCGAGCACCGCGAAGGCGCGGCCGCAATGCCGCGCGCTCGAGCTCGCGGCTGCGTGCTTGACGGCGCTTCTTGCGACCGGCCGCCAAGAACGCCGGTAAGCTTTGCAGCGCGCGACGGTTCGACAGCGCCCCTCGCGCCCGGTCCGGGGTGGGACGTGCGATGGCACGCGCGTTTCGCCCGCATTCGCCGAGCGGCGATCGCCATCAGCGACGAAGTGCGCAGGCAGCGCGTCCTCGCGCGCCCTTGGCACGCTTCACGCAAGCGTTGGCGCACCGAGGAACGATGGCGTGTACGGCGGCGGGCTCCGCTCGTCTCGTCGGCCGCAATCGGGGGCCGGGCGCGGTAACGGGTTGCCCGCGTCCGGTCCCACCTCCTCTTTGGAGCGGCCCGCAGCTCGTACGCAAAGACGCCCGAGCGCGGCTGGGGAGGACGGCGCGAGACCAGCGCCTCGGTCGGCTCGAGGTCGGTGCCTCGCGCGGCGTCAGCTCGGGCGGCGCGCCTGAGCGGAGCCCATGATGAGCTTCACGGTCCCGGTCTTGAACACGACCTCGCAGACCGTCGCGCTGGACACGCGCGCCACCACGCCCTCGCCGAAGGTCGCGTGGTTCAGGCGGTTGCCGGCGACGTACTGACCGGACGGGGCGTACTTGATCGCCTCCCCGCGCGCTTGACGCATGGCCGCCGTCCACGCCTCCTCCGGGCTCGGCTCGGCGGCGCGCGCGCGCGACTTGGTACCGGTGGTCTTGCCCGAGGACGCCGAGGCGGAAGCGGAAGCCTTGTAGAGGTGCATCGCGTGGCACGTCCGGCACTCGACGCGCGACGGCGCCGCGCCCTTCTTGGCCAGGACGATGTGGCTCGTCACTTCCTTGCACTTGCCACAGTAGGCGTCGGTATAGCCGCCGACCGCCGCATCGCTCTTCGCCGCGCTGCTCTTCCCGGTCTGACTGCTCGCCACGCCGGAGTCCTTTCTTCGAGGCCCGCACCCGGCGTCCGCTCGGGGCAGTACTTGCTTTGACGCACCGCTCCACCAGCCATGGTGCGCGTGCCGTCACCCATTGCCGACGGAGTGGAGCGTCGTGCTCCCACGGTCGGACCGCGGCCGCCAGCGGTTGCCTCGGGCGGACACGCCTCGGGCGAACGCGGTGTGCGGCTTGTACTAGCCGATGCTCGCGAAGTCCAGGTTTCCCGCCGGATGATTCGGTGATTTACCCGCCCCGGAGAATCGGCGTAGAAGCGTGCCACGACGGCCACGACGGCCGCCCATTTCGGAGGGAACGGATGCACGCACGCCGAGGCACCATCGTCTTCGCCCTGCTGTCGCTGATCGTCGTCCCGTGCGGCCGCGCCGCCGCCGCCGTCACGCCGGGGGCGTCTCCGACCGCAATCACCGAGGTTCCCGATGGAACCGTGCTGTCGAAGGACAATTGGCAGATCGCGCAGGGCTTCCTGCCCGACGAGATCCTCGAGCTCTACAAGCGCGGCGACTACGCGAACCCGATCCGCAAGGTCGACGGCTCGAAGGGCAGCGTGTTCGACCCGCGGCTGAAGGAGCTCTCGCAGAAGAACGCCGGCAAGTTCGACATCGACGAGAAGGGCACGGTGGTCGACAAGACGACCGGCACGCGTCCGCCGGTGATCATCGGCTGGCCCTTCCCCGACATCCAGGCGAGCGATCCGAAGGCCGGAATCAAGGCGATGTGGAATTACCTCTACACGCTGAACTGGGCCGGCTCGTTCCACACCGTGTCGCCGCTCAACTGGGTCGAGCGCAGCAGCGGCGTCACGCGGCGCATCGAGATCGACGTGCACTTCAAGTACTACGACGGCCAGCCGCCGGAGTTCCAGGAGAAGATCGGCGAGAACCCGCTCAACATCCTGAACCGGACGATGGGTGTCGTGAAGTCGCCGGCCGACGTGCAAGGCATCGTCAGCCTCAACTGGCGCTTCCGCGAAGGCGACAAGCCGGACCAGGCCTGGACCTACGTGCCCGCGCTGCGCCGCGTGCGCCCGATCAACCCCGCGAACCGCGCCGACGGCTTCCTCGGCTCGGATCTCTCGCAGGACGACGGCTCCTACTTCGATGCAAAGCCGGAGGAGTTCGACTTCAAGCTCGTCGGCGACGGCTGGGTGCTCGGCACCTACGACAACAAGGGCATCGAGGCGCCGAGCTGGCCCAAGCCGCTGTCGGAGCTCACGCCCGCATCGCCGCTCATCGAGCACAGCGACATCGGCTGGCGCATCAGCTACCCGCAGGTGCCGCTGATCGCGGCGCAGGAGCCCGACGGCGCGGGCAAGGGCCTCGCCGCGTGGGCGCCGCTGCAGATCGCGCTGGTCGCGCGGCCGGTGTGGATCGTCGAGGCGACGCCGAAGAACCCCTACTACATCTACGGCAAGCAGGTGATGTACTTCGACAAGGATAATTTCCGCGGCTACTGGAAGAGCAAGTACGACTGGAAGGGCGGCATCCTGATGAACTACCAGGTGCCCGAGTCGCTGATCTGGAAGATCGACGGAGCGCCCGGCTACATGCGCCTGAGCAACGCGGGCGGCGTCGCGATCGTCAACAACTTCAAGGCCGATCGCGCGACGGTGTCGGGCCTGCCGGTCGCCGACACCGACAACTGGATCGACATCCCCGACACGATCTACGAGACCGAGCGCATCGTGCGCTACGGCAAGTGATCGACCGTCAAGAACACGCGGGCGGGTCGGCGGCTGCGGCCGCCGACAGCTCGCTCAGGAACGCGCTGGTCGCGATCGCCGCGTTCTCCGCCGCGAGCCGGTAGTACGCGAAGAACTGGCTCGGGAAGCCCGGCAGCCCGAGCGGATCCTCGGACCCGTCCGACACCGCACGGAAGGCGAGGAACGCGAGCCCGCGTGCCGCGGCCTCGCGCGCGACGGCTGCGGTCTCCATGTCGACGGTGACCTCGTCGTCGGCGCTCGCGGCGGCGATGGAGCGCGTCGCGACGCGGCTCGTCGTCGCGACCGTCGCGTCCGCCGGCAGAGCCGGGTCGCAGCCGAGGACGTCGCCGCCTCCGGGCCGGCACGCGAACGCCCGGCCGCCGTAC
>JAIEPK010000668.1 GCA_019749875.1 Candidatus Binatia bacterium | reverse complement strand
GCGGCGCGACGGCAGCGACCACCGGGCACGCGCTCGCGGACGAGGCGCGCGACGTGGCGGCCGTCGTCGCGACGATCGCGGAGCCGGTCTTCCTGCTCGGTCACTCGTACGGCGCGCACGTCGCGCTCATTGCCGCGGCCATGCTCGTCGAGCGCGTGCGGAAGCTGGTGCTCTACGAGCCTGCCTGGCCGGCGCTGCTCGACGCCGCGGCCCTGGCCCCGCTCGAGGCGCTGGCCCGGGCGGGCGCCTGGGACGCGTTCGCGGTGAACTTCTTCCGCGACGCGCTGCAGGTGCCGGTCGCGGAGCTCGACGTCGTGCGCGGATCCGAGCTGTGGCCGCCGATCGTCGCCGACGCGCCGGCCACGCTGCACGACCTGCGGGCGCTCGCGCGTCATGCGTTCCGTCCCGAGGGCTTCGCCGCGCTGCGCGTGCCGACGCTGCTGCAGATCGGGACGGAGAGTCCGCGCGGGCTGTACGCGACCGACGCGCTCGCGGCGGTGCTGCCGGACGTTCGCGTCGAGGCGCTGCCGGGGCAGGCGCACGAGGCGATGACGACCGCACCCGATCTCTACGCGGCATCGGTCGAGCGCTTCCTGCTCGCGTGACGCCGGTCCGCCGCGGGTGCCTGCGCTCCGCGCGCAGGCAGCCGCGGCGGCCGCTCACATCCCGGGCGTGATGCCGTCGACGAACGCGCCGGACGGCGAGCCGACGTCGCACGGGAACGGCTGCACGCCGTTGATGCTCGTCAAGCCCTCGCCGACGCGGTCGACCACGCCGTCGGGGTCGATCATCGCCTGGTAGATCCAGTCGCGCATCAGGATGCCGCCGGTGACGACGAAGTTGTAGCGCGAGTTGTCGTTGATGTTGCCGTGCACCTGCGGCTGCGAGTCGGGGAGATAGGCATGCAGGCCGACGGTGCCGCGCTGCTCGCAGTACCTGGTGCGCAGGGTATTGATGAAGGCCGCGTTGTTCGCGAACTGGCCGACCGAGCGCTGGGTCGCATCGAGCTGGTTCGTCAAGCTCAGGACCTGCTGCTCGGGCGTCGCCTTGAGCCGCGGCACCATCGCGAACATGAAGGTGTTCCAGCCTTCGCCGCACTGGTCGGCGAAGCAGTACGGCGGCATGATCGCGAGGCCGCCCCAGCCGGGCGTGGTCGCACCCTTCACCAGCTGCGCGCGCAGCGCGGTCGCACCGGTGCCGTTGTCGAGCCCGAGCGCCGAGTCCGGCAGCAGCGTCGAGTGCACCCAGCGCAGGTCGTCGAGGATGTAGTGGTAGTTGAGCTGCACGCCGGCGCCGCCCGCCGAGCTGCCGCTGAACAGCACCGTCAAGCGATCGGGACGGAATCCCTCGGGGTCGCTCGCGTCCATCTGAGCCCACAGCGCGTCGCGCACCCAGCGCATCGCCGCGCGCAGATTGACGGCGCCGTAGCGGTACACCGTCTTCTCCGTGAAGGCGTTCACGATGCCGCCGCCGCCGTGGCTGTCCTGCGTGCAGTAGGGCAGGTAGACCTTGGTCCAGTTCTGGAACGGGTTGGTCGCGGCGGTGCTGCTGAGGATCCCGACCTCGGGAAGGCTCTCGCTCAAGGACTCGAAGAGATCGGCCGGCGTGGCTGCACAGCCGGGTCCGTCGATGCACTGGCCGCCGCCCTGCGTGAACACGACGACGCGCTCGAGCGGCTGGCCGATCGGTGCGGGATGGATGCTGAACGCGTAGGCGCTGCCGTCGCCGCAGCGCGTGCCCCAGACGTCCGAGTCGAGGACGATCTGCGTCGACACGCCGCGCGCCGGCAGCGTCACGGAGGCGCGCGGACCGCACGCGAGCGACAGCGGCGCCGTGTCGCCGTGCGCGGTCGGCACCAGGCACTCGCCCTGATCCGCGCCGCGCTGCGCAAAGATCGGCGCGCTGACCGCGACCAGCGCGGACAGGTCGGTGCAGCGCCGCGCCACCGCGCTCGCGACGCGCGACTGCTTCGCGGCAATGCGCTCGGCGATCTTCGCCGGGTCGCAGCTGCGTCCGGCGTGCGCCGACTGGAGGCACGCGCTGCGCTGCCAGTAGGCGTAGTCGATCATGGTGCGGCCCTGATTGAAGGCGTTGTCGAGGCACGCCTTGCCGGTCGCGTCGGCGGCGGTGCGCGCGGCGGCGTGCGGTCCGCCGAACGCGCGCGCGGCGAGGCTCATCGACTCGCTGACGCAGGCTTCCTGCAGGCGATCGACCAGGCCCGCCGGGGTGAGCGCCGCACCGTAGCCGGCGGCGGCGATCGTCGTGCCGTCGGGGCAGTCGCGCAGGACGTTGCCCGCGAGCTTCGCGAGGCTCGCGCTGATCTTGGCGTCGGTTTCGGCGCACAGGGCACCGGTCGACTTGACGCACTTCAGATGCTGGCGCGCGACCGTGTTGCCGCAGGCGCGCAGCTCGCGCGCGGCGCGTTTCTCGCAGGCGAGGCCCGACGAGGTCGCTGCCTCTGAGCTTGGCACGAGGGCGGCGAGCATGCCGAGCATGGCGATGAGAGTGGACGCGACGAGGCGCTGCGGGAGCTGCATGTGTTCGATCCTCCGTGCCGGGGTTGATGCGCGGGAGCTCGGTTGGTCAACGCCGCATCGTGCGATCCACGGGGAAACCGCCATTCGGCGGGTGCGGCCCACCCGATCGGGTGGACGGCCCGCGGTCGTGTTCGGCCATCCGGCTCCGCGTGCCCGGTGCTTGGTGGAGACGCCGCCGGGACGCTAAGCCGTTGGCGCGATGGCACGTCCTCCTTCACCCGCGCGACCCCGAACCTCGCCCTCACCGCGTGGTGCCCGTGCCCGGGGCGGCGCGCCGGCGCCGGCGCTGCCGCAGGATGTCCCCGCCGCGCGGGTGACGTTCGACCTCGACTTCTTCGCCGTCCTCGAGTCGCTGCCGGCGGTGGTCTACACGCTCGACCTCGACGGGCGCTTCACCTACCTGAACGCGTTCGCGTGCGACGTGTTCGGCTATGACCGCGCCGATCGCGGCGGCTTCCTCGGCCGCTCGTTCATGGACGTGCTCGGCGAGGGCACCATGGCGTCGGCGGTCGAGGCGATCCGGCACCGCGTCGAGCAGCCGTACGACCGGCAGACGTTCCGCATCGAGGTCAAGCGCAAGGACGGCGGCGTGGTCGCGATGGAGGCGCACAGCGGTCCGGTGTGGCGTGACGGTCGCATGGTGGGCCGGGTGGGCGTCTGTCGCCCGCTCGACGACGAGGGAGCCGTGGAGTCCGGACCGTCGCACCGCTCGTCGGCCGACGGGCTCCAGGACGAGCGCATGCGCATCGCGCGCGGGCTGCGCGATGCGATCGCGCAGGTCGTGTTCGGCGTCACCCCCGAGCGCGACGCGAACGAGGCCTTTCTCGTCGACGTCAAGCGCGCGACGCGCGTCGATCTCGCGCGGCGCTTGAGCCTCGACGACGTCGACGTCGACATCCTGCAGCACGTCGCGCGCGGTGCCTCGAACCAGGAGATCGGCAGCGCGGTGCACTTGAGCTCGGCGGCGGTGAAAGACCGGATCCGGCGCTTGATGACGCGGCTCGGGGCGCGGCGGCGCGCGGAGCTCGCGGCGCACGCGCTGCGGCTCGGGCTGGCCTGACGCGACGAGGCGACGCCACCGCATGAACCCGACGTCCATGGACTCTGCGCGCACGGACTTCATGCGCGATCTCGAAGCGCGCTTCGTGCGCGCGACCGGACTCCCCGACCGCTCTCGCTACAAGATCTTCTATGGCCCGGTGCACGAGGCGCCGATCCTCGTCCTCGGCATCAACCCGGCGGGCGATCCCGCGGCCACGAATCCGGACGGCCGCACGCACCACGACGGCCGCATCGCCTCTGCGTCGGCGTCGTTCCACGAGAACGGCGAGCACGACGTCCTCGACTGCGACTGGCAGGAGAACCGTGGGCTCCGTGTGCTGCTCGGGCCCCTCGTCGGCGGCGACCCCGAGGCCATCCGATCGCGGGTGGTGAAGACCAACATGGCGTTCCATCGCGCCGCACGAAAGAGCCAGATCGACGCGATCTCCGCGATGGACACCTGCGCGCCCTTTCTGCAGGAGATCCTGGACGTGGTTCGACCGTCGCTGGTGGTGCTGGTCGGCGTCGCGCTGCGTGAGTTCACGTCGCGGTTCTGCCTGCGCAGCGACGTCGTCGCTCCGCCGGAGCGTGATCCCGGCGTCAAGCAGGTCGTGTTCGCCGCCGCGCGCGCGGAGCTGCGGCCCCGCCGCGTGCCGGCGTTGATCGTCCAGGTTGCGCACGCGTCGCGGTTCGCGTGGACGTACGAGCGCCACGGCGTCGCGGAGCGGATCGCCGCGCTGCGTGATTGATGCGCTGACGCCGAGCCGCGACGCGCGGCCGACGCTCGTGCGACACCAGCGGCTGTCCAGTGCGCGTCCGCTGTACAGGACACCCGATGTCCGCGCGCCCGGACGAACGTCGCGAGGGGGGCTCGTTGCAATCTTGCGCTCGACGCCGTAGCTTGACGTTGCCCGCGCCGGTCGAGCACCGCTGCCGGCGGGGCGCGACGGCATCCGGCCGTCGAGTGGAAAGGCGGGTCGCTCGCGAGGCGGTCGCGCCGAACAGGGGCATTTGCATGCTGCAAGGTTCGTGTGCCTGCGGGAAAGTTCGATACGAGGTGCATGGAGCACTCGTGGGGCCGGTCACGCTCTGCCACTGCTGGCGATGCCGCAAGCATTCCGGGTCGAGCTTCGGCACGACGTGCGGAGTCCGGGCGTCCGACCTGGTCTTGACGACAGGCAGGCAGCGGCTGTCGAGCTGGCGTTCGAGCCCGGGTGTCGACCGCTACTTCGCGTCGTGCTGCGGGTCGCCGATCTACAAGCGCGATGCGTCGCGTCCCGAGCTGCTCGGCCTGCGACTCGGCACGCTCGACGTCGATCCCGGCCGCAAGGCGGAGCGGCACTTCATGATCGACTCCAAGGCGCCGTGGCTCGACGTCCACGACGGGCTGCCGCGAGAAGGAGCCGGGCCGCCGTTCGGCGAGCGCGATCGCCCCGAGACCCTCGTCCCCTACGAGCGCGACGTCGATGCCGTGATCGCGGCGATCCACGCCGGCGACGCACGCGCCGTGGACGACGCGATCGCCGCGGACCTCCGGGTCGCGAGCGCGCGCGACCGGAGCGGCGTGTCGCTGGTCTGTGTCGCCGTCTACGCCGGGCAGGACGCGATCGCCCGGCGACTCGCCGCCGGACGAGACGATCTCGACGTCTTCGAGGCCAGCGTGCTCGGCGACGCGCCGCGCGTCCGGGCGATCGTCGCGAAGCACCCGACCGATGCCGACGCCTTCTCGCCGGACGGCTTCCATCCGCTCGGCTACGCGTGCTTCTTCGGCCGGCGCGAGGTCTTCGACGTGCTGCTCGACGCGCACGCCGACGTCGCGGCACCGTCGCGCAACGCGATGCGCGTGCGTCCGCTGCACAGCGCCGCCGCGCACTCCGATCCCGAGCTGGCGCTGTACTTGACGAAGCGCCTGCTGGCGGCCGGGGCGTCCCCGAACGTCGCGCAGCAGCACGGATTCACGCCGCTGCACGAGGCGGCGCTGCGCGGGCACCGCGCGCTGGTGGAGGTTCTCCTGCAGCACGGTGCCGACGCCGGCGCGCTGGATGCGGACGGCCGCACACCGGTCGACCTGGCGCGCGGCCGGGGAGACGTCGCGATCATGGATCTGCTGGTGGCGTCGCCGTGAGATGAAGCAACCCATCACCGGCTATCACCTGGACGACCAGCGCCACTGGGTCGCCGAGCTCGCGTGCGGGCACTTCCAGCACGTGCGGCACGATCCACCACTGGTCGAGCGGCCGTGGGTGCTCGGCGAGGCCGGCAGAAGGTCGCGGCTCGGCACCATGCTCGACTGCAAGAAGTGCGACGAGGGAGCGCCCGCCGATCGGTGCTAGCGTCGGCGCGGCGTCGCCGCGCCGATGCCGCCTGGACGGCGTCGGTGCGTGTCCTCCGCCGATGGCTGGACGGGCCGTCGCGCGCGCGGCAGGAGAATTCTCGGTCGCGACGAGGCCCGGATGTTCGAGAGGCATCCGCACTTCGCGATCTTCCCCGGCGAAGCGGTCGAGATCATGGAGGTCCTGCCGATCCCGGGGATGTAGCGTCGTTCCGCTCGCATCCGGGCGCCGGCGGTGGCAGAAGCGCGACGGAGGCGGGGGAGAACAGCCGCGACACGGCGTCCCTGCGGCAGGAGGTGGTCCATGCAGGAGTTCGTGATCGCGCCCGCCACGCGCTCGGTGTGGCTCATCATGCTGATCCCCGTCCTGATCGTGGCGCTGGTGATGGCGCTCGTGAGCGTCCCCCTGATCGCATCCCGGACCGCGCGCTTCGAGGTGTCCGACGCGGGACTACGCCTTCGCGGCGACTACTTCGGACGGCTGATCTCGCGCGAAGAGCTGCTTCCTGCCGAGGCGCGACGCGTGAACCTGGCGACCGACGCCGCGCTGCGTCCGACACGCCGTACCGCCGGATCGTCGATGCCCGGGTATCGGTCCGGCTGGTTCCGGCTCGAGGGGGGAGGGAAGGCGCTCCTCTACTTGACCGACGTCGACCGCGCGGTCTACGTCCCGACCACGGCCGGGTACGGCGTGCTGCTGAGCCCGCTCGATCCCGACGCGTTCCTGGCCGCGATCCGCGCCTTGCCCACGGTCCGCTGATCCGAAGCACGCGAGCGCGTGCAGGAGGGAGTCCGATGACCTCGATCCGGAACGCCGCACCGCAGCTGCTCGTCGACGACCTCGCTCGCGCGCTCGCGTTCTACGAGCAGCGCCTCGGGTTCCGTCGCGACTTCGTGCACGACGAGTTCTACGCGAGCGTGTCGCGCGACGGTGCGGTGATCCACCTGAAGTGCGCGCCGAAGCTCGCGGCCGAGCGCGCGCACCGCAGCGACGGCGAGCACCTCGACGCGTACTTGACCGTCGCGGGGGTCGTGGAGCTGCACGCCGAGCTGGTCGGGCGCGGTGCGCCGATCGCGAAGGCGCTCGGGGCGCGGCCGTGGGGGACGGTGGACTTCTACGTCGAGGATCCGGACGGGTACGTGCTGTGCTTCGCGGAAGGGGTGTGAGGGCCGTGACGCCCCGGTGGGTGGGGCCCGTGCCGATTCCCGCAGGGCGTGCCTCGTGAGCAGGGCACCGGCGATCCCTCTCGTCGATCCGCTGCGCATCCTCATCGGCGCCGGCGAGCAGCGCTGGGACGGCTGGATCCCGACGCACCGCGAGCAGCTCGACCTGCTCGATCGCCGCACGTGGCAGGCGTCGCTCGGCGAGCGTCGCGCCGACGCGCTGCTGTGCGAGCACGTGTGGGAGCACTTGACGGAGGACGAGGGTCGCGCCGCCGCGCGGCTGTGCTTCGAGTTCCTGAAGCCCGGCGGCTTCCTCCGCTGCGCCGTGCCCGATCGCAACTTCCCCGACCCCGAGTACCAGGCGACGGTCCAGGTCGGTGGGCCCGGTCCGCCGGACCATCCGGCGGCGGACCACAAGATCGTCTACGAGTACCGCGGCTTCGTCGACGTGTTCGCCGGTGCGGGCTTCGAGGTCGACCTGCTCGAGTACTGCGACGAGCGCGGGCGCTTCCACTACAACGAGTGGCCGCTCGCGAGCGGGCCGGTGTACCGGTCGCTGATGATGGATCATCGCAACCGCGACGGGCGGATCGGGTTCGTGTCGTTGATCGTGGATGCGCGGAAGCCGGCGGCGGCCCCGACCACTCGAAGCGACGTTTAGGCAGCCCGTAGATTCGTGTGATTGACATCCCGCTCGACGATGATGTCGCGGGCGCGTGGGAACGCTCGATCAGCCGTCCGCTGGCGGTGCCGTGTTGACGGCCAGCTGCGCGGCGAACGCCCGCTCGTACGCCGGACGCGCCTCCCCGCGAGCGACGTACGCACGCAGGTTCGGAAACTCGTCGAGCAGCCCCGACGATCGGAGCCGAAGGAGCACCGACACCATCATGAGATCCCCCGCGCTGAACGCACCGTCGAGCCAGTCCGCATCGCCGAGGTGCGCGGAGAGCTGCCGCAGCCGGACGCGGACGCGATCTTTCACCAGCGGCAGCCGCAGCGCGCTCCACGGCGCGTCGGCCTCCAGCAGCTTCGCCGTCACGAGCTCGAGGATCGGCGGCTCGACCGTGTTGAGCGCGGCGAAGATCCACGCGATCGCGCGTGCCCGTGCACGGGCATCCGCCGGCAAGAGGCCCGCGTGACGCTTGGCGAGATGGAGAACGATCGCACCGGTCTCGAACAGCGCGACGTCGCCTTCCTCGTAGGTCGGGATCTGGCCGAACGGATGCAGGCGCAGATGCGCGGGCTCCTTCAGCGCCGCGAACGAGACCAGACGAACCTCGTAGGGCTGGCCGACCTTCTCGAGCGCCCAGCGCACGCGCGTGTCGCGCGCGAGTCCCTGGCCGCCGTCGGGCGAGCGTTCGAAGGCGGTGATGGTGATCGTCATCGTGGTGCTCCTCCCGCTGCGATCCCGGCCGGCGCCGGCGACGGCGCGGTGGCGTCGTCTACCGCATGCTGGCTGATCGCGCCGGCATTCATCGTCCTGTGGCTGATCGTCGGCGGGGACGGGAACACGGCGAAGGCAGGGCAGGTCCTGCTGTCGGGTGAGGATCCCGTGGTCGCGTCGCGCGGGTTCCGGCACGGCGCGATGCTGCGCTGGCACGAGCTCTGCGATCGGATTCTCGGCGACATCGTCTGTACCGAGGATGCCGGTCGCGGTGAGCGAGGCAGCGCCACGGTCGATCGATGAAGTACGACCGCGTGAGGTACCGAGAGGTTCTTGCGTGGTCTGACATTGCTGCGCGATTCCCGCTCGGATAGGTGCGCGTCATGAGCGAGCCGGCGGCGAGACTGTCCGTGAGCGTTCCGAGTACTCTCGCGTCGGCGGTGCGACGCCGAGTCGGCACGCGCGGACTCTCCGGCTTCGTCGCCCGTGCCATCGCGCACGAGCTGGAGCGGGAGCAGCTCGGAGAGTTCCTCGGCGAGCTCGATCGGACGGTCGGGCCGATCTCTCCGGAGGCGCTGAGAAAGGCGCGTCGCGCGTGGCCGAGACGCTGATTCTCGATGCGGAGGCGGTTCATGCGCTCGCCTTCGCCCATCGTCGCGGTGCGCTGCGTGACCGTGTGCGGGCGATCCTGACCATCGCCCACGAACGCGGCGCCCTCGTCCGCGTTCCGGTGCCCGTTCTCGCGGAGGTCTGCCGCGACCCACGCCGCGATGCGGCCGTGGATCGGATCCTGAACGGCCGCGGGATCGGCGTATCGGATCTCACGCGACCGATCGCACAACGGGCCGGTCGGCTGCTGGCCCGTGTGAAGCTCTCCTCGGCGCATGCAATCGACGCGTTCGTCGTCGCCCTCGCGTTGCAGTTCGAGCAGCCAGTCATCGCAACGGGTGACCCGGTGGACATGCAGCGACTCGCGGCGCCCTTCCGGCAGGTGCGCGTCCTCTCGCTCTGAGCGCACCCTCTCGCGTGCTTCACGTCTGGCCGTGATTGCCTGAACGTCAGCCGGGCCCGCCGAGGAGTGCCGCGGCGACAACGGTGGACGCGCGTCGGCTGCTGGTGTCCGCTCCAGCGGACATCGGGTGGGTTCGATCGCAGCGGCGACGTGTCGATGCGTCGTCGTGCATTGCAAAAGTCGAACACGGCGCCTAGCTTGGCCACGCACAAGCTCGCGTCAAGCACTTCGAATGCATGATGGCTCACGCGGACCTCGGCCACGCCGCCGCTCTCGCCACGCGCCCCTGGGGACGCACGGCGACGCTCGCCTCGCTCTCGAGGGGTGGAGCGGCGCTCGTGCGCGAGGGGGGCGAGCGCCCGTACACTGCCGCCGCCGCGTCGGGTGACCCGCGGCCCGCACCCCGGCTCGGCGACCGCGCGCGTGCGGCGATGCGGGTCAAGCACCTGAGCCCGCGGACCGAGGAAGCGTACCTCGGCTGGATGCGCCGCTACCACGAGTTCCACGGCCGCAAGGACCCCGCGACGCTCGGCGCGGCACACGTGACGGCGTTCCTGAGCGCGCTCGCTACCGAGCGGAAGGTCGCCGCGTCGACCCAGAACCAGGCGCTCGCGGCACTGCTCTTCCTCTACCGCGAGGTGCTCGGCGTGGAGCTGCCGTGGCTCGACGACGTGGTCCGTGCGCGCGGCCCCGAGCGGCTGCCCGTCGTGCTGTCGCGGGACGAGGTACGCGCCGTCCTGTCGGAGATGCAGGGCGTCACGCGGCTCATGGCGACGCTGCTCTACGGCTCCGGCCTGCGCCTCCTCGAGTGCTGCCGGCTGCGCGTGAAGGACGTCGACTTCGGGCGCCGGCAGATCGTCGTGCGGCGCGGCAAGGGCGACAAGGATCGCGTGACGATGCTGCCGGCGATCGTCGCGGACGAGCTCGCGTCGCACCTCGAGCGCGTGCGCGCGCAGCACCGGCGCGACGTCGTGCAGGGGGCCGGCTGGGTCGAGCTGCCCGACGCGCTCGCGCGCAAGCTGCCGTCGGCCGGGCGCGAGTGGCCGTGGCAGTGGGTCTTTCCCGCGACGCGTGGGTACGTCGAGCGCGAGACCGGGCAGCGCCGGCGGCACCACCTGCACGAGACCGTCGTGCAGCAGGCGGTCCGCCGGGCGGTGCTCGCGTCGGGGATCGCGAAGCGGGCCACGTGTCACACGTTCCGGCACTCGTTCGCGACGCACCTGCTCGAGGACGGGAGCGACATCCGCACGGTGCAGGAGCTGCTCGGTCACCGGGACGTGACGACGACCATGATCTACACGCACGTGCTGAACCGCGGGCCGGGCGGGGTGCTGAGCCCGGCGGACCGGCTGCTGGCGGGGCTTGGTCGGCGAGGAGAGCGGACATGAGGAGCTTGCGCCGGGGCGCGAACGGCTGTGGCCGTGCCGGAATTAGACAGGTCGGCCGAAGTCTGGGCACGGCTGCCCGCGGTGGCGAAGGGTGCTCGATCGAGCGAGGCGGGAACCGACCGAGGAGTCGCGTCGCGCCGGCTTCGGCAGGTGGGGGCACTGCCCTTGGGGCGTTAGCCCAGACCGGGCGAATTTAAGTTCGGCGTGGGGGGCGATTCCTCCCCGGTAACTGGCACGTCGTTTTCCGGCGCAAGGTTTGACAAGCGGTCGTTCCGGGGTTAGCCTAGCGACCGTCGGTCGCGCGGCTAAACCCGGCCGCGGCCGCCGGGATAGATTGCGCTGGCGCAATCTAATTAGAAGTTCGGCGGCACGTCGATTGCCCCACCCAAGCGAACCCGCACCGATAGCCACAGGAGGAGAGCATGAGCACCCCCTCGATTCTGCCTTTCGACGCGCCGAATCGCCAGCAGATCGCCCAGGGCCACCCGCCCGACTGGCGGCCGCCGCGGCCGAAGGACGGGTACGACCTGGTGGTCCTCGGCGGCGGCCCGGCCGGGCTGACCGCCGCCGTCACCGCCGCCAAGGTCGGCCACGCCGTGGCGATGGTCGAACGCAACCTGACCGGCGGCACCTGCGTCAACTTCGGCTGCACGCCGAGCAAGTCGCTGCTCCGCGCCGCGCGAGCGGTGTACCAAGCCAGGGACGGGCAAAAGTTTGGCTACGCGCTCCAGGCCGACCCCCGGGTGGACTTCGCCGCCGTCATGACCCGGGTGCGAGAGATGCGGGCGTTCAGCGGCAGCTTCGACGCCGTGTCCGTCGCGGCCGGGGCGGGGATCGACGTGTTCCTCGGCGACGGCCGGTTCGTCGGCCCGGACGCGGTCGAGGTGGACGGTCAGCGGCTGCGCTTCCGCAGGGCGCTCATCGCCACCGGCAGCGGTCCGGCCGTCCCGGACCTCCCCGGGCTGGCGGCGGCCGCGTATCTGACGAACGAGACCGTGTTCGAGCTGACCGAACTCCCGCGGCGGGTGGTCTGCATCGGGGCCGGGATCGTGAATTGCGAACTCGCCCAGGCGCTCCGCCGGCTGGGGAGCGAGGTCGATCTCGTCGGGAGCGGCGACCGCCTGCTGCCGTCCGAGGCGCCGGCGGCGTCCGACCTGCTGGCCGGGCGGCTGGCGGCCGAGGGGGTGCGGCTGCGGCTGGGCCAGCGCGTCACGTCGGTGGACGGCGGGCGGCGACGGGCCGTGCTGGGCGACGGCACGGAACTCCCCTACGATGCCCTGCTACTTGCGACCGGCCGCCGTGTCCGGGTTGACGGCCTCGGGCTGGAGTCGGCCGGCGTGAAGTTCCGCCCGTCCGGCGTGGAGACCGACGACCACCTCCGAACGGCCAACCCGGCGGTCTACGCGGCCGGCGACGTCGCCCAGCCGGAGAAGTTCACGCACGCGGCGATCGCAACGGCCAAACTGGCGGTGGCGAATGCGCTGGACGGGGCCGGAAAGCGGGTGTCCGAACTGGTCATCCCGCACTGCACGTACACGGACCCTGAGGTGGCCCAGGTTGGGGTCACGCCCCAGGAGGCGGAGCGGCGGGGGATGGCCATCGAGACGCACCGGATGGAACTGTCGCAAGTCGAGCGGGCTGTGATCGACGGGTCGGCGGAGGGTTTCGCCGCCCTGTACACGCACCAGGGCCGGCTGGTGGGGGCGACCTACGTGGCGGCCCACGCCGGCGAATCCATCCCGCTCCTGACGCTGGCCGTGGCCCAGAAGATGACGCCCGGGGAACTGGCGGCGGTGATCCACTGTTACCCGACGCAGGTGGAGGCGATCCAGCGGGCCGCCGCACAGCCCGCCGGCTGAGCCGGGCCGGCCGGGCGGTGCCAAACCCGCGAGAGCCGCGCCGAACCAGACGCTGCAGCAGACCGGCGGGGCATGACGGCTTTTCGTGATGTGTAGCTCACTCAGCCCCGCCGGCTGCTGAGCTGTGTCGTTGAACTAAACCGCTGACGCGGTGGGGCGCTAAAGCTGACTTGACGGGTAGAATGTTCGCCGAACGAGAACGCGAC
>JAIEPK010000177.1 GCA_019749875.1 Candidatus Binatia bacterium | reverse complement strand
TCGCGACCGGCGCGGCCTTGCGCCGCACCGCCTCGCTCGCGGCGCGGACCGCGGCGGTCTTGCCGTTGCGCTTCGCGGCCGCCGCGCGCTTCCTGCGCCGTCGACTCCGAGACCCGGACATGGGGCGGTTTCATAGCCCCCTCCTGCGGCGCCCCGCAAGGCAAAGATGGGTCACCGGCCTTCGCACCGCACACGGCGCGAAGGCCCGGCGCCGGCGGAGCCTCGAGGCGAGCACCGCCGAGCTGACTGCGCCGGATGCCGGCGCGCGCCGAGCGGAGACCTCGCCCCCACTCGTGGCGACTAACCCAGCCGCCAGCGACGGTGCATCCAGAGCCACTGCTCCGGGTACTGCCGCACGACCTCCTCGAACTCCAGATTGACCCGGGTCATCACGTCGCGCAGCACGGTCTCGCTGCGCGTCGGTGGGGGCGGCTCGATCGGTGGCCGCACCAGGATGTCGTGCTGGTTGGTCTCGCCGCGTCGGACCAGGACGGCGACCGACAGCGGTGCGCGCGTGAGCTGCGACAACCGTACGGGCGCGGTGGTGGTGGCGGCGAGCCGGCCGAAGAACGGAATCGGGGTCCCCTGGGTGCCGATCGCGTGCTGGTCGATCGGGATCGCGACCATCTCGTCCGCGCGCAGCAGACGCAGGATCTCGCGCGCCGCGGCGTGCTTGTAGATGACGTCGGTACCGGCGCGGGAGCGCAGATCGTTCAGCAGGTCGTCGAGGCGCGCGTTCTTCAGCGGGCGATGCACGATGTGGATCGGATGGCCCATCAGGCCCTGCGCCTGCGCGAACAGCTCCCAGTTGCCGAAGTGTCCGGTCGCGATGATCTGCCGTCGACCGCGCACGATGTTGCGCCAGTGATGTTCGGACTCGGGGCTGGTGAAGCCGATGCGCTCGCGAATGTTGCCCGGACGCAAGTCGTCGAACCACGCGACCTCGGCCGCGAGACGACCGAGGCTGCGGAACGAGCCGCGCAGAACCTCACGGTGCCAGCGCTCGTCGCGCTCGGGGAACGCGCGTTTCAGGTTGTCCATGCCGACGTGCCGGAGTCGCGCGGACACCAGCACGCCGGCACCGACGAGCTTCGCCATGAGGTCGCTCGAGCGCTCGAGCGGCATCGCGCGCAACGCGCCCAGCAGCGCCCTGATGCCGGCATACTCGATCCACTGCCGCGCGGGTGACAGCGGCTTCTTGTGACGGCGCGGCGTGGCGCTCACGTGCGCCCCTCGGCGCGCGGAGCCGCGCTCATGCGATCTCGTCCTGGTCGCGGGTCGCTCATGCGATCGCCTTCGCTCGCGCGTCCGCCGCTGCACGCCGCGTTGGTCGTGAAGTCCTCTCCGCTCGCCGCATTCCTTCCCCTCAATTGCCGATCGCAGGGCCTCGGGCTATGAGCAAAAGATGTCCTCGGGGACCTCGCAGCGAAGGCACCGCACGACCTTCGATCGCTGGCTGCCGCCGGTGTTGCTGCTCGCAACGACTCTCGTGCTGCAAGGTTGTCCCGTGACGCCGCTCGTCGGCTCGAAGTCCCCCGCGGGCGACGACCCGGGCCCGCCGACCGTCTTCGACCCCACCATGCTCGACCGCGGCTGACGAGCCGTCAAGACGCGATCTGATCCGTCGTCTTCGCCGGCCACGCTCGATGAGCCCGCCGAGCTGATCGGGCGGTGCGCGACGCGGCGGGCGACGATCAGCCTGCTCGCCCCTCTTCGCCCGGTTGCTGCACGGTCCGCTGGCGAAAGTCCACGGCACGATACGCGCCTGCCTTGAGCGCCGCCACGAGGCCTTCCTCGTCCGCGATGTCGTGCTCGAACTCGGTCGCGCACACGCCGATGAAGCTGACCAGGTGCGAGTCGCTGCCGCCGAAGCCGTGGTAGCCGTACTGCACCATCAGATCCTTGACGCGCTCGTTCTCCATCGCCTTGCTGCCGCCGTTGAGCGCCTCCACTGCGACCACGCCCTCGAGCGGCGGCTTGGTCTCGTAGTGCGCGCACAGGCCGACGTTGACGCGTCCGGGGTGGCACGGCGTCGCGATCCCGCCCATGCGCTCGACCTCGGTGATGACCTCCTGCGCGGGCAGGCGGACGTTCGCGAAATCGAAGCGGCGCAGGATGTCGGCATTCACGCCGAACACGAGGATGTGGCCGTACTCGGTCTCGACCTCGGCACCGCGCAGGATGCGCAACCCGTACTTGTCCTCGAGGTCGCGGTAGTCGGCGTGCGGATCGAATTTGCGGTGCTCGGTGAGCACGAAGCCGTCGAGCGGACGCTCGGCTCGCTTGCGCTGCAGGATCTTCAGGTAGGCCTCGACGGGAGCTCGGCTGTCGTCGCTGGCCTCCGAGTGCAGATGAAGGTCCAAGATCATCTCGCCCCCGTGCTCTGCTCGGCGTGCGCGCTCCGCGCGCTCGCCTGCGCTGCTCCGATGGGCCTCGTCGCCGCGGCCAAGCCGCGGCTCCTCGATTGGCTGTTCATGCTTCCTCGCGCTGGACGCCCGCAGGGTCGCCCGCGTCTTTCGTCAGCTCGCGACCGGCTTGAAGCGCGGGATCGCGATCTCGTCGCTCACGTCTTCGAAGGTCACCTCGACGGGCATTCCGATCTCGACCTCATCGGGCTTGCAGCCGACGACGTTGGTGAGCATCTGCGGGCCCTCGTCGAGGGTCACGTACGCGAGCACGTAGGGCAGCTCGTCGCGGAAGCCGGGCGCCTGGTTCTGGTACGTGACCGTGAACGTGTAGACCGTGCCGCGACCTCTCATCCGCTCCCAGCGCACCTCGTCGGACAGGCACTCGGGGCACACGGCGCGCGGGTAGTAGCGGAGCGTCCGGCACTTGCCGCAGCGCTGCAGGACCAGCTCGTGTCTGCGGCAGGCTTCCCAGTAGCCGCGCGTCTCCTCGTCGATGCGCGGCACCGGCTTCTTGTACGTCGTCTCGGCCATGATCCGCCCTACCCTGCTCCCAGGATCAGCGTCGCGCCGCTGTGCTTGATGCCCAGCCAGCCGGTGTCTCGACGAGGGGTCACGCGACCCCTCGCCCCTCGCGGCAGAGCCGCGCGGGGCCCCACTCCCCGCGCTCCCCTCGGTCGGCCGCACGCCGCGCGTGCAGGTCTGTGTGTGGCGTTGCGCACTCAGCCCGCTCCCAGGATCAGCGTCGCGCCGCTGTGCTTGATGCCGAGCCAGCCGGTGTCTCGACGAGGGGTCACGCGACCCCTCGCCCCACGCGGCAGAGCCGCGCGGGGCCCCACTCCCCGCGCTCCCTTCGGTCGGCCGCACGCGGCGCGTGCGGGTCTGCGTTCGACGTTGCGCACTCAGCCCGCTCCAAGGATCAGCGTCGCGCCGCTGTGCTTGATGCCGAGCCAGCCGCCGGTGCCGTGGCAGAGGGCGATCTGCGCGCCCTCGACCTGTCTGTCGCCGGACTCGCCGCGCAGCTGCTTGACGGCCTCGATGACGAGGAAGATGCCGCGCATGCCGGGGTGGTTCGACGACAGGCCGCCGCCGTCGAGGTTCACCGGCAGCTCCCCGCCGAGGCCGATGCGTCCGTTCTGCACGAACGGACCGCCCTCGCCGAGCTTGCAGAAGCCGAGGTTCTCGAGCGTCGACAGCACGGTGATGGTGAACGAGTCGTAGATCATGCAGAGATCGACGTCCGCATGCTTGACGCCGGCACGCTCGAACGCCTTTGCTCCCGACTGACGTGCCGCGATGTCGAGGATGTCGCGCTGGCCGATGCCGTTGTGCCGGTTCGCGACGCCCGCGCCGAGAACCAGCGCGGGACGCTTCTTCAGATCGCGCGCACGCTCGGCCGACGTGACGACCAGCGCGCCGCCGCCGTCCGAGATCATGCAGCAGTCGAGCAGGTGCAGCGGCGACGAGATCACGCGCGACGCGAGCACGTCCTCGACCGTGATCGGGTCGCGATACTTCGCGTTCGGATTCAGGCTCGCGTGGCGGCGGATGGTGACGGCGATCTCGGCGAGCTGCTCGCTCGTCGTGCCGTACTCGTGCATGTGGCGCTGCGCGACCATGCCGTAGGCGCCGACGATGGTCGGGCCGTACGGGATGTCGAACGCGTCCGGCGGATCCTGTGAGAAGCCACCCCCGGTGCCGATCGCAAAGCGCTCCGAGGCCGCCGTGGCGCCGTACGTGATCAGCACCGTGCGACACAGCCCTGCCCGAATCGCCGCACCCGCGTACGCCACCTGAGCGACGAACGACGAGCCGCCGATCGCGGTGGAGTCGATCCAGTCCGGCCTCAGGTTCAGGTGATGGCACATCGACAGCGCGCCGATCGGACCGACACCCGAGGTCGCGTAGCCGTCGACGTCCTTGATCGTGAGCCCGGCGTCGTCGAGCGCGCCGCGCGCCGACTCGGCGGCGATCTGGAACGCCGTCTTGTCCGGTGCCCAGCGGCGCGGGTGCTCGTGCACGCCGACGACGGCGATCTCGTTGCGCAGGCTCATGCCGTCGCTCTCTCGCGCACGAAACGCTCGATCGCGGCGTTCACCTCCGCGGCCTTCTCGAGGTGCAGCGCGTGGCCGGCGTCGGCGATGCTCTCGAGACGTGCGTCGCGCAGCGCACCGGCGAGCTCCTCGGCACCGGCGCGCGCACAGAGCCTGTCGGCCTCACCGACCAGCACCAGCACGGGTCGCGTGATCCGACCGAGGTGCTCGGCCAGCGGCGAGCCGCGGTACGCGAGCAGATCGGACAGACGGACCTTGGGATCGGTCTTCACCAGCTCGCCCCACCACTCGCGCATGAGGCCCATGTCGGGCGACGCGCCGAAGTACGGCGTGTCGAACTGCTGCCCGAGCCGGCCGCGCACCACCTGACGAAGCTTGTCGATGGCGTCGTCGGGGATCGCCGCGCGCGCCGCGGTGCCGAGCGTCACGACGGCGCGCACGCCCTCGGGTCGGCTGCGCGCGACCTCGAGTGCCACGTGTCCGCCGAAGCCGTGCCCGACCAGCACCGCCGGCGGTGCGTCGACGCCGCCGAGGAAGTCGGCGACGACCTGCGCGGCGACCGCGATGGACGGCGGTCCGTCGAGGCCCGACGAGCGCCCGTGCGCCGGCAGGTCGAGCGCGAGTGCGCTGTGCGCGGCGGCGAAGTGCGCGAGCTGGCGCGACCACAGGGCGGCGCTGCCGCCCTCGCCGTGCAGGAAGACGACGCACGCGCCGTGCGACGTGTCCGGCGGCCGGTCCGGGAGGGTGGTCGGGCCGGTGTGCACGTAGTGCAGGGCCTGATCGTCGCGACGGAGATACTTGGAAGGCATGGCGGGCGCCTTCTGGTTACGGCGCCGCGCGTCGTCCTGTCAACGTCTCTCCGCTGCCAATTCCGGACCGGCGAGTCCGCCTTGGCGGTCTTGTCCCGGCCCGCCGGTGCGGACAGAGTTCGCGCCATGAGCGCACCCGACCGACCCGAGCCCCCCGACCCGATCGCGCGCGCCCGAAGCGCGACCGCGTTCTTCGCGCCGCTCGTGCCCGGACAGCTCGGCTGCGTGTTCGATCACGCGGCGAGCGATCTGGTGCTCGGCCACATCGACGTGACGCCGAACCTGATCGCCGGCACCGGCTTTCTGTTCGCGCCGGCGGTGATCGCTCTCGCCGACACCTGTGCTGCGATCGGCTGCGGCAACACGATCCCCGAAGGCGCCTCGTTCACGACGATCGAGCTCAAGAGCAACTTTCTCGCGTCGGCGCGGGTCGGCGAGCGGGTGAGCTGCCGCTGCACGCCCGTGCATCTCGGCCGGCAGACGCAGGTCTGGGACGCGGTCGTCACCAACGAGGCGACGGGTCGCACCATGGCGCTCTTCCGCTGCACGCAGATGGTGCTTGCCGCCCGACGAAGCTGACGCGCGGACCGGAAGGGCTCGAGGAGGGGTGCGGAAGGGTGGGTCCGATCCGCTTAGTGGAGCAGCTCTTGTCCTGACTCCTCTCGCCGGCTAGCCGGTCGCCCCTTCTCCAGACCTCCCGGTCCGCGTGTCTCATCGATCGTGTCGGTGCTCGTTTCGTGTCGCTCGTCGCCGCCCGTCACCGGAAGGGCTCGAGGAGGGGTGCGGGCCGGTCCCTTCCCAGACCCGCTTGGTGGAGCAGCTCTTGTCCTACTCCTCTCGCCGGCTAGCCGGTCGCCCCTTCTCGAACCCTCCCGTCGACGGATCTCAGCGCCTTCCCGTCGGTTTCAGGTTGGCAACGTCCTTCGTCACCCCGTTGTGCTTGAACAGCAGCCGGTACGTCTTGCGCTCGATCCACTGCGGCTCGATCGGACAATCGCATCCGGGATGCGCGCGGTTCTTGCGCGCGATCTTGCGCGTGCGGAAGACCATGTAGCGGTGGTGCAGGCGGCACGCGCGGCAGCTCACGGTGTTGCGCGTGCGGAAGCGGTAGAGCTTGATCGTGCCCGGGTGCGGCTTCTCCACCGGCACTGCCTCGGTCTGGGCCTCGGCCGTGGACGTGATCACCGTCGCGGCGGTCGCCGCCATCAGCGAGCCGAGCGTCAGGTCGCGCAGGAACCCGCGCCGCGTCCGTGTCGTGTCGGGCGCCTCGCGCGCCGTGGTGGTTTCCGGGTTCATCGTCGTTCGCCTCCGATGATCGAGGAGACGAGCACGACGATCCCGTTCATTGCGCGCGCTGCGCGCGGCGCGCGATTTTTTCCGGATCCGGCGCGACGTGCTTCAGGACGCGGCCATGCTGCGCTGCGCAGCTCCACCCCATACCGGCGTGAGCCACGACGCGTAGGCCGGATCGCCCCCGCGCGCGACGTCGCGGAAGCGTGCCGCGATGGCCTTCGTCACCGGGCCGACCGAGCCGCCGCCGATGCGACGGCGATCGATGCTCGCGACCGGCGTCACCTCCGCGGCCGTCCCCGACAGGAACACCTCGTCGGCGACGTAGAGCTCGGTGCGCGAGATCTTGCGCTCGACGACGCGCAGGTTCAGCGGCGGCGCCGCCGCGAGCTCGAGGATGCTGCGCCGCGTGATGCCCTCGAGGTTGTCGGCGGTCGAGGGCGGCGACACCAGCTCGCCGCGCCGGACCATCAAGAGGTGCGCGGCACTCGCCTCGCTGACCTCGCCGCTCTCGGTGAGCACGATCGCGTCGTCGAAGCCGTTGCGCTTCGCCTCCGCGCGCGCAAGCGCAGAATTTAGATAGGCACCGGTCGGCTTGGCACGCGCCGGGATCGCGTTGTCGCCGACGCGCCGCCACGACGACACGCACAGGTCGATGCTCTCGCTCTTGAAGTAGCGGCCGAGCGGCAGGCAGTAGATGCTGAGCGACGTCGGGACGTCGGTCAGCGTCGGCGACAGCTCGTCGGAGTCGACGAAGAACAGCGGCCGGATGTAGTGGTCCTCGCGCGCGTCGTTGCGCCGCAGCAGCTCGCACAGGATGCTCGCGACCTCGTCCTGCGACACGGTCGGCTGCAGCCCGAGGATGTGCGCCGACTCGAACAGCCGCTCGACGTGGTCGGCGAGGCGGAAGACGTTCAGCTCTCCCTGCTTCTCGTCCCAGTAGCCGCGGACGCCGCCGAAGCAGCCCAGGCCGTAGTTGAAGGCTTTCGCGCGCACGCTGATGGTGGCGGCAGCGTCGTCGACGAACTCGTTGCGATGGTAGGTCACTCCCACGGCTGGCCTCCGGCTGGACGTTCCGCGACGGGCGGAACCGCAGCACTTCCGCACAACGGCTCCTTCCTGGCAACCCGCGCGCCACGCCCGTGGAGAGCCACGGCTGCGGCGGATCGGAGCCATCAGAGCTCGTCGCGACGCCCGTCGATCGCGACGCTGGTGCCGGCGAAGACGGCCGGCCCGCCTTTCCCGCCCTGCGCCAGCACCAGCAAGCCTTGCGCGCGCAGCGGCTCGGCAAGACACTCCGGCTCGCCGGCCCGATGCCAGAGCGGCTCGCCGTCGTCGCTGGCGTCGACGGCGACCAGCGCCTGCGCGCACGAGCGACCGTCCCGGGCCGTCACCTCGAGCCCGAGCATGACGCCGACCGTCGCTTGCTCCGCGAGCGTGGCGCGCGCGATCGGCGCCGCGGCCGCGCCATCGGACGCCTGCTCGACCGGAGTGACGTCTTCCTGGCGACACAGCCCCGCGCGGCAGACGCGCCGCACGAGGTGCAACGCCTCGCTGTCGGGCCGACCGCTGCCGAGCGCGGCACCCGGCGTGCGCGACGCGTGCACCTTGTCACGGCAGATGGCCAGCGAGTCCGCCTCGTCGTCGTCCGCCGCCGCCGCGGCGAGGCACGGCAGCGCGTCGCTTTCTCCGCCGATCGACGGCAGCGTCGCCCAGCGCGTCGCGCGCCCGGCGGGAACGTCGCGCCAGCGCGCCACACTCGCGTCGCCCGCCGGCACCACCAGCTCGACGTGCGAGCCGGGCTCGACGATCTCGCCGAGCGACGCGTCGAGCGGCCTGAGCGGCTGATCCGGACCACGATCCTCGGCCTGGATCCACGGCGTGTCGCCCTGCAGGATCTGCGCTCCGAGCGCGCTGCGCTCGAGCTGCTGCGCGACGGTGAACGCGCCGTCGATGCGCACCATCGCACCGCCTTCGAGAAACACCGGCAGGTTGGGATCGGCCGTGTCCTCCACCTGCAGGAAGACCGCACGGCGCCGGGCACGCTCGAGCGCGTCGCGCGACAGCTCGTCGCGGATCTTCTGCGGCAGCGCGTCCCAGTCGAGCTTCCAGGACGACGCCATCGAGAACGCGGTCCGCGTACGGAGATCGCCGTGCAGCGTGAACGTCGCCCAGTCGAGCGTGCCCTTCGCCTGCGGCAGCAGGTCGTCGAAGTTGCCCAGCACGCTCACGACGAAGCGACCGCGCATCGCCGCGACGCTCGGCCAGCCGACCCGCGCGAGACAGCTCGTCAGGTCCGGATCGGAATCGGCCGCGTCCGGGTCGCACGCGTCGAGCAGATCGCGCGGGCGGTACAGCCACGGCCCGAGCGACTCCTCGAGGATCGCCTCGAGATCGTCGACCGAGTGCTCCGCATCGAAGCTCGAGCCGCTGAACTTCTTGAGCTCGACCACGACGTGCACGGTCTCATGGCGCGGCAGGGCCGCGTGCAGCAGACGCAGCGGCCGCAGGCAGTCCGCCAGGTCGTCGCACAGGCTGTTCCCCGGCACGGTGTGGAAGACGCGGTAGCGGTGCGGATTGCGGTCGTCGGGATGGACGTCGAGCTCGATCGCGCGCGCCCCATCGGCGACGAGCTGGTCGAGCAGGCTCTCCTGCACGCCGCTCGAGAACAGGTCCTGCCGGACGCCGCGGTCCACCCAGTACGAGTTGTGCGTGCCGGCGAGCCACGCCTCGTTCAGGCGCAGCGTCGCGGCGGGACCGGGCGGGTCGGGCGGCGCAGACGACGTGCCATCCGAGCAAGCCGCGACGACGGTCAGGAGAAGAGCGGCACCGATGCGAAGGCGTGCAGTCACGCGCGCGACTGTGGACCGTTCCGCCCCTCGCGATCAAGACGCATCGCACGCCTACCGCTCGACGAGAGCGGGCGGGCGGCTACCAGCGCAGCATCGGCGGCAGCGACATCGGATGGGCGCGAAACCAGCCGCCGAGCAGGCGCGCGAGGCAGGCGTGGAAGCCCGCATTGGGGAACTCGTCCTTGACGGTCGCGACCAGCGCGCGGTCGAGGCCGAACGGAATGACGCCGAGCGAGAGGTCGACCAGATCGGCGCGGCGCAGCGCCTCGACCAGCGTGTCGCCGGGTCCCGCGCAGCTGCGCACGCGGTGGTGCAGCAGGATCATGCGCTCGATCTCAGGAGCCCACGCGTCGAGACCGCGTGCCGACAGATGGTCACGCGCGAGCGCCACGGACGGCGGCAGGTAGTCGAGCGTGCCGGCGCTCCAGATGCCGAGGTCGTGGAAGGCCGCGGCGATCGCGATCTTGTGCTGCGTGTCGGGGGTGCTCACGCCGAGCGCGCCACAGAAGCGGGCCACGCGTTGCGCGTGGTTGCGGTAGCCGTCGTAGTCGCCGCCGATGGTCGCGCGCCACGGCTCCAGGATCTCGTCCAGCAGCGCGATCGATCGGTGGTCGGCCATGCGAGCCGCAGCCTCGGCCAAAGGCTCCGGCCACGCAAGCGCCGTCCCACGCGATCCGCCGACCGATCGCCGGAGCGACGGGACGCCGTACGACGAGAAGACGACGCGGGCCGGCCTCGATGCGACGTGAGTGCCGGGCTCGAGCGGTCCGCGCCCGCCGTCGACGCACCTCGACGCCGAGCGACCGCGCGCGGACCGCCTCGGTCGTCGGCGCCGTCAAGCTACGGCGGACGCCGATCGACGAGCCGCGCATCGCAGGTCGATTCGCCGCAGCCGCGGTGACGCGCCGCGCTCTTGCCGCGCCCCGGCGTGTGCGCTTCAGTGCGCCGCCGAGGAGAACCCACCATGATCGGATACGTCACCATCGGAGCGAAGGATCTCGACCGCGCGTGCAAGTTCTACGACGAGCTGCTGGCGCTCGTCGGCGGCAAGCAGCTCATGGGCATGGACCGCATCAAGTTCTACGGAACCGGAATGGGCCAGCCCATGATCGCCATCTGCACCCCCTACGACGGAGGCGCGCAGAGCCCCGGAAACGGCAACATGATCGCGATCCCGGGCGGCTCGCGCGAGGGCGTCGACAAGCTCTACGCGAAGGCGATGTCGCTCGGCGCGAGCGACGAGGGCGCACCGGGCGAGCGCATGCCGGTGTTCTACGGCGCGTACGTCCGCGACCTCGACGGCAACAAGCTCTGCTTCTTCGACATGAAGCTCTGATCACCCACGAGGAGACCCGTCTCCTCGCCCCGTTGGGCCAAGCCCAACGGGGCCCCACTCCTCTGCTCGCTACGCTCGGCCCGCGCTTCGCGCGGGATCTGATCACCACGAGGAGACCCGTCTCCTCGCCCCGTTGGGCCAAGCCCAACGGGGCCCCACTCCTCTGCTCGCTACGCTCGGCCCGCGCTTCGCGCGGGATCTGATCACCCACGAGGAGACCCGTCTCCTCGCCCCGTTGGGCCAAGCCCAACGGGGCCCCACTCCTCTGCTCGCCACGCTGGGCCCGCGCTTCACGCGGGATCGATCACGAGCGCTCGCTCACCTCGGCTTGAAGTGGAGCAGCGTCACCGTGTCGTCGACGCGCTCGAAGACCGCATCGACGACGTCGCCGATCTCGACCTTCTCGGGATCGCACGCGACGATCTGCGTCGGTAGCCGCACGCCGTTCTCGAGCTCGACGATCGCGTAGACGTACGGCGTGCGGCCGAAGAACCAGGGGTTGGTCGGCTTGCGCACCACCGAGCAGGTGTACACACGGCCACGCGGCGCGACCGCGTGCCACGCCACGTCGCGCGACAGGCACGACGGACAGAACGAACGCGGGTAGAAGATCCACTTGCCGCACGCGCCGCACCGCGGCAGCTCGATTCGACCCGCGGCGAGCGCCTGCCAGTACGGCGCGGCATCGCCCGCCACCTCGGGCAGCGGGCGCGGAAACGAGGGCATCTGCTGGTCGCTCACGGCGGCGTTCCTTTCCCGATGATCACGAGGCGTCCGCGCACGACGCGCGCGGTCAGCGGACCTTCCCGAGCACCAGCGAGCACTCCTCGGTGAAGGTGCCGCCGTTGCCGTGGACGAACGCGACGTCGTTGCGCTCGACCTGCCGCGCTCCGGCGCGACCCATGACTTGACGCGCGCCCTCGACGACGAGCGTCATGCCGCCGCCCAGGCCGGGCTGGCCGAACGACAGCATGCCGCCGTTGGTGTTGAGCGGAAAGTCGCCGGCATACGTCAGGTCGTGCGACTCGAGGAACGGTCCGCCCTCGCCCTTCGCACAGAAGCCGGCGTCCTCGAGCTCGATCAGGACCGCGCTCGTGTAGCAGTCGTAGATCTCGGCCAGCGTCACGTCCTTGGGGCCGAGCCCCGCCATCGCGAACGCCTGTCGAGCCGACTCGACGGCCGGCGTGACGAGGAAGTCCGGGCGCTGGAACGGATCGGGCTCGAGGTGCTCACCGAAGCCCAGCACCCAGGCCGGCGGATGCGGGAAGTCCTGCACGCGATCGGCGGCCGTCAGCACGATGGCCTCGGCTCCGGTGCACGGCATCACGACCTCGAGCAGGTGCAGCGGATCGCAGACCATCGCCGAGCCCAGCACGTCGTCGATCGTGAGCGGCTTGCCGTGGAAGAGCGCGAGGGGATTCTGCTGCGCGCTCGCGCGCTGGTCGACCGCGATCTTCGCAAGCTGCCGCGAGGTCGTGCCGTAGCGATGCATGTGCAGGCGCGCCGCCATCGCGTAGTCGGCGTTCGCGCCGGCGGCGCCGTAGGGCATGGTGAAGTCGCGCAGCGGCGAGAACAGCGGCGGCGGCTTCAGGTACATGCCCTTCGGGTCCCAGGTGTCGCCGTTGACGCACAGTACGTTCGTCGCCTGGCCGTTCGCGATCGCCGTCGCGGCGCGCGCCACCATCGCGCACGAGGTCGCGCCGCCGAGGTCGACGAACTCGAGGTAGGTCGGCTTCAGCCCGAGATGCTCGGCGACCACCGACGGCCACAGCATCGAGTACTGCATCATCGCCGGGCAGACGACGATGCCGTCGACGTCCGCGGGCTTCAGCCCCGCGTCGGCGAGTGCCGCGAGCGACACCTCGGTGATGAGCCCGAGCGGCGTGCGCCCCTCCGGGGTCTTGCTCGGCTTCAGCTCGGCGAGCCCGACCACGGCGGCGCGACCCCGCAGCGCGGCAGCGTCGTTGCTTCGAACGGATCGTTCCATCGCGCGCGCTCATACGACGGCGCGCGCGCTTCGTACAAGACCGCGGCCTCCGCGCCGGCTGCCGACATGCGCGCCCGGGCGCGTCGTAGCGCTCGGCGTCGCGCTGCGCGAGCCCGTCAGGCGGCGCTCCGCCCGCAGCGC
>JAIEPK010000229.1 GCA_019749875.1 Candidatus Binatia bacterium | reverse complement strand
GCCGCGACGACCGGGCCGCCGCGGCGCCGGAGCCTTGCGCGATGGCGCGCGGCGCCAGCCCTTCCAGCGCGAACGACAGCACGGCGTCCATGGCGCGCGGCGACGTGGCCTCGTGGCGCACCAGGCGACGGTAGAAGAACACGCCCGAAAGCACGTCGAGCGCGATCTCGAGGTCGAGGTCGGCACGCAGCTGACCCGCATCCACGGCGCGCTGCAGGAGGCGACGAAAATTGTCGCGGCCGGGCTCGACGTAGCGCTCGCGGAAGCTCTCGGCGAGACGCGGATCGGTGTGCGTGGTCGCGATGAGTCCGGCCAGCACGTCGCCGAGCTCACCGGCCATGAGGCGCGAGCCCTGGCGCAGGCGCGTGCGGATGTCGTGCAGGGGATCGTCGGTCGCCGTCGAGCGCAGCCTGGAGAAGACCTCGTCGAAGAACGCGTCCATCGCCGTCGCCGCGGCGCACGGCCACCAGCGGTAGAGCGTGGCCTTGCTGACCTTCGCGCGCTCGGCGATCGCCTCGGCGGTCACCCCGCCGATGCCGTGCGTGCGCAGCAGATCGAGCGACGCCTGAAGGATGGCGCGACGCGCGCTCTCGCTGCGCGGGCGCCCCGGGCGCGTCTCCTCGCTCGTCGTGCCGCGTGTCCGGCCCGGGCGCGCCTCGAGACGTGCGCTGCGTGCACGACCCGGCCGCGTCCGAATGCTCTCCTCGCTCGTGGACCTCAACTTGACTGGCCTGCTCCGTTTCTACACGGTACGTATCGTATTTGAATGCGTCTGACCATCCTCCTTCTCGCGGCCGCTTTTCTCGCGAGCGCGTGCGCCGTGGGGCCCGACTACGTGCGCCCCGATCCACCGCTTCCGTCCGGCTGGCAGACCGATCCGCCCGGCTTCGCGGTGGTCCCGGGCAGCGACGTCGGGCGCTGGTGGAATGCGTTCGATGACGCCGAGCTGAGCTCGCTGGTCGAGCGCGCGACCATCGCCAACAAGGACCTGATGCTGGCCGCGGCCCGCGTCGCCGAGGCGCAGGCGCTGTACCGCGCCACGCGCTCCGCCGAGTTCCCCTCGATCGATTCGGACGCGGGCGTCGACTACGAGCGCTCGAGCGTCAATGCCCTCTTTCCCGGCGGCAACGACGCCACGGTGTGGGGCCTCGGCGTGTCGGCGAGCTGGGAGGTCGACCTGTTCGGACGCGTGCGGCGCTCGGTCGAGTCGTCCCAGGCGAGCTTCGAGGCGAGCGACGAGGATCGGCGCGCGGTGCTGGTCGCGGTGATCGCGCAGGTCGCGTCCGCGTACGTCGACCTGCGCACCACCCAGCGCCGCCTCGACGTCGCGCGGCAGAACCTCGCCTCGCAGGGCAAGATCGTGGACCTGACGAGGATCCGCTTCGAGGGCGGCATCGCGTCGTCGCTCGACGTGGCACAGGCCGAGAGCATCTACGCCAACACGCGGACGTTCATCCCGCCCCTCGAGGCGGCGATCGCGCGAGCGATGAACCGGTTGAGCGTGCTGCTCGGCGAGAACCCCGGCCCACTCGCGAACGAGCTCGCCGCACCGGCGCCGATCCCGGATCCGCCCGCGGAGATGACCGTCGCGTTGCCGGTCGACATGGTCCGCCAGCGCCCCGACGTGCGCGCGGCGGAGCGCCAGCTCGCCGCGCAGACCGCGCGCATCGGCGTCGCGACGGCCGACCTCTACCCGCGCCTGACGCTGCTCGGCACGTTCGGCTTCGACGCGACCGACTTCAAGGATCTGTTCCAGGGCCCCAGCCGAAGCTACTCGGTCGGTCCGGCGCTGCGCTGGAACGTGTTCGACGCGGGCCGCATTCGCGCGCTGATCGGCGCCGAGGAGGCGCGCACGACGCAGGCGCTCGCGAGCTACGAGCAGACCATCTTGACGTCGCTCGAGGAGGTCGAGAACGCGCTGGTGACCTACGCGCGACTGCGGGATCAGCGCGCGGCGTCGATCGACGCGATCCGCGCCGCCACGACGTCGCTCGATCTCGCGACCGCTCTCTACAAGGACGGGCTCGCCGACTTCCAGAACGTGCTCGACGCGCAGCGCACGCTGCTCACGTACCAGGACCAGCTCGCACGCGTCGACGGCGACTCGGTGCAGAGCCTGGTGCAGCTCTACCGCGCGCTCGGCGGCGGCTGGACGGCGCTCGAGCCGCCGCCGCCGGGCGACGGCGAGCCCGTGCCCGGTGACCCGAGCCAGAATGCAGACGAGGTTGGCGATGCGAAGCAAGGCTGAACGACTGCGCGCGAGCCGGGCCGCGCACCCGCTGCTCCTGCTGCTGGCGGCGCTGGTCGCGTCGTGCGAGCGTGCGGCGCCGCCGCCGCCGCCGAAGCCCAAGGTCGTCGTGTCCCACCCGCTCGACCGCGAGGTGGAGGAGTGGGACGAGTACACCGCACGCCTCGAGGCCAAGGACTTCGTCGAGGTACGCGCGCGCGTCAGCGGCTACTTGCAGTCGATCGCCTTCAAGGACGGCGCGATCGTGCAGAAGGGCGACCTGCTCTTCCAGGTCGATCCACGTCCGTACGAGGCGATCCTGCACCGTGCCGAGGGCGAGGTCGCGGTCGCGAAGGCGCGGCTGCAGCTCGCGCGCAGCAAGCTCGAGCGCGCGACCAAGCTGGTCGGCCGCGAGGCGATCTCGCAGGAGGAGGCCGACACGCGTGCCGCCGAGGCACGTCAAGCAGAGGCGGCGCTCGAGGGTGCCGCCGCCGCGGTCGACGCAGCGAAGCTCGACGTCGAGTTCACCACGATCCGTGCGCCGATCAGCGGGCGCGCGAGCCGCAAGCTCGTCACCGAGGGCAACCTGATCACCGGCGGTGCGAGCTCGCAGGGCACGCTGCTGACGACGATCGTCTCGCTCGACCCGATCTACGTCTACTTCGAGGCCGACGAGCGCGCGTTCCTCAAGTACCAGCGCCTCGCGCAGACCGGCGAGCGTCCGAGCTCGCGCGACGTGCACAACCCGGTGCGCATCGGGCTCGCCGACGAGGACGGCTATCCGCACGAGGGCTGGATGGACTTCGTCGACAACCAGCTCGACCCGGGCACCGGCACGATGATCGGGCGCGCGGTGCTGCCGAATCCGTACTTCACGCTGACGCCCGGGCTGTTCGCGCGGCTCCGCCTGCCGGGTCGTCCGCGCTATCGCGCGCTGCTGGTGCCCGACGAGGCGATCGTGAGCGACCAGTCGCGCAAGATCGTGTTCGTGGTCGACGACCAGGGCGTCGCGCACGACCGCGTGGTCAGCCTGGGCTCGATGTACGGCGGCCTGCGCATCGTGCAGGACGGGCTCACCAGCGGCGACCGGATCGTGGTGAGCGGCGTGCAGCGCGTCCGGCCGGGCATCAGCGTCGACGCGACCGAGCGCCCACCGGCGGAGCCGCGCGGCGTGGTCGATACGAACGGCGACGGCTCGGATGGTGGCGACGGCGAGGCGACCGCGCCCGAGGCGAAGGTCGGCGAGGGCGGAGCCTCGGCCGCGTCGGGAGCGACCGGCGCGCAACCGGCGGCCACCGAGACCGCTCCGAGCGGTGCCGCGCAGCCGGGCGCGGCTCCGGCGCGGGACACGAAGACGGGCGGGAAGGCGCCGTGAACATCTCGCGCTTCTTCATCGACCGCCCCATCTTCGCGGCGGTCCTGTCGATCGTCACGATCATCCTCGGTGCGATCTCCTACAACTCGCTGCCGGTCGCGCAGTACCCCGAGGTCGTCCCGCCGACGATCGTCGTGCGCGCGTCGTATCCTGGCGCGCCGCCCGAGGTCATCGCGCAGACGGTCGCGACGCCGATCGAGCAGGAGGTCAACGGCGTCGAGGACATGCTCTACATGAGCTCGCAGAGCACGACCGACGGCAGCATGTCGCTGACCATCACGTTCAAGCTCGGCACCGACCTCGACAAGGCGCAGGTGCTGGTCCAGAACCGCGTCGCGATCGCCGAGCCGCGCCTGCCGGAAGAGGTGCGCCGCATCGGCGTGACGACCGTCAAGAGCTCGCCCGACCTGCTGATGGTCGTGCACCTTCAGTCGCCCGACCAGACCTACGACCAGCTCTACATCGGCAACTACGCGCTCATCCAGATCCGCGACCGGCTGGCGCGCATCGAGGGCGTGGGGGAAGTCTCGGTCTTCGGCCTGCGCGAGTACAGCATGCGCGTCTGGCTCGATCCGGAGCGGCTCGCGGCGCGCAAGATCACCACCAGCGACGTGATCAACGCGCTGCGTGAGCAGAACGTCCAGGTCGCGTCGGGCACGATCGGCCAGCAGCCGGTGCCGACCGGGAACGCCTTCCAGATCCCGGTGACGACGCTCGGACGACTGCTCGAGCCCGAGCAGTTCGAGAACGTGGTGCTGAAACGCGGCGGCAGCGAGGACGGCATCGGCCGCATCACGCGCCTCAAGGACGTCGCGCGCATCGAGCTCGGCGCGCGCGACTACGGCGTCAACTCCTACCTCGACGGCCAGCCCGCGGTCGGCATGGCGGTCCTGCAGCGCCCCGGCGGCAACGCGCTCGCGACCGCCGACGCCGTCGTCAAGACCATGGAGGAGCTGCAGAAGGGCTTCCCGCCCGGCCTGATCTACAAGATCGCGTACAACCCGACGATCTTCATCCGCGAGTCGGTGAACGCGGTGATCCACACGCTGTACGAGGCGATCGGCCTGGTCGTCGTCGTGGTCCTCTTGTTCCTGCAGAACTGGCGCGCGAGCCTGATCCCGCTGCTCGCGATCCCGGTCTCGCTGATCGGCACGTTCGCCGCGATGGCGGCGTTCGGCTTCTCGCTCAACATGCTGTCGCTGTTCGGGCTCGTGCTCGCGATCGGCATCGTGGTCGACGACGCGATCGTCGTGGTCGAGAACGTCGAGCGGCACATGGCCGACGGGCTCGCGCCGCGCGAGGCGGCGCGCAAGGCGATGGACGAGGTGACCGGTGCGGTCATCGCGATCGCCTTCGGCCTGTCGGCCGTGTTCGTGCCGACCGCGTTCATCGGCGGCATCTCGGGCCAGTTCTACCGGCAGTTCGCGCTCACCATCGCGGTGTCGACGCTGCTGTCCGCGTTCAACTCCCTGACGCTGAGCCCCGCGCTGTGCGCGCTGCTGCTCAAGCCCCACGACGCGCCGAAGGACTGGTTCGGGCGCCTCTGGGACCGCGTCCTGGGCCGCTTCTTCACCGCGTTCAACGCGGCCTTCGAGCGCCTGACCGCGGCCTACGCACGCGGCGTGCGCTGGTTCGTGCACCACGTGTCGATCGGCTTCGCGCTCTATGCCGTGCTCGCGGTGCTGACCGTGATCGGCTTCATGCGCACACCGAGCGGGTTCATCCCGGCGCAGGACCTCGGCTACCAGATCGTCGCGATCCAGCTGCCGGACGGCGCGTCGCTCGAGCGTACCGATGCCGTCGTCAAGCGCGCCGCCGAGCTCGCACTCGCGACACCCGGCGTCGCGCACGTGACGGCGTTCGCGGGCTTCTCGGGTGCCACCCGCTCGAACGCGGCCAACGCGGGGGCCATGTTCGTCGTGCAGAAGCCGTTCGAGGAGCGCGAGGACGGCCCGAGCGCCGCCGACATCCGCGCCGACCTGCAGAAGCGGCTCGGCGAGCTCACCGATGCCGACGTGTTCGTCATCGCGCCGCCGCCGGTGCGCGGCCTCGGCACGGCGGGCGGCTTCAAGGCGCTGGTGCAGGATCGCGGCGGACGCGGCCTGCGCGCGCTCCAGGAAGGCACCGACGCGCTGGTCGACGCAGCGCGAAAGAATCCGCTCTTGACGTCGGTGTTCTCGCCGTTCCGCTCGACGACGCCGCAGCTCTACGCCGACGTCGACCGCGTCAAGGCGAACAAGCTCGACGTCCCCGTCGCCAACATCTTCGACACGCTGCAGGTCTACCTCGGCTCCGCCTACGTGAACGACTTCAACCGCTTCGGCCGCACGTTCCAGGTCCGTGCACAGGCGGAGGGACGCTTCCGCGACATGGCCGAGGACATCATGCAGCTCAAGACCCGCAACACCGCGGGCGAGATGGTGCCCCTCGGCTCCGTGCTCGAGCTCAAGTGGAAGAGCGGTCCGGACCGCGTGGTGCGCTACAACATGTTCCCCGCCGCCGAGATCAACGGCGACGTCGTGCGCGGCGAGAGCCAGGGCACCGGCCTCACGATCATGGAGCAGCTCGCGCAGCAGGTGCTGCCGGCGGGGCTCGCGATCGAGTGGACGGACATCGCCTATCAGGCGAAGCTCGCCGGCAACACCGCGCTCTACGTCTTCCCGCTGTGCGTCCTGTTCGTGTTCCTCGTCCACTCCGCGGAGTACGAGAGCTGGCTGCTGCCGCTCGCGATCATCCTGATCGCGCCGATGTGTCTGCCGTTCGCGCTCGCCGGCACGCGGCTCGCCGGGATCGACAACAATCTCATCACACAGATCGGCTTCGTCGTGCTGATCGGGCTCGCGGCGAAGAATGCCGTCTTGATCGTGGAGTTCGCGAAGCAGCAGGAGGACGAGGGCGCCGACCGCTTCACCGCCGCGATCGAGGCAGCGCGGCTGCGGCTGCGTCCGATCGTCATGACGGCGCTGGCGTTCATCCTCGGCGTGCTGCCGCTCGCGCGCGCGCTCGGCGCCGGAGCGGAGATGCGGCGGGCCCTCGGTACGGCCGTGTTCTCGGGCATGCTCGGCGTGACGGTCCTCGGCCTCTTCTTGACGCCCGTGTTCTACGTGGCGCTGCGCCGCTTCGCCCGCGAACGACGCGCCTGATCCGGCGCGTCACGGCTCGACCTCGGGTGATGCCGGTGCGCCGCATTTGCCGCGCGCCCGGTGCGTCGTCTATCTGGTTCGGGTGTGCGGACTGCTCGTCAAGCCGATGCTGCCCGAAGCGGCTGCGCTCGCGCCGGACGAGGCGTGGGTGGCCGACCGGCCGGGCGGCTCGTCACGGCCGAGCTCCATGCGGCGCCGTGCCGCAGACTCCATGGTGACCCACTACCGACTCCATCTCACCGGCGCCTCGCCGCACGCGACGCCGAGCTCGCGCAGCACCACACGCGCCCCCGACGGAAACGTCCGATAACCCCACAGGAGGGGGATGGAGGCGTGCGGATGCGAGATCCCCGACGCCGCGAGAAGCCATCCCGAGATTCTTGACCACTGCGCCAACCAATCTTTTCCGTCGTCTCGTCGCGATGCATCGACCGGGACACGCCCCTGTGCGGACCGCTCCGCGGTGCTTCGGCGCCGCTGTCGCGGCCCTGCTCCTCACCGCGTGCACGTCGCACGCCGAGCCGCGGCCGAACGTCGTCCTGATCATCGCCGACGATCTGAACGTGCGCGACATTCCCCTCGCAATGCCACGGGTCGAGAAGCTCGCCGAGCAGGCCGCTCGGTTCGACGCGACCTTCACCCCCCTGCCCCTGTGCGGCCCTTCCCGCATCTCACTCCTGACCGGGAAGCTGCCGCGCACGCACGGCTTCCGATCGAACGACCCGACCGGCTTCGACGGCTCGGACACGGTCGCGACCCGCCTCCATGCCGCGGGCTACTCGACCACGATCCTCGGCAAGCTGCTGAACAAGCACCACCGCGCGACGAACCTCGAAGCGGGGTGGGACACCTATCTGCCGTTCGAGCGGCATGACGACTACGGCACCGCACAATCGGACATCCTGGCGAAGCAGACCCTCGAGAAGATGCGAGACTCGCGCGCGCCGTTCTTCGTCTACGTCGGCGCCGCTGCACCGCACGGCCCCCTGGGTGGGCCGGAGCGCTGCCTTTCGAGACCCATCCCCGATCGGCCGCCGACCGTGCGGGAAGCTCGCTGGACGCAGCGCATGACGGCGCTGTGCGGTCTCGACGATCTCGTCGCGTCACTCGTCGAGGCACGCGGTCCGGACACGTACGTCCTGTTCACCGCGGACAATGGCTGGATGTACGGCGAGAACATGCGCACCGGGAAATCGGAGCTCGTCATCGATGCCGCACAGATCCCGTTGATCGTCTGGGGACCGGACGTCGTTCCCGCGCACCGCCGAGAGATCGTCTCGCTGGTCGACGTGACCGCGACCGTGCTGAGCGTCGCTCAAGCATCCCGAGAAGGCGTCGAAGGGCGGTCCGTGCTGCCGCTGCTGCGGGATCAGGACGCCGAACGCTGGACGGGGACGCTCGTGGTGGAAGGCCAATGAGGTGTCCCATGCTCGGCACGCCGAGCGTGGCACACACCGCACTGCCGTCCTGATCGCGGACCCGACGCCGCGCCCGGCGTGCTGTGCCGGCCTACGCCCAGCGTACGCTGGCGTTGCCGCTGCGGGACTCCATGCGGCCGGCATCCGGCGCAGCGATCACGCTCCACAAAGACGCTCGGCGCGCTCGAGCCGGCTCGTGCACCGTCGTTGAGATCGCGTCATGCAGATTGACGTCGATCGGCGTCCCGCGCAAGGAACACCGACGCAGGAAGATCGGGAAGATTCCGAGGAGCTGTGACGCAGCGAGAGGGGCGTCGAGGGGCGGCAAGATGCGTGATGCGATCTCGACGGCGGTGCACTAGAGGTAGCCGAGCGCCTTCAGCGACTCGACCGTCTTCGCGTCGGGTGCCGGCGCCGCACCGGCCTGCACGACGACGCCGAGCCGCGCGAGCGCGCTCACCAGCGCCGCGTCGGTCGCTCCAGGCACGCCCGCTCGATGCTCGTGCGGGTCCACGGCGAGGTCGTAGAGCGCGCTCGTTCCGCGGCGGTCGTCGTGCAGCAGCTTGCGCTGCGCGACGCGCACGCCACGCAGCGACAGCGTGCCGTCGTGCGACGCGGTGTGCAGCGCGACGGCCCGATCCGCATCGGTGCCGGCCGCTGCGTCGACGCGCGCACGACCCGTGAGCTCCGGCAGCAGCGAGCGCCCGTCGAGACCCGGCGGCGCCGCGACGCCCGTCAAGTCGAGGATCGTCGGGACCACGTCGACCAGCGCCACCACCGTCGGCACCCGAGCTCCGTGCGCGACCCCCGGCCCCGTCACCAGCAGCGGCACGTGCAGGACCTCCTGGTACAGTGTGTCGCCGTGGCCGAAGCCGCCGTGCTCGAGGAACTCCTCGCCGTGATCGGCGGTCACGATGACGACCGTATCCGGGAAGCGCGCCTCGATCGCGCCGATCAGCGTGCCGAGGTACGCGTCGAGCGCGAGGATCTCGCCGTCGTAGAGATCGACCAGGCGATCGCGCTCCTCGGGCGACATCTCGAGACGCCCCTCGCGCGCCGCGCGCTGCAGCGCCAGCACGCCGCCTTCGCCGAGGTCCTTGAGCACCTGGCTCGAGCGCCGGTCGCGCGCGAACACGTTGAACTCCTTCGGCGGACGGTAGGGCGTGTGCACGTCCATGAAGTGCAGGAAGAGGAAGAACGGCGGTGCGAGGCCGTCCACGGCGCCGCGGATCGTCTCGTGGCGCGCAGCGACGTCGCGGCGGCGCTCCTCGAAGCGCTGGTCGAAGCTCGCGAAGCCGCGCGCGAAGCCGTAGTCGCGGCTCACGAACGGCGCGTTGACGAAGGCTGCGGTGTGGTAGCCGCCGGCGCGCAGGAGCTCTGCGAGCAGCGGCACGTCGTCGCGAATGCGCGTCGCCTCGGAGATCGCCCCGTGCCGGTACGGCGACACACCGCTCAGCAGGCTCGCGTGCGCGGGCAGCGTCCACGACGACGGCGAGGTCGCCTGCTCGAAGGCGACGCCGCGCCCCGCGAGTGCGTCGAGGTTCGGCGACGTCGGACGCGCGTAGCCGTACGTGCCGAGATGGTCGGCGCGCAGGGTATCGATCGAGATCAGGACGACGTTCGGACGAGCGCCCCCGCCGGCGGTGGCCGCCGCATCGGCACGCGTCCCACCGGTGGCCGGATCCGAGCTGCGGCAGCCGCACAGCACCGCGGGCAGGCCGAGGATCGCCAGCAGCACGAGCAGCCGGCGGACGAGCGGCGTCGCGACGATCAGCGCCAGCACGGCGACGCTCGTGACGGCGCCCGCCACACGCCAGGCCGCGGCGCGCGCGCGGCTCGCGTGGCCGAGCAGCAGCGGCCCCACGTACAGAGCGAACAGCGGCAGCAGCGGCACGCGGAAACGGTTGGTCGCGTTCGCGACGACGTACACCGCCCAGTGGAACAGCAGCAGCGCCACGACGAGCAGCTTGACGCGGCCGCCGGGCACGAGCCACAGCGCGACCAGGCCGAGCACCATCTGCAGCACGTAGAAGGCGATCTCGGCGCGCGCGAGCCGACGGCCGGCGGCGCGCCAGCCGCTCGCGAGCCAGTCTTCCTTGACGAAGCGCTGCAGCTGGCTCGCGGTCGAGAACAGGTAGTACGTGTTGCGCGCCAGCTTGCGGAAGATCCAGCCCGGCTGTCGGTCGGCGATCGCACGCAGCGCCGCCTCGCGCGCGAAGGCCGCGCGCTCGATCTCGCCGGGAACCGCGTAGTACGCGGGAACGAACGCGCGGTTCTCGTCCCCCATGCCGAGCAGGCGGTCGCGCGGGATCAGGTTGCCGACCGCGAGCGGATACCAGCTGTTGGTCGACAGCAGGAGAGGCCGCCCGAGCAGCGCCTGATTGCGCAGCATCCACGGCACGACGAGCAGCAGCACCGGCACGACCACCAGCGCCGCGCGCCGCAGCGCGATCGACGGCCGCGCGCCGCCGGGCACGAGCCAGGTCCATCCGACCACCGCCGGCACGAAGAAGAGCAGCATGTCGCGCGTGAGGACCGCAGCACCGAGGACCACCCCCGCCGCCGCCAGCCAGACGTCGCGCCGCTCGAGATCGAAGCGGTCGAGGCAGAACAGCGCTCCGAGCAGCAGCGTCGCGACCAGCGTCTCCGACCAGAACAGGTGGCTGTAGAAGATCAACGTCGGATCGAGCGCCGCGAGCAGCGCCGACAGCGCAGCCGCGCCCGCGCCGAAGCGCCGACGTACGATCGCGCCCACCAGGGCCACGCCGAGCAGCGCCACCCCGATCTGCACCATGCGCGCGGCACGCAGGCTGCCGCCTCCGAGCGCGAGCGCGGCCGCGACGAATGCCGGGTAGCCGGGCGGACGCAGCGCCCCCGGGTATCCGTCGCCGGCGACCAGCGAGCGTGCCGCGCGTACGTAGTACCCTTCGTCGCCGTGCAGGCGCTCGACGTCGCCCAGGGTCAGCGCGGAAGCCACACGCAGCAGCGCCGCGAGGAGCAGCACCAGGAGGAGGGCGCCCGCGCTGGCTTTCCCGGCGTCCGACGGCATCGCCCGAGCGATAGCAGACCTCGTCACCGCCGAGCATCCCGGCCCCCGCCATTCGGCGTACGCGACGTCAAGCACGGTGGCGCCCGGCGATCGCTCGAGGATGCCGCCGCGGTCGGGGGAGCGATCGCATGCGTGGTTGCGAAGCGCCGGTGGGCGGGGATAAATCACACAATTGTGCCGCGTCTTCTCCTGGCGTTGCTGCTTCTGAGCACCGTCGCCGCGACCGCGACCGCGGCCGACGTCGTCGCCGCCGACGCACGACCGAACATCGTGCTCGTGCTCACCGACGATTTCGCCACCTCCGATCTGGCGTACCTGCCGTCGCTGCGCGCGCTGACCAGCGAGCGCGGCCGGACGTTCCGCATGATCGTACCGTCACCGCGCTGCGCGCCGTCGCGGGCGTCCATCCTGACCGGGCAGTACGCCCACAACCACGGCGTCCTCGGCAACGCGCCGCGCACGGGCGGCTGGGAGCATCTGAAGCCGCTCGAGCCCGAACTGCTGCCGTGCTGGCTCCGCGCGGCCGGCTACGCGACGCACTACTCCGGGAAGTACATCAACGGTTACGGCCGCATCCCGCGGCACGTCCCGCCGTGCTGGAACGACTGGCAGGCGCTCACCAAGCCGCACGGCGACGCGCGCTATGCGTTCGCCGTCAATGCCAACGGCACCGTCGAGAGCCACAGCGGCCGCTACCAGACCGACGTCCTCGCCGAGAAGACGGCCGCGTTCGTCGCGCAGGCACCCGAGCCGTTCTTCGCGGTCTTCGCGCCGTTCGCGCCGCACTCGCCGTGGCGTGCGTCCGACGCGTACACCGGGACGATGAGCGGGCTCGAGATCCGCCGCGCGCCGTCGTTCAACGAATCCGACGTGTCCGACAAGTGGCAGCCGCCCGCTCTGCTCGATGCCGATGCGATCGCGGAGATCGACGCACGCACGCGCGTCCGTCTCGAGATGATGCGCTCGGTCGAGGACGGCATCGCGCAGATCCGCGCGGCGCTCGACGCGCGCGGGATCGCCGGCGAGACCTACGTCTTCTTCACCTCGGACAACGGCTTCATGAGCGGCGAGCACCGCATCGCCGTCGGCAAGGGCGTGCCGTACCGCGAGGCGACCGAGGTGCCGCTGGTCGTCAGCGGGCCGGGCATCACGCCGGGATCGGTGTCGCAGCACCTGGTCGCGAACCACGATCTCGCGCCGACCTTCGCCGCCCTGGCCGGCGTGCGCGTTCCCGCTTCCGTCGACGGACGCTCGATCGCGGAGCTGCTCACCGACGACGGGACGTCCGGACGACGGCGTGTTCTGCTCGAGCACTGGAGCCGTACCAAGGGTCCCCTCTGGAAGGGCTTGCGGACGGGGCGCGGCGTGCAAATCGAGTGGATCGGCGGTCCGTGGGAATCCTACGATCACGGCATCGATCCCTACGAGCTGAGCGCCGGCACCGACGGCGACGCCGATCTGCTGCAGCGGCTCGCGACCTGCGCAGGCCGCACCTGCCGGCGCCTCGAGCGCGGGCGCGGGATCCCGCCACGGGCGACCTGCCGTGCGCGGACCGAGGTCCCGCTCCTCGGTGGTGGAGTCGGTCGCGCCTGCCGCGCGACGCAAGCCATGCTGCCGTGAGCGGCGCGCGGCGGACACAGGC
>JAIEPK010000326.1 GCA_019749875.1 Candidatus Binatia bacterium | reverse complement strand
GCCCCACCGGCAGCGATTCCGCGAGGACGAGCGCGCGCTCCTGCGCGCTGGTCGCGACCACCTCGCGCAGCCAGCGCACGAAGCGCCGCCCCTCCGGCTCGCTCGCGATGCGCTCCGCGAGCCGCTCGCGCAGCGCCGGATCGACGTCACGCGCTCGATCGCCGGTGACGCGCGCCATCTGCGCCACCGCGAGCACCGTCGCGGTGCGCCGCTCCCACGGCGCGTCGGCCAGTGCCGACAGCCACGGCTCGACCACGCGCGGCTCGATGACGCTGCTCACCGGCCCGGCGATCGGCTGGCGGGCCGCGATGCGGCCGAGCGCCCAGACCTCGGCGTCGCCGGTGGTCTTGCCCTTGACCACCCGTGTCGCGAGCGCCGTCGCGAGCTCCTGACGCACGCCGGCGGGCAGCTTCTCGAGCGACGCCGCCACCTGCCACATCTCGCGCAGCTCCTGCGGCGCCGCCTTCCACTTGATCTTCGACTTCTTCGCCAGGTGCGGCAGCAGGACCGGACGGAGGAACGCGAGCAGTGCCTGCTGCTGCTGGCGCGTGAGCCCGCCGGCGACGCGCTTCCACATCGTCCACCACTCGGCACGTACCTGCGGCGCGTTCGCGAAGCGCGGTCCGGCATCGAAGCGACGCCACAGGTGCTCGACGCGCCAGCCGTCGCGCTCCTCGCCGTATCCGGGACGCAGCAGAAAGCCGGCGAGGTTCAGCCAGCGCGCCTCGTGATCCGCAGTGCGCTCACGCGCCGCCTCGAGCGTGAACAGTGCGTCCCAGAGCCGGCGGACGCACGCCACCGGCCACGCGTCCTTGCCCGCATCGAGCGCCTCCTCGAGCGCACGCATGAGAACCTTCGGATCACTGCCGGGACGCTCCACGAAGCAGCCCTCGAGCAGAGCCACCGCGGCCGCGATGCGACTCTCCGCGACCACCATCTCCTGTCCGGACACGGGCGCTTCCGCCTCGGGTGTCGCCGCGTCGACGGGCGACGCGGTGCCCTCGGCAGGACGCTCGCGGCCACGCAGGTCGAAGTTGAGTCGCCAGCGATGGTCGGTCTGTCGCGACAGGCACCACAGCTCGAGCGTGCCGGTCTCCGTCAGGACGGCGCGCAGGTGCACCGCGATCGAGCGCGCGGTCAACGACCGCCCGAAGCGCAGCACGGTGGAGATCGGCGGCAGCTCGACGAGTGTCGACGGATCGAGCGCGAGCAGCGCGCCGGCTTCGTCGCCCGTGCGCGTCGCCGACGCGAAGATCGGGAAGCGCACGGGAGCGTTCGCGAGCACCTCGAACTCCGGCAGCGCGATCTCGATCTCGGCCCCTTCCTGCATGCCGCGCGGCGCGACGCACAGCACCCGCGCCGCGGCGCTCGCCGTGCCGTCCGGCGCGATGCCGACGTAGTACGCGCGCGCTGCACCGCCCGCGATGCGCGCGCCGACGCCGCGCAGCGCGAGACCGTAGGTCGCGGCACCGCGTGCGACGGCGAGCTCGAGATCTGCCCCCGACAACTCGACCGGACGCGTCCCGAACCACGCTTCCAGCGTGTCGAGGAGGCGCGCGCGCATCGCCGACGACTTCAACGCACCGCCGTTGAACAGCACCGCGGTCGGCGCCGGGACCGCATGTGGCTCGCCGGCGTGCGCGGACGACGGATCGGTCGCGTCGGCCAGGAACGCCGCGAGGTGCCGCGTGATCTGCGGGTCGCTCGCATACGGCAGACCGAACTCGGTGAGGCCGACGCTCTCCCCGGCGCGCGGCCGGGCGTCGCGCGGAACGACCGGCACGAAGCCGTCGAGCACCACGCTCAGCACGTCGCTGCGCGACAGCTGCGCGCTCACGGTGCCCTTGACGATGCCGCGACCGCGGCCGGGCACGGCGATCGTCACGGTCTCGGGCGGCTGGTCGCCGAGCAGCCGCTCCTTCGCGTCACGGCAGAGCGAGGTGAGCTGCTGCCAGCGCGCCGCGTCGAGCCCGCGCGCCTCGGCGCTGCGCTCCGCAACGAGACGTGCCAGCGCGAGGTCGACGTTGTCGCCGCCGAGCAGCAGATGCTCTCCCACCGCGACGCGCTCGAGGCCGAGCCCTTCCGCGCCGCGCCGGACGACGATCAGCGAGAAGTCGGTCGTGCCGCCACCGACGTCGACCACCAGCACGGAGCTGTCCGGTGCGAGCAGCTCACGCCACGCCGGGTGTGCATGGATCCACGCGTAGATCGCGGCCTGTGGCTCCTCGAGCAGGCGGACGCGGTCGAAGCCCGCACTCGTGGCCGCCTGCACGGTGAGCTCACGCGCCACCTCGTCGAACGATGCGGGCACCGTGAGCACGATCTCTTGCGCCGTGAGCGGTGCGTCCTCGTGCTCGGCGTCCCAGGCCTCGCGCAGGTGCTCGAGAATGCGCGCCGAGGCCGCGACCGGCGACAGCTTGGCCACCGCCGGATCGCCCCCCCACGGCAGGATCGCCGCCGTGCGATCGACGCCGCCGTGGCAAAGCCAGGACTTGGCCGACGTGACGAGCCGGCCCGCGACGCGATCGCCGAGGCGGCGCGCGAGCGCACCGACCACCCAGCGACGGTCGTCGCGCCACGGCAGCGCGAGCGCACCGGGCGGAACGTCGTGCTCCCCGGCGAGGTAGATCGCCGACGGCAGCGACGGTCGCGCCAGCACCTCGCCCTCCGCGACCAGCTGCCGCACCGCGAACGGCTGGACCTTTCCGTCACCTCCGAGCTTCGCCCACGCGACGGCGGAGTTCGTCGTGCCGAGATCGATCCCGACGACGAATCGCGCCGGTCCGCGGGGCGCGTCGCTCACGACGCGCTTCCCGTGCCGCGCACGGTGAACTCGAGCTTCCAGCGCTCGCCGCCCTCGCGCGCCACGAACCACAGCTCCAGCGTGCCGATCTCGGTGACGTGCGCCGACAGCCGCACCGGAACGCGACCGCTCGCCGATCCGTCGAGGCGCGCCGTCAGCGGCGCCAGCTCCTCGAGCTCCTCGGTGTCCCATTCGTCCAGCACCAGACCGACCGGATCCTCGCCGCGCGTCGACGAGGCGAAGAAGCGGAACCGCGCCTGTTGACCGATGAGGAGTCCGAACTCGGCTCCCGGCACGGCGAGCTCGGTGCCCTCCTCCACGCCGAACGGAACCACGCACAGGGCTTTCACCGGCGGCGGCTGTCCGGGCACCGCCGGCATCGCGCTGGCGATGCCGACGTAGTACGAGCGCGCGGTCCCGCCCCGGATGCGCACGCCGCGACCACGGCGTGCGATGCCGAAGTACGCGGCACCGCGCGCCACCGCGTGCGTCAAGTCGCTGCCGGGGAGAATGCGCGGCTCGGCCACGTGCGCCGCGCGTGCCCAGGCGCCGAGCACGTCCGCGACGCGCCGCTGCATGGCGCGCGCCTGCATCACGCCGCCGTTGAACAGCAGGGCGGTCGGATGGATGAGCCCGTCGTCGGCGGCCGGCGCGTCCTTGCCCTCGGCGGACGCCACCGCCCGATGCGCCGACAGGAACGTCGCGAGGTGCCGCGTGATCGCGGCGTCCGCCGCGAACGGCAGCCCGAGCTCGCTCAGACCCGACTCCGCCGCCGTCGCGGCGCGTGCCGCGGCGTCGACCACGGGCAGAAAGCCGTCGAGCAGCAGCGCGTCGACCTCTTCCCGTCTCAGCTCCGCGCGCAGCGTCCCGCCGATGAGCTTCTTGCCGCGGCCGAGGATCGAGAGCGGCACGCTGTCGGGCGGATCGTCGCCGAGCAGACGCTCCTTCGCCTCCCGGCACGCGAGCACGAGGCCGCGGAACTGCCAGGCGTCGATGCGCTTGCCGTCGCGCGCGAGGCGCTCGCGCACCGCGAACGCGAGCGCGAGATCCATGTTGTCGCCGCCCAGCAGGAGATGATCGCCGACGGCGACGCGTCGCAGCGCGAGACGACCTTCGTCCTCGTCCACCAGCACGACGCTGAAGTCGGTGGTGCCGCCGCCGACGTCGCACACCAGGAGCACGTCGCCGACCTGCAGATCCTCGCGCCACGCCTCGCCGGCACCGTGCACCCAGGCGTACAGTGCGGCCTGCGGCTCCTCGAGAAGATGCACGCGCGTGAAGCCGGCGTCGCTCGCGGCGCGCACCGTCAGCTCGCGCGCCACCGCGTCGAACGACGCCGGCACCGTCAAGTAGATGTCCTGGCGCTCGAGGCGCAGCGCCGGATCGTCGCCGGCGAGCGCCGCGTTCCACGCGTCGCGCAGGTGGGCCAGATACGCGGTCGACGCGGCGAGCGGCGACACGCGCGGCACCTCGGGGGCCGCCGTGTCGGGGACCACGCCGGCGTCGGGAATCCAGGGCAACAGCGGCGCCGTGCGATCGATGCGCTCGTTGCACAGCCAGGACTTCGCCGACGACACCACCCGATCCGGTGCCTCGGCGGCGCGCTTGGCGGCGAGCGCACCGGCGACGCGACCTTCCGGAGGGGCGCCCCACGGCAGCGCGAAGCCGCCGCTCGCGAGCTCCTCGGCGGTCGCGAGGTAGAGAAACGACGGCAGCAGCGGGCGCGGCTCGAGCGTTCCCGGCGCCGTCACCTGCGGCACGTCGAGCGTCCGGATCGCAGCGCCCGTCGCGCGCTCGTCGAGCTCGAGCGTGTCGACGTAGGCGAGCGCCGAGTTGGTGGTGCCGAGGTCGATGCCGACGACGAAGCGGCCCGGCGCGGCCTCGTCCTCCGGTGTGGTGCTGCTCATTCCACCCCGACCTCGACCTCCGCCGGCAGCAGGATGCGCGCATCGCTGCCCGGGCTCGGCGCCGGCAGGCGGACCTCGCGCACGCGCCAGCCGCCGTGACGCAGCACGCCGGAGTACGGCGGGCCACCGCCGAGCTTGCCGGTCACCCGGATGAGCGCCGGCTCGAAGCCGGCCGGAACGTCGACCGGGTCGCCGTCCTCGCCGGGCAGGATCGGCTCCAGGACGAGGCGATCGTCGAGCGCCTTGCGCAGCGCGGCATGGATGCCGCGCGCGGCACTGCCGACGTCGGCGTCGTCGTAACCGTCGATGTCCTCGCGCACGAAGTCGATCAGCCGCGCTTCTTCCTGGAGCGTCGCGAGCAGCCGCAGTGCGACGTCCGGCGACGCGACGACCGGCGTGGGCGCCGCGGCGCGTTCCGGCGCGACTTCGGTCTCATCGACCGCCGGCGCGGCGACCGTGCGCCGGCGCCCGGTCACGAGAGCGACCAGGGCGATCAGCAGCGGACCAACCACCGGTACCGCGATCCAGGCCAGCAGCCCGGCATCCATCAGCTGCCGGAAAGCCGCCCCGGCGCCCGCGGAGGTCAGCGTTTCGAGTGCCGACGCGAGCAGTGCACCCTGTCCAGGCTGGGCGAGCCGGTGCAGCACGAACGCGTCTCCCGCCGCCAGCGCGAGCAGGAGCAGCACGGGGACGATGGTTGCCGACCCTCGTGAGGAGGTTGCCATGACCGAGTTGTTCCTCCGTGTTTTGACGAGCGACGAATCCGGACGCTTCCGCGCCAGGATGGGACGCGACGAGGACCGGCAGTTCCGGGCGCGAAATTGCCGCTTCGCGAACCGGCGTGGTAACGATAACAAATGCCGGTTTCTCTCAAAGACGTCGACCACATCGCGCTGCTCGCCCGTCTCGGCCTCACCGACGGCGAGCGTGCGGCGCTGCGTGACGACCTCGAGTCGATCCTGGGCTACATCGGCAAGCTCGAGACGCTCGACACCACCGGCATCGAGGCGACCGCGCACGTGATCGATCTCGAGACGCCGCTCCGCGACGACGTCGTGCGCAACCCCGAGGACGCCGACGCGATGGTCGGCAACGCTCCCGACCGCGACCGGACCTACCTGCGAGTACCGAAGATCATCGAGTGATCCGCAACGGTCCGCGGCTCCGCCCCGGGGCGGGCAGCAGCGGGCGTGCGAGCTCGCGAAAGACCAGCATGAACCTCTCCGATCCCGCCTCGTTCACGATCGCCACCGCACGGTCGGCTCTCGATCGGCGTGAGCTCTCGGCCACGGAGCTGACGCGCGCGGTGCTCGACCGCGTCGCGCGCATCGAGCCGACGCTGCACGCGCTGCTCGCGGTCACCGAGTCGCGCGCGCTCGCCGATGCGGCGGCCGCCGACGCCAGGCTGGGGCGTGGCGAGAGCGGCGCGCTGCTCGGCATCCCGGTGGTCCTGAAGGACATCTTCGCCACCCGCGGCATCCCGACCACCTGCGCCTCGCGCATCCTCGAGGGCTTCGTGCCGCCGTACGACAGCGACGCGGCGGAGCGGCTCGCGCGCGCCGGCAGCGTGCTGATCGGCAAGGCCAACCTCGACGAGTTCGCGATGGGCTCGTCGAACGAGAACTCGGCCTACGGCATCACGCGCAATCCGTGGGATCCGGAGCGCGTTCCGGGCGGCTCGTCCGGCGGCTCCGCCGCGGCGGTCGCGGCGGGCGAATGCCTCGCGTCGCTGGGAACCGACACGGGCGGCTCGATCCGCTTGCCGGCGAGCTACTGCGGCCTCGTCGGGCTGAAACCGACCTACGGCCGCGTGTCGCGCTACGGCGTGATCGCTTACGCCTCGTCGCTCGATCAGGTGGGTCCGTTCGCGTGGACCGTGGCCGACGTCGCGGCGGTGCTCGGCGTGATCGCGGGACACGACCCGCGCGACTCGACCTCGGTGCCGCGACCCGTTCCCGATTATGGCGCCGCACTCACCGGCGACGTGCGCGGCCTGCGCATCGGCATCCCGCGCGAGTACTTCGCGGACGGCATCGCACCGGACGTCGAGCGCGCGACGCGCGACGCGATCGGAGTGCTCGAGGGCAGCGGTGCACGGATCGTGGAGATCGGGCTGCCGCACACCGAGTACGCGATCGCGACCTACTACCTGGTCGCGACTGCAGAGGCGTCGTCGAACCTCGCCCGCTACGACGGCGTCCGCTTCGGGCTCCGGCGCGCGTCGGCCGGCGACTCGCTGGTCGACATGTACCGGCACACGCGCGATGCGGGCTTCGGTGCCGAGGTGAAGCGGCGCATCCTGCTCGGTACCTACGCGCTGTCGGCGGGCTACTACGACGCCTACTACCTGAAGGCGCTGCAGGTCCGGACCCTGATCCGGCGCGACTTCCTGCAGGCGTTCGAGCACTGCGACGTCATCGCCGCACCGACCGCGCCGACCACCGCGTTCCGCCTCGGGGAGAAGGTCTCCGATCCGCTCGCGATGTACCTGTCCGACATCTTCACCACCTCGGTGAACCTCGCGGGGCTGCCCGGTCTCAGCGTCCCGTGCGGCTTCGACCGTGACGGCCTGCCGATCGGACTGCAGCTCATCGCGCCGGCCTTCGCCGAGGAGACCGCGCTGCGCGTCGGCGACGCCTACCAGCGCGCGACGCAATGGCACCTGCGACGCCCGGCCGAGAGCACGGGCAACGCTCCGGGGACGACCGCATGAGCAGCTCCAACGAGGAATCCATCACCTTCGAGTACGGCGACTGGGAGCCGGTGATCGGGCTCGAGGTGCATGCGCAGCTGCTGACCGAATCGAAGCTGTTCTGCGGTTGCTCGGCGAGCTTCGGGGCGGGGGCGAACGCGCACACCTGCCCGGTGTGCATGGGGATGCCCGGCGTCCTGCCGGTGCTGAACCGGCGCGCGCTCGAGTACGCGATCAAGACGGCGCTCGCGACCGGCTGCGAGATCCCGCCACGCGCACGCTGGGCACGAAAGAACTACTTCTACCCCGACCTGCCGAAGGGCTACCAGATCAGCATGTACGAGGAGCCGCTCGCGGTCGGGGGCGGCGTCGACATCGACACGCCCGACGGCCTCAAGCGCGTCACGCTGACGCGCATCCACATGGAGGAGGACGCCGGCAAGAGCATCCACGACGCGCACGACGAGCACTCGCTGGTCGATCTCAACCGTGCCGGCGTGCCGCTCATGGAGATCGTCAGCGAACCCGAGATCGGATCACCGGTCGAGGCCAGCGCGTACCTGCGCTCGCTGCGCGCCGTCCTGCAGTTCCTCGCCGTGTGTGACGGCAACATGGAAGAAGGCAGCATGCGCTGCGACGCGAACGTCTCCGTTCGCCGCCGCGGCACGACCAAGCTCGGCACGCGCACCGAGATCAAGAACATGAACTCGTTCCGCAACGTCGAGCGCGCGATCGACTTCGAGATCCGTCGCCAGATCGACGTGATCGAGACCGGTGGCACGATCGTCCAGGAGACGCGGCTCTGGGATGCGGACCGCGGCGTCACGGCCTCGATGCGCTCGAAGGAGCACGCACACGACTACCGCTACTTCCCCGAGCCCGACCTGCAGCCGTTGATCGTCGATCGCGCATGGATCGAGGAGCTGCGGCGCGGTTTGCCCGAGCTGCCACGCCAGCGCTGCGCGCGCTTCGTCACCGAGTACCAGCTGCCGCAGTACGACGCCGAGGTGCTCACGGCGCGCCGCGACCTCGCCGAGTACTTCGAGGCCGCGGTCGCGCAGCATCGCAACCCGAAGGCGATCTCGAACTGGGTGATGGGCGACATTCTGCGCCTGGTCCGTGAGCGCAAGCTCGACGACGCGCTGGTGATCGAGGACTGGCCCGTCCGCCCGCAGGCGCTCGCCGCGCTGATCGCGCTGATCGACGACGAGACCATCAGCGGCAAGATCGCCAAGACGGTGTTCGACGAGATGGTCGCGTCGGGCGACGAGCCGGCGGTGATCGTCGAGCGCAAGGGCTTGAAGCAGGTCACCGACACGGGTGCCATCACCGCTGCGATCGACGACGTGCTCGAGCGGCATCCCGACAAGGTCGCCGAGTTCCGCGGCGGCAAGGACAAGCTGCTCGGCTTCTTCGTCGGTCAGATCATGAAGGCGACCGGCGGCAAGGCGAACCCGCAGGCCGTGAACGACATCCTGCGCGCCAAGCTCGCGGGCTGACGAGCCGCGGCCGTTGGGCGCACCCCCCGGACGCGCCCAACGGTTCGCTCAGCGCGCGGGCCGCTTGCGATCGAGCCGCACCAGATCGAGCGCGATGCCGGTGTGGTACGGCGACGCGACGAAGAACTCGTCGGCGTCGCGTGGTGCGATCGAGCGCACGGTCTCGGCGTCGTACCAGTCGGCGATGTTCGAGTTCGCGAGCCACTGCTTCGCCTGCGCCGGCGGCAGCAGCAGGTAGACCGCGAAGCCCGCCTTCAGCAGCGCCGCCACGGCGAAGCGCGGCTGCGCCTGCCAGCGCACCAGCTCCTCGAGGTACACGGCGTCGACGTTGGTGTAGTAGTTGATGTTCTCCGCCGGCCGCCCGATCTGGGTGGAGGTCAGCACCACCGCAGGGTAATCCGTGGCCGCCTCGATGGTCGCCCGAGCGCGCGCGACCTGAGCTTGCTGGAACGTCGCGCGCCGATCGAGCGAAGCCGTCGAGCGCCAGCCGAAGATGATCGCCAGCGACAGGCCGAGCACCAGCGCGACGGCGAGGTTGCGCCGCCGCGCGTCGACGGACACGGACGCTGCGAGGCACCCGGCAACGATCGCCGCAGCGAACGCACGCTCGACCCATGGCAGGGCCGACGGCTGCCCGGGAAAGACCCGCAACGTCACGAGTGCGAGGGCGGCGAGCACGACGATCGTCGTCAGCAACGCGGCCACGCGTCCGGCGCGCGCCGCAACGAGCGCCACCAGCTTCGGCACGGTGCACGCGCCCTCGACGGCGAGCAGCGGCAGCAGCAGCAGGACCCCGGTCAAGTACCGCGGACCCGGCAGCGTCCACATGCTGAAGAACAGGAAGGCGACCGACACGTACGGCACGACGAGAAGGAACAGCACCGGACGTCGCAGCGCGGCGACGGCACCGATCAACGCCAGCGTGAGAACGAGGTCGCCCATGGCTTCCCGGACCGTCTTCGCATTCTCCGGCATGGTGCGTGCGAAGTTGCTCAAGCGAAGTCCGCCGCCTTGCACGGAGAATGGCGTCGGACTCGGCGCGGGGGCGAGGCGCGTCGCGTCGCTCCCGGCGGCGGCGTCCCCGGCATGCGCGACGTCGGGCGACGTCAGCACGCTTGCGAGCCAGCGCGGCGCCGACGTCGCCTGCGACAGGACGGAATTGAGCTCCATCGCCTGCGTCGGGCGCAGCGGATTCCCGGTCGCGACCGCGTTGTAAGCGAGCAGCGGGGCGATCCCTGCTGCGAAGCCGACGCCGGCCAGCAGGATGCGCCGCGCGAGCCGAGCTCGATCGAGCAGCCCGATGCCGGCCGCCGCCAGCAGGTAGAGCGCCGCGTCGATGCGCGTGGTCGCGGCATAGCCGAGCAGCAGGCCGGCGAGCAGGACGCGCATGCCGGCACCGAGACGGCGGCCACCCGGCAGCAGGAGGTAGAGGCCGCTCAGCGCGATCAGGTGCGCGGGAACGTCGCGCAACGGCGACGTCGACCAGAGCAGCACGTAGTTGGGCAGCAGCGCCGTGAGCAAGGCGCAGCCGAGGCCGATCCACGACGAACCCCACAGCCGACGCGCGGTGGCGAACACCAGTGCGAGCAGGAGCACGAGCGCGATCGGATTGACCAGGTGCTCGGCCGACGGGCCGAAGAGCACGCGTACCGCGGCGAGGATCGCCGGGAAGCCGGGTGCATAGCGACAATACAGCTGCGCGCCGCGCCGGACGTAGGTCTGCGCGTAGACGTCGACTTCGGTCGCCGGCAGCAGCGACTGCAAGGCGGGCAGCAGCGACCAGTCGTGGGTGGCCTTTCCGCTGGCGAGATCGCGAGCGAACGTCAAGTAACCAAATTGGTCGATCGCGAGGTACCAGGTGGTTCGGCGGACCGTCCAGACCCCGATCAGAGCGAGGGCGACGACGAGCAACAGCACGGCGAGGCGCTGCAGAGGCTCTCGCCCGGTCTCGATCCCGTCGCCGGTCGCACCGCTTTCCACCACGCCCTCCAGCCCGTAGGCCCTACCGCCCGTTCCGTGCCCGGAGAAGCGTGAAAGGCGCGCTGAATCGCCGATGTAGATTTCCTCTCAGCATCTGAGACGCCGGCACGGCTTTCCCGAGCGGGCCACCGGAAACTGGTTGACTACCAAACGAGGGGCCTCCTAAATAGGCCGCGATGCAGCTGCAGCCGGGGCCTTATGGGGTCGCATTCCCATCGGTCGAGTGCGTTTTGCGGATCTGTGAAGCCCACGGCCAAACCCCAACTCCTGTAGGAGGGCATGACAGATGATGAAGAAGTTCGTAAGCACCACGGTGGCGCTGGCGCTGGCCCTGTCGGCGTCGGTTGCGCTCGCCGGCACGTACGTGTCGGGCGCGCTTCCGAGCGAGTTCGGCGGCGGATACATCCCGCCCAACCCGGCGATCCTCAAGAACGTGCAGAAGGCCTCGAAGGAGGGCGCCAAGCTCGCCGCTTCGGTCGAGAAGTGCTACTCGAAGGGCGCTGCCAACTACTCGAAGGGCAAGGCGCCCGGCGTGGGGACCTGCCTGAACGACCCGGCCAAGGGCGTCGTTCCGAAGTACACCGCGAAGATCAATGGCATCGCGGCCAAGGCCCCCGGCCTGCCGAGCTGCCACAACTACGTGGCTGACGGCAGCCTGATCGCCGGCCTCGTCAAGGGCTTCAACGGTTCGACGTACTGCCAGTCGCCGAGCGGCGCGTTCGTCGACGGCACGTCGAGCCTGTAAGCAACACTTCCAGTTCCCGTCCGACGGGGAGCGGCGACGGCCGCTCCCCACTCGACCCGAGAGGGCCCCGGCGACGCCGGGGCCCTTTTTCGTTGTCCATTCGTCGCTCGGCAGCGGACGCCTCGCGCACGCGCGTCGCCGCCGCACGAGCGCGGCCGGATCGATCGCCGCCGCGACTTCGCAGCAGCGCGACGCGCCACGACCCGACCCGCGGATGTGCCGACACCGGCCGGCTCCTCGAGCCACGGGCCCCGGACGCAAAGAGGGCCCCGGATCGCTCCGGGGCCCTCTTCCACCGTCTCGTCGAGCGGCCGCGTCACTCCTCGGAGTCGTCGGCCGGTGGAGCCTCTTGCTGCCCGCCCTTCATGGCCGCCTCACGCGCCTGACGCATCACCTCCTCGAGCGGCACCTGCTGTCTGAGCTGCTCGCCCGAGAGGCCGACCGGTGCGTTCGGATCACTGACCGCGATGTCGACGTAGTCCTGATCGTACTCGCCCTTGCTGTCCTGGATGATGACGCTCGCGCGGTAGTTGCCGGGAATCTTGTACACGTGCGTCGGGGACTGCTCGTTGCTGAACTCGGTCGAGTCGCCGAAGTCCCACTTGAACGTGTAGGGCGCGACCCCCGTGTTCGGGATGACGTCCACCGTCAGCTTGACGGTCAGCGGCGCGTTGCCGATGGTCTCGTCCGCATCGACGAAGGCCGTGAGCGATCCGGGATCTTCGGCGGTGGGATTCTCCTTCAACCGGGGATCGTTCGCGTCCGGCAGCGCGACGTTCGCGGCCGGTGCTGCGGCCGGCTTCGCGGCCGCGGCAGCCGCAGGCTTGGCCGCCGGCGCCGTCGTGGGAGGAGGAGCGGGTTCCTCGCGCGAGCAGCCGGCCAGCGCGAGCGCCGCGCAGAAGGAGAACGTGAGGGGTCGGAAGAAGGTCGTCATCCCCACAGATTCGCAGACACGCGAAAGGGAAGTCAACGCGCGACCCGCGTCCCCGGGTGGCTCCCGGCGTTCTTGCGCGTGGACCGGAAAGCTCGGATAAGCCCCGGAGCGCTCGGCTCGGCAAGCGATCGGGCAAGCGCCAAGGAGGATCCGATGGCCACCGCAACGAAACGGGCCGGCGTGCTCGACGTCCTCGGAATGCTCGCCGGAACCGCCGTGATCCTCGGCCCGGTGCTCGGCTGGCTGCGCGTAGTGCCGGCGCTCGT
>JAIEPK010000539.1 GCA_019749875.1 Candidatus Binatia bacterium | reverse complement strand
GTCGTGGCCGCCGCTCTGGCCGTCGTGCGGCGCGGCGCTGCCCGCGCCGCGGGGGAGACGAAGGAGCGGCCGTCGGTCGTCGTGATCCTCGTCGACACGCTGCGCGCCGACTTCCTCGGGACGTACGGCTTCGACGGTCCGGTGTCGCCGCAGATCGACCGCTTCGCGAGTGAATCCATCCAGTTCGACAGCGCCTTCGCGCAGGCGCCGTGGACCAAGCCGTCGATCGCCTCGCTGTTCACCTCGCTCGCGCCCGAGACGCACCGCGTGCTGACCCACGACGGCAAGTACGCCGACGACGCGCACGCGAGCACCGAAGCCTTGCCGCAGGAGGCGGCGACGCTCGCCGAGAGCTTTCAGCAGGCGGGCTACGCGACCGCGGCGTTCGTCGCGAACCCGTGGCTGTTGCGCGAGCACGGCTTCGCGCAGGGCTTCGACCTCTACGACCAGCGTCAAGGAGCTCCGCTGCCGCCGCGCGCGGGGGTGATGCTCGATGCCGCGCGGCAGTGGATCGACGCGCGCCCGAAGGGCCAGCCGTTCTTCGCGTACGTGCATCTCATGGACGTGCACGGACCGTACGACGCGCCCGACGCCGACTACGACGCCGTGCGCGACAGCCCCGGCCTCGGTCCGTCGCGGCAGCTCGACGACGCGACGCTCGCACAGCTCCGGCCCTACCTGCGGCGCGGCCGCTGGGTGAACGACGACAGCGCGCGCGACCTGCGCAACTGGCGCGCGCACTACGCGGCCGGCGTGCACGCGCTCGACCGCCAGCTCGGGACGTTTCTCGCCGGGCTGGCGCGATCGGGGGTGCTCGAGCGCACGATCGTCGTGCTGACCGCCGATCACGGCGAGGAGCTCGCCGACAACGGCGGCTGGGACCACGGGTTCAAGCTCTACGAGCACCAGCTGCACGTGCCGCTGCTGGTGCGTCCGGCCGGTGGTGCCGCGGCGGGACGTCGCGTGCGCGAGATCGTGAGCCTCATCGACGTCATGCCGAGCCTGCTCGGCCAGGCCGGAATCGCGCCGCCCTCGACGGCGCAGGGACGCGATCTCTCGCCGCAGCTCGCAGGCCGCGATGCCGGTGCGTCGGCGGGCGCGAGCTTCGCGTCCGGCGTCAAGTGGAATCCCGAGATGCGCTCGCTGCGCGCGCCGGGCCGGAAGCTGATCGAGGACGCGCGCGCGCCGTCGACGGAGCTCTTCGATCTCACGTCGGACCCGACCGAGCAGAAGAACGTCGCCGCGTCACGGCCCGAAGAGCGCGCCGGGCTCGAGCAGGTGCTCCGTGCGCACCAGCGCGCGCTCGCCGGCGCGCCTGCCCTGGTGCAGGAGAAGAAGGCCGTGTCCGAGGAGATGAAGAAGCGGCTCGAGGCGCTCGGCTACGCGCACTGAGAGCTCGATTCGCCGACTCCGAGCGCCGGCGCGCGGCAGCGGCGGTTTCAGTCCTTGCCGCGGAACGACGTCGCCGTGCTGCGCGTCGAGCCGCCGGCCGGATAGAGACCTTGCCAGCAGGCGCCGCCGTCGCTGGTCACGAGCTGCACCGTGACCGGCGGCAGCAGCGGCAGCGCTGCCGCGGGCAGCCGGGATCCCTTTGCCTTGACGGTGAGGCTCGCGCCGGTGCCGCGGCCGGGCTTCAGGCGCGACTGGAAGATGCCGCCCACGCCGCCGGACGGGTCGCGCAGGCGGAAGCCCGAGGCGCCGAGGGACTGCCAGGCCGTCCCGGGGCGGCTCGAGGTCGCGAGCACACGGCCGCTCGCGTCCCAGATGCACAGCGCGACCTCGGTGGCGGCGGTCGGATCGCCGAGCTCGGCGAGCGACGCCGCGCCGCGCTTCCACGTCCAGGTGAGCGTGCGTCGCGCGGCGCTGCCCGGGTCGCGCAGCGAAAGCGTGCTGCTCGCCGCGCGGCATCCGGCGAGCGGAGCCGCCGGGCACAGCGCGGTCACGCCGACGTGCACCGGCACCATGGTCGTGCCCGGTGCGCCCGCGTCGTCGCGCACGGTGAGCCGCACGCCGTAGCTTCCCGGCGTGCTCCAGGTGTGATTGACGACGGCACCGGTCGTGCGCGTGCCGTCGCCGAAGTCCCACTCCCAGGAGGTGACGCTGCCGTCCGGGTCCGACGAGCTCGACCCGTCGAGCGTCGCCGGGCTGCCGAACACCGGCGGCTCCGGCGTGATCGTGAACCACGCGCTCGGCGAGACGTCGCCGGGCACCGCGTGGTCGATCAGGTACGCATGCACGTCTTCGTTGCCGACGTTGCCCGACAGCGCGCCGCCCGACACCGCGAGCCCGCTCTCGGCGCGGTCGGGAAAGAGCGCCTGCGCGAGCCCGGTCGCGGCGGCCGGCAGCGCCAGCGAGACCGTGCGCGGCCCGTCGTGCTGCGTACCGATCGCGAGCACCAGCGTCTGGCCGTTCAGCTCCCATCGCGACGCGTGCACGCGGGCGTCACCGGTCGCGAGCTCGGTGCGCGTGCCGCGCAGCAGGAACGGCGCGAGCGTCGCGACCTCGCGGTTCAGCGCCGGCAACGCCGCCCAGAGCTCCGGCGCGGTCTTCGGCAGGTAGCGGTCGGAGCCTTCCCACATCGTGTACCAGACGACGCCCTTCGCACCGCGCAGCAGCGGGGCATAGAGGAGGTTGCGCGCCTCGCGCGGCGTCGGGTAGCGGCTGCCGCCCCACTTGTACGCTTGCGGGTTCGCGACGAACGTCTGGCCGGTACCGGCGAGCCGGTCACGCACCCAGTCGAAGCTGTCGACGTTCTCCTGCAGCGCGTACTCGTCGGGGCTGTTCTGCGCGCCGAGCGGGTAGCTCTGGAAGCCCATCAGGTCCATGGTCCCGGCGTACTCGGCGATCCGGTAGCCGGGATACGAGCCGCCGCTCGCATAGCCGAGGTGCTGCGGGGCGAGGGCGGCGAGCTCGGCGCGGCGCGGCGCGACCTGCGACGGCGGATGGTTGTAGGCCGGACCTGCGTACGGTGCGTTGAAGTCGTCGGCGAGCAGCCAGCCGATCATGGCGGGCTCGTTCTTCCACTTGTTCACGAAGCCGCCGGGGCCGTTCTCGGGCCATGGCGTCTCGCCGATCACGTACACCCCGCGTGCGGCGGCGGCGTCGAGCAGATCCTGCGTGTCGGGGCGTGCGTCGATGGTCGGGATGAACAGGTTGAAGCCGGCGTCGGCGGCCAGATGAAGATCCGGCACGGCCTTGCCGCCCTGCCGGTTGCCGATCCACGACACGTGGTAGAGGCCGATCGGGAAGAACGGCTCGCCGTTCACGACCACGTTGCCGTCGCCGTCGATCGCGGCCGTGGTCGCGGTCGCGATGCGGGCGCTCGCGAGCAGCAGCAGCGAGGCGAGGAGCAAGGCACCGCAGCGCCGGGTGCGGAGCACGCGCGCGGCCTGCGCGTGCCGCGCGCGTGGGTGGAGCGTGTGGTGCGTTGGCATCGCGCGACGCTCGGCCCTCGTCGCGCGCAAGTCAAGAAGTCGCGCCGCGGCGCGGGACCGCGGCGCGTCGGATCAGCGTCCGAAGCCGCCGAACGAGGGGTTCTCGCCCTCGAGGATCGATTCCATGCGGTGGCGGAGCAGCGGCAGGAAGTCCGGATGCGTCAAGACATAGAAGCGCTCGTCGCGGATCGCGCCGAGGACCATCTCCGCGACCTGCGCCGGCGGCAGGCCCGACGCGACCGCGTTGCGCACCATGTCGCGCATCGCCTCGAACGCGGGGTTTGCGCCGTTCGGCGACGACGCCTCCGCCGGGCGGTTGCGATCGGCGTCGGCGATGCGCGTGTTGACCCAGGCCGGGCAAAGCACGGAAACCTTGAGCTTCGCACCGAGCATCGCGAGCTCGTGGTGCATGACCTCGGACAGCGCGACCACGCCGAACTTGCTCACGTTGTACGATCCCATGCCGGGCGCGGTCGACAGCCCGGCCACCGACGCGGTGTTCACCACGTGGCCCTCGTCGCCGCCCGCGAGCATGCGCGGCACGAAGGTCCGCACGCCGTGGATCACGCCCCACAGATTGACGCCGAGCACCCAGTGCCACTCGGCGTCGCTGACCTCCCAGGAGAGGCCGCCCCCGCCGACGCCGGCGTTGTTGCACAGCACGTGTACGCCGCCGTACGACGACCAGGCGCGCTCGGCCAGCGCCTCGACGTCGGCGAGCACGGCGACGTCGGTACGGACCGCGAGCACCGTCGCCCCGGCGGCCGTCATCTCCGCGGCCGTCGCGGCCAGCGGCCCTTCCTCGACGTCGGCCAGGACGACCTTCATGCCCTCGGCGGCAAAGCGTTCGGCGAGCGCGCGACCGATGCCGCTCGCACCACCCGTGACCACGGCCACGCGATCCCGAAATGTCTTCATGGGCGACGTTTCAGCATGCGTGCTCGCGACCGTGCAAGGCCGGCGTGCGACGCTCGGGGCGGCGCGCCGCGAGGCGCGTCGATCTTCGTCGATCCACAACGCCGCCCTCGTGTGGTACGCGACGCGAGATCATGACGTGCACGCTCGAGAGCCTGGCATGACGCAAGGACGCGCAACACCGCGCCGCGGCTTCGCCCGCACGGTCCTCTTCGTGCTGCTGCTGGTCGTCATCAACCTCCTGCTGGTCGAGATCGGCCTGCGTGCGTACTTCGCGACCCAGGTGGGGCCCGGCGTTCTGCTCTATGGGACACCCTGGCAGCGCAACTGGATCGAGACCCCGCCCGTGCCGGACCACGATCCGCTCGCGAACTCGCCGCAGCGGCACGGCAACGTGATCGGCGACGATCGCGCCTACACGCCGGGCGCCACGGGCTACAGCAAGTACTTCCCGCACGAGAAGAAGTGGACGCAACGACCGGACGGCAAGGGAACGCTGCCGGTGACCATCAACAGCGAGGGCTTTCGCGGCGAAGACTTCACCGTCGAGAAGCCCCCGGGCACCGTGCGCATCCTCACGCTCGGCGCGTCGTCGACCTTCGGCTACCACGACGGCGACGACGAGACCTACCCGTATCTGCTCGAGCGCGACCTGCAGGCGACCGCGGCACCGGGGGTGACCTACGAGGTCATCAACTTCGCGATCCCGCACGCGACCACCGACAACGTGATCGCCATGCTCGTCAACGAGGGGCTCCGTCTGTCGCCCGACGTGGTGACGTTCTACGAAGGCGCCAACGACAGCGCCGCGATGGAGCCGCGCGACGGCATCGTGCGGGTGACGCTTCTCGATCGCCTGGTGCAGCGCTCGGTGCTCGCGGCGATGCTCGATCGCATCTTTCCCCGTACCACCGTCGTCGACACCGCGTGGTGGTGGAGCGACGAGCTGGCGCAGCGTCGTGCCCGGGGCTTCGTGCACAATCTCGCGCGCCTGCGCGACATCTGTCGCGAGCACGGCATCCTCTTCGTGGTGGCGACGCAGCAGTTTCGCTCGACGCTCATCCCGACCAGCGAGCTGCACGGCATGACCTACGCGCAGGAGCTGGCGTTCGTGCGTGAGCAGGTCGCCCAGGGGCGGATCGGTCCCAACCAGATGCCGATCGCCGAGAAGGCGTTCGACATGCGCCTCAAGGCGAGCGACGACTCGGCGCCGCGCACCGTCGCGATGCTCTATCCGCCGCGCGTCATGCTGATGCACGCCCGCGCGATGGAGGAGCTGCGCGCGTGGGCGGCACGCGAGAACGTCCCGCTCGCCGACGTCATCCACGCCCTCGACGGCGACCGCGATCTGATGGTCAACTGGGTGCACCTCACCGGTCCGGCGAACGCGATCGTCGCGCGGGAGCTCGCGACCGTGATCCGCGCGCAGCTCGCCGCCCGCGAGACGCCGGCTCGGGGAGGCTCGTGACGGCGAGCGTCGAGCCGTCGCGCATCGGCGCGCGCGCGTCGTGGCTGCGGCGCGTGTCGCTGGGCGCGGTCTTCGTCTACGTCGTTCTCGCCGCGGCTCTGTTCGCGGTCACGCCCGACCCGAAGACCAACCCGTTCAACGGGCCGATGCTGGTCGCCCTCCGCTTGCTGCACGGCGAGCCGAGCTTGCCGAATCAGATCGGGTGGATGGAGACCTTCACCCACGCGGGCAAGCACTACCTGGCCTACCCGCCGATGGCGAGCTTTCTGGTCGTGCCGTGGGCGGCGCTGACCGGCGAGAAGCTCGGCCAGACGGCATTCAACACGCTGGTGATCTTCGTGAACGCGCTGCTGGTCGCGGCGGTGTTCCGGCGCATCCCGCGTCTCGCGTCGTACGCGACGCTGGCGAGCGTCGCCTGGGTGCTCGGCACGCCGCAGCTCTACTCCGCGCGCTACGGGACGGTGTGGCTCTTGATGCACACCGAGGCGAACTGCTTTCTGCTGCTCGCGCTCTGGTGCGTGTTCGCGCGACGCGCATACGCGTGGGCCGGCTTCTGCTTCGCCGTGTCGGCGCTGACGCGGCACGCGATCTTCGCCGCGGCGCCGAGCTTCGCGCTGCTCGCCTTGCTCGATCCGTCGGCACGACGGCTCCCGGTGCGCGTCCGCCGCGTGGTCGCGTTCGGTCTCGGCGCGCTGCCGCCGCTGCTGCTGGTGCTCGGCTACCAGTGGTGGGTGTTCGGCGATCCGTTCATGAACACCTACAGCGCCACCTGGTCGCAGTGGACGCAGTCGGCGCCGAGCTTCGGCGCCGAGAGCGTGCGCCGCAATCTCGACTTCTACTTGACGGCGCTGCCCGAACGGATACCGGACTTTCCGTACTTCCGCTTCGGCCCCGGCGGGCAGAGCGCGCTGGTGATGAGCCCGTTCCTGATCGGCGTGCTCGCGCCGGCGCTCTTCACCTGGCAGATCGGCGCGCTCGTGCCCGGCGCGATCGCCATGTTCGTCTTCTACCTCTTCTACTCGTGGCAAGGCTACGCGCAGTTCGGCTCGCGCTACATGCAGGATCTCTATCCGTTCCTGGTGCCGATCGCGTTCTCGGCGTTCGCGCGTCCGGTGCGCGGCGTGCGCGCGCTGCTGCTGGTGCTCGTCGCCGCGTCGATCGCGATCAACCTGTTCGGGCTCTTCTGCGCGACGCAGTATCCGTAGGTCGGATCGTCGACGACTTGCAGGGACGTCAACTTCTTTCCGTCGTCGTCTCCTGCACTGCTGACCGGCCGTCACCGTCTGTGCTACGCCTTCGTGAGCCGATGAGCCGCCGTGGCGATAGCGACGCGCGCGACGAGATGCATCGCCTGGTCCTCGAGATCGCGAGCGCCGAGTTCGACGGTGCGCATCCGGTCGTGCAAGCGGCGTATGCTCATTACGCCTTCGTCGTGATCCACCCGTTCGCCGACGGCAACGGCCGTGTCGCGAGGGCACTCGCATCGGTCTTCACGTATCGAGCGTGCTCGCTGCCCCTCGCCATCCTCGCGGACCAGAAGGCCGTCTATCTCGACGCGCTGGCCGCGGCCGACGAGGGGCGATTCGATCGCTTCACCGGCTTCGTGCTGCAGTCGATGGTCGACACGGCGAGCCAGATCACGCTGCAGTTGCGTGAGGCGCGCTCGGACTCGGTGCGTGAGTCGGCGCAGCGCCTGAGCGGCGCGTACCAGCCGGATGCGCCCTTGTCGGCCGCGCAGCTAGACGCGGTGGCGGCCCGAATCGCGGGGCTGGTCCGCGACCAGTTCATGCGCGAGCTCGAAGCTGCGGCCTTGCCTGGGGCAGTCGAGGCGAGCTTCGTGATCGACCGGAGAGCGGTTCCGGCAAACGCCGGGGAGGAGTTTCGCCCGGTGCACGACGGGACCGCCAGTATCCATGCGGTGGTGCGATCGAGCGAGCCCGCTGCCCGCGTTTCGTGGAAGTACCAGGTGGTCGTCAGCCGGCGCGTCGATGCGTTCTACGCCATGCAGGTGGAGCAAGCCGGCTCTTCCGAAGGTGTTGCCGGCGCCCTTCGGATCCGCCTCGACCTCGTCCACCCATCGTTGAAGACGGCTTTTCGTGCACAGCTCGAATCGTGGGTGCGCATCCAGGCCGGCGAGCTGCTTCACGAGATGCATCGGATGATCGAGGCTGCGGCGTTGCGCTCCGGGCGCGGCTGAGTTTTGAAGGCGGCACAACTTTTCAGGAGGAGTGCCGACCGTGCAGACCCGAGCCGCAGTCGCCCACAAAGCCGGAGATCCGCTCACCATCGAGACCGTCGACGTCGAGGGCCCGCGCGCGGGTGAGGTCCTGGTCGAGATCAAGGCGAGCGGCGTGTGCCACACCGACGCGTTCACGCTGTCGGGCGCGGATCCGGAGGGGCTCTTCCCGGCGATCCTCGGCCACGAGGGGGCGGGCATCGTGCGCGAGGTCGGCGCCGGCGTGACCAGCGTCAAGCCGGGCGACCACGTGATCCCGCTCTACACGCCGGAGTGCCGGCAGTGCGACTACTGCACGTCGGGCAAGACCAACCTCTGCCAGGCGATCCGCGAGACCCAGGGCCGCGGCGTGATGCCCGACGGCTCGAGCCGCTTCTCGCTCGGCGGCAAGCCCGTGCTGCACTACATGGGCACGTCGACCTTCTCGAACTTCACGGTGCTGCCGGAGATCGCGGTCGCGAAGATCCGCCAGGACGCTCCGTTCGACAAGGTCTGCTACATCGGCTGCGGCGTCACGACCGGCATCGGTGCCGTGATCAACACCGCGAAGGTCCGGCCCGGCGACAACGTGGTGGTGTTCGGCCTCGGCGGCATCGGGCTGAACGTCATCCAGGGCGCGCGCATGGCGGGCGCCGGCATGATCGTCGGCGTCGACACCAACGCCAAGAAGAAGCCGCTCGCCGAGAAATTCGGCATGACGCACTTCGTGAACCCGACCGAGGTCGAGGGCGATCTCGTTCCCCATCTCGTGAACCTCACCAAGGGCGGCGCCGACTACAGCTTCGAGTGCATCGGCAACGTCAAGGTCATGCGTCAAGCACTCGAGTGCTGCCACAAGGGCTGGGGCGAGAGCATCATCATCGGCGTCGCGGGCGCGGGGCAGGAGATCGCGACGCGTCCGTTCCAGCTGGTGACCGGCCGCGTCTGGCGCGGCACCGCGTTCGGCGGCGCGCGCGGCCGGACCGACGTGCCGCGCATCGTCGACTGGTACATGGACGGCAAGATCGACATCGACAGCCTGATCACGCACGTCATGCCGGTCGCCGAGATCAACCACGCCTTCCACCTGATGCACGAGGGCGAGTCGATCCGCAGCGTCGTCACGTTCTGAGCGGAGCGAGCACCGTGCGCGACACGCCGCCCGCCGAATGGGAACTGCTGGAAACGGAAGCCGAAAGGCTGCTGCCGCGCATGGTGTTCGAGTACTACGCGGGCGGAGCGGGCGACGAGGTCACGCTGCGCGACAACCGCGCGGCGTTCGCGCGCGTCAAGCTGAGACCGCGCATGCTGCGCGGCGTCGCGGAGCCGTCGCTCGCGACGACGGCGCTCGGGCAGCCGCTCGCGATGCCGGTCGCGGTCGCGCCGATGGCCTACCAGCGTCTCGCCCACCCCGACGGCGAGCTCGCCACCGCGAGCGCGTGCGGTGCGCTCGGCGTGCCGATGACGCTCTCGACGATGGCGACCGCGAGCGTGGAGGAGGTCGCGTCGGTCGCGACCGGCCCGCTGTGGTTCCAGCTCTACGTCTGGCGCGATCGCGGTGCGACGCGCGCGCTGGTCGAGCGTGCCGCGGCCGCGGGTGCGACCGCGCTGGTCATCACCGTCGATGCGCCGCGCCTCGGCACGCGCCGGCGCGACGTCGAGAACGCCTTCGCCCTGCCGGCGGGGGTGCGTCTCGGCAATCTCGAAGGCTTGCTCGGCGCCGACGCGGCCCCGCCGTCGATCGACGACGGCTCGCAGCTCGCGGCGCACTTCGCCGTGCTGAACGATCTCGAGCTGACGTGGCGCGACCTCGAGTGGTTCCGCTCGCTGAGCCCGCTGCCGATCGTCCTGAAGGGCGTCCTGACGGCCGAAGACGCGCGCCTCGCCGCCGAGCACGGCGCGGACGCGATCGTCGTCTCCAACCACGGCGGCCGCCAGCTCGACGGCGTGCAGGCGACGCTCGATGCCTTGCCCGAGGTCGCCGAGGCCGCCGACGGACGCGTCGAGGTCTGGATGGACGGCGGCGTGCGCTCCGGCACCGACGTCGTGCGCGCGCTGGCGCTGGGCGCGCGCATCGTGCTGCTCGGACGGCCCGTGCTGTGGGGGCTCGCAGCCGGCGGCGAGCAGGGCGTGGCGAGCGTGCTCGATCGGCTGCGCACGGAGATCGAGGAGGCGCTGCTGCTGTGCGGCTGCGCCTCGGTGCACGACGTGACGCGTGCGCACGTGGTCGCGCCGACGGTCGGCTTGCGGACGTAATACCTCGCGGAGTATTACGCGCTCTGGAGGCCGGCATGCGTGTGACGTCGAAAGGGCAGGTGACGATCCCCGTGGAGATCAGGGAGCGCCTCGGCCTGCTGCCGAACAGCGAGGTGGAGTTCGTCGTCGAAGGCAACGCCGTGCGCATCCGCAAGGCGCGCGGCCCTCGGCGGTCGGGTCGCGGCCGGAGCATCGTCGAGCGCATGCGCGGTCGCGCGACGACCGGCCTCAGCACCGACGAGATCCTGGCCCTCACGCGGGGGAGCTGATGCCGGTGCTCGTCGACAGCAATGTGCTGCTCGACGTGCTGACCGACGATGCTCGGTGGGGACGCTGGTCGGCGGCAGCTCTGGCCGAGCAGGGCGATCGTGACCTGCTGGCGATCAATCCGATCGTTTACTCGGAAGTCTCGATCGGGTTCGCGCGTGTGGAGGACCTGGAAGCCGCACTTCCGGCGCAGACGTTCCACCGGCTCGCATTGCCGTGGGAGGCCGCGTTCCTCGCCGGCAAGAGCTTTCTCGCTTACCGGCGACGCGGTGGGGCGCGCTCCTCGCCGCTGCCGGACTTCTACATCGGCGCGCATGCCGCGGTCGCGGGCCTGCGTCTCTTGACCCGGGACGCGCGTCGGTACCGGACGTACTTTCCCAAGCTCGAGCTGATCGCGCCGTAGGCGTGCAGCTTCCGAGCACCCGGCCGCTCGCCGCTCAGAAGCTGCGGAACGAGCCCTCCTGCCCCGTCGTGCCGCGATCGACGCCGGCACCGAGCGCGCCCATCTGGCCGCCGCCGAGGTTCTGGATCGCGTTGCTGCCCGCGGCGATCGCGCCGCCGTCGACCACCAGCGCCTCTCCGGTGACGAAGGTCGCATCGTCGCTCGCGAGGAACAGTGCCGCGCCCGCGATGTGCTCGGGCATGCCGGCGTCGGGCCAGGGCTGGAACTTCTCCAGCACCGGCCGCATCGCGTCCTCGTTGCCGCGGTGGATGAGCGGCGTCAGGATGCCGCCGGGGCAGATGGCATTGACGCGGATGCGCTTCGCGGCGAGCTCGACCGCGACCGCGCGCGTCAAGTTGATCACCGCGGCCTTCGATGCCGAGTAGGCCTGCGGTCCGTCGCCGCCGGTCAAGCCGGCGATCGACGCGGTGCTGAGGATCACGCCGCCGCCGCCCTGCGCCTCGAAGGCGCGTGCCGCGTGCTTCATGCCCAGGAACACGCCCTTCACCAGCACGTCGAAGGTGTAGTCCCAGTCGGCGACGTCGATCTGCGTGATCGGCCCGAACGCACCCGCGACGCCGGCGTTGTTGAACATCACGTCGAGGCGCCCGAAGGCGGACGTCGCGAGCGCGACCGCCGCCTCGACGTCGGCCTCGCGCGCGACGTCGGTGCGGATGAAGCGGACATGCGCGTCGGCACCGGCCTGCCGGGCGAGCGCGATGGTCTCGTTGCCGGTCTGCTCGTTCAGGTCGGCGACCACCACGCGCGCGCCCTCGGCGAGAAAGCGCAGCACCGTCGCACGTCCGATGCCGTTGCCGCCGCCCGTGATCACCGCGACCTTGCCGTCGAGCCGTCCTGCCATGGTGTCGATCCTCCGCGCCCGACCGTAGCGGCGTCACCGGCGCGGACACAAACGCTGGCGCGTGCGCGGCCGATCTTCTAGGACGGGCGGCGCGTGCTGCACCGACCGCGCCCCAGCTTCGGCACTCGTGCCGTGGCCGCTCTCGTCCTGACGGCCGGCATCGGCGCCGCACCCGTCTCCGTGCCGGCCGCGCCGCCGAAGGCAGCACTCGCACCGATCGCAGTCGCGACACCGACTCGGCAGGCGGACGACGCGGGACGGCTCGTGTTCCTGCTCGAGTACGCCGGCATGGACTACGAGAACGCGGTCCGCGACGGGAACGTCGTCGACCAGGCGGAGTACGGCGAGGTGCTGCGTCTCCTGCAGGAGCTCGCGCGCGGCTACGGAGCGCGCAAGGATCGCTCGGTCGCCGTCGCGACGGCGATCGCCGCGCTGCAGAAGGACGTCGAGCGGCGCGCGCCCGCCGAGCAGGTGTTTGCCGCATCGCGCAAGCTCCTGCCGCGGCTGATCGCGAGCGTCGGCGGCGTGCCGGGCCCGGCGGACCCGCCGAACCTCGCGAGCGGACGCCGCCTCTACGAGACCGACTGTGCGCCCTGCCACGGCGAGACCGGTGCGGGCGACGGACCATCGTCGCCCGGAATGACGCCGCCGCCGACGGCGTTCCGCGGCGCGTTTCTCGAGCGCCTCGCGCCGCGCCAGATCTACAACGCGCTCACGCACGGCGTCCCGGACACGGCGATGCCGTCGTATCACGGTGCGTACGACGAGCAGCAGCGCTGGGACGTCGCGTTCTTCGTGCCGACCTTGCGCGTCGGCTTCGCACCGAAGCCGCTGCCGCCGGGAGTGTCGCCTTCGCTCGACGAGCTCGCGTCGTCGTCGAACGCGGAGCTGCTCGCGTACCTGCAGAAGCGCGACGCCGCGGCGACGCCGGAGCAGGTCGACCAGCTCCGTGCCGGCGTCGGTGTC
>JAIEPK010000256.1 GCA_019749875.1 Candidatus Binatia bacterium | reverse complement strand
GCTCGGCGCGTGCGCCGCAGGCGGCGCGTGGGTCGGCCGCGCGCCCGCCGCGAGCTGATCCGTGGGTGGTGGCGATGCCGTCGCCACCCCTCCGTCCGGCATGGCGCCCTGGGCGCGCGCGACCGCGGCTTCTCGCGGCGGTCGCGGCACGACGCTGAGCATCAGGCGCGGCGGCTTCTCGCTGGTTCGCACCTCGAACATGCCCGGCGCGGCCAGGTCGACCACCACGCGCACGGTCTGCGGATCGAATTGTCCGACCCGCACCTGCTTCGCGAGACCGTCGTCGATGGCGAGCGGTGTGCGCGAAACGTCCTTGCCGAGCACCGCCGGGCGCAGATCCACGTACGCGCGATCGGGCAGGCTGCCGCCCGGATCGGCGCCGGTCGCACGCGCCGTGTAGTCCGCGACGCCGCGCACGCCGATCACCAGCCGGGCCTTGCCCTCGCTGGTCTCCCAGGCGACGCGCTCGATGATCGCGCGGCCCGTCTTGTCGCCGCGGCCCGGCGCGCCGAGGCTCGTCGCACCGTCGTTCGCGCGCGCGACCAGCGCCAGCGCGAGCGTCGCCAGCGACGCGAGCAGCAGCGAGACGGAGCGCAGCCGCACGTCCTCAGCCCTCGCGCGCCAGCAGCGCCAGCTCGTGCAGGCGCGTGAGCGCCTCGAGCGGCGTCAGCTTCTCGACGTCGATCGCGGCGAGCTCGCGCCGCAGGCGTTGCGCCCGATCCGCGAACAGGTCGAGCTGCGCCGCGGACGCGGCACGCCGACGCTGCGCCGGCGGCGGCGTACCCGCCGGCGACTTGCCCTGCTCGAGGCCGTCGAGGATGTCGCGCGCACGCTTGACGACGGCGTCGGGCACGCCGGCGAGCCGTGCGACCGAGACGCCGTAGCTGCGGCTCGCCGGACCGGGCACGACGCGGCGCAGGAAGAGCACGTCGTCCTTCCACTCGCGCACCGCGACCGAGTAGTTGCGCACCCGCGGTAGGGTCTCGGCGAGCGCGGTCAGCTCGTGGAAGTGGGTCGCGAACAGCGTCTTGACGCGCGCTCCCGGCGCCGGCTGGACGTCGTGCAGATACTCGGCGACCGCCCACGCGATCGCGATGCCGTCGTACGTGCTCGTCCCGCGGCCGATCTCGTCGAGCACCACCAGCGTGCGCGGCGTCAAGTTGGCGAGGATCGCCGCGGTTTCCTTCATCTCGACCATGAACGTCGAGTCGCCGGCGACCAGGTCGTCGGCGGCGCCGACGCGCGTCCAGATGCGGTCGGTGAGCGGGATCTGCGCTTCGCTCGCCGGCACGAAGCTGCCCGCGTGCGCGAGCAGCACGATGATCGCCACCTGGCGCAGGTACGTGCTCTTGCCGGCCATGTTCGGGCCGGTGAGGACGATGATCTGCTCGGCCTCCTCGTCGAGCGTCGCGTCGTTCGCGACGAAGCAGCCTTGCGCCGAGGTTCGCTCCACCACCGGGTGGCGCCCGTCGCGAATGACCAGCGCGCTGCCGCGGTGCAGGCTCGGTCGGACGTAGCCGTGCTCGTGGGCGGTGGTCGCGAGGCCGGCGAGCGCATCGAGGCTCGCCAGCTCGCGCGCCAGCTGCACCAGCGCCGGCTCGTGCGCACGCACCGCCTCGAGAAGCTCCGCGAACAGCGCTGCCTCGCGCTGCTTGCAGCGATCATCGGCCGTCGTGAGCTGCTGCTCGAGGTCGCGCAGCTCGGGCGTGGTGAAGCGCTCACCGTTGGCGATCGTCTGGCGGCGCACGAAGTGCGCCGGCACGTTGCCGAGATTCGCCTTGGTGACCTCGAAGAAGTAGCCGAACACGCGCTGGTAGCGGATCTTCAGCGACCCGATGCCGCTCGCGGCGCGCTCGCGCGCCTCCAGCGCCGCGATCAGCTCCTGCGCGTCGCGGGTCAGCGCACGCAGGCGGTCGACCTCGTCGTCGGCGCCCGGCTGGATCGCACCGCCCTCCCCCGCGGTGAGCGGCGGCGACTCCACCAGCAACGCGGTGATGCGCTCGGCGAGGCCCGGCGGCGGCGCCACGCTGCCGGCAATGCGTGCGAGCAGCGCCGGCCGCGTCTCGGCAGCGAGCAGGCCGTGGATCGACGCGGCACGCTCGAGCCCACGCGCGAGCCGGACCAGCTCGCGCGGTCCGGCGCGGCCGAGGCTCAAGCGTGCGACCAGCCGCTCGACGTCACCCGCCGGGCGCAGGCTCTCGGCGAGCGCGCTCCGCAGCCCGGGTGCATCGACCAGCGCCTCGACCGCATCGAGACGCTCGCCGATCGCGTGCACGTCGAGCAGCGGGTACAGCAGCCAGTCGCGCAGCCGGCGCGCGCCCATCGCCGTCGACGTGCGGTCGACGGCCCACCACAGCGACCCGTGCCGCGTCTGCTGCGTGCCCTCGACGACCCCGAGATTCTTGCGCGAGCGCGGGTCGAGCATCAGGTGGTCGCCGAGGGTGTAGACCCGTGCCGGCGACAGGTGATCGAGGCCGCCGCGCAGCGTCTCCGCGAGGTACTCGAGCGCGCGGCGCAGTGCGTCCCGTCCCGGTGCCGCGACGGCGCTGCTCACCGGCTCCGGATCGGCGAGCACCCTCTCCAGCGTACGCCCGATCTCGGGCGCGGACGCTCCGGACGACGTCGCGCGCGCGGTGACGCTCGCCGCGGTGCCCCGCGCCAGCTCGCCGAGCACCTCGTCCCCTTCGGGAAACAGCACCTCGCGCGGTGTGATGCGCGCGAGCTCCTCGGCGGCGAGCGCGAGGACCTCGGTCTCGCAGCAGCGCAGCTCGCCGGTCGAGGCCTCGACGGTCGCGATCGCGATCGCGTCACCGGCACCGCGCCCGAGTGCCACCAGATACCCGGGCTCGCTGTTCGCGAGGCCCTCGTCCTCGTCCAACACGGTGCCGGGCGTGATGATGCGCGTCAGTCCGCGCTCGACGAGGCCGGGCGACGACGCGGCGTCGCCGACCTGGTCGCAGATGGCGACCTTGATGCCGTGCTGCAGCAGCTTGCCGATGTAGTTCAGCGCGGCGTGGTGCGGGACGCCGCACATCGGGATCGGATGGGGGTCGTCCTTGTTGCGCGAGGTGAGCGTCACGTCGAGCAGCGGGGCCGCGCGCTCGGCGTCCTCGAAGAACATCTCGTAGAAGTCGCCGAGGCGGAAGAACAGGATCGCGTCGCCGACCTGCTGCTTGACGCGCAGGTACTGCGCCAGCATCGGCGTCATCTTCTGCGCGCGCGCGGGCGGCTTGACGTCTGGCGTCCGTTCCCCCGTCTGCGACGTCGCCGCGTCCCTCGTGACCACCCCCACCTCGCAATGCCGGCCCGGCGTCCCTGCCGGCCGCCACGTCCGTCAGCCGAAGTAGCCCGAAGGACAGGTCGGCGGCGGCGGCCCCGGCGGGCAGATGATCCGTTCGGCGAACCCTTCGAGCCCGCCCGGCGGCCCGAGCGCTCGCCTTCCCGGCGTCACTAGATTGCATGTCGAGATGATGATTCGCAAACATTCCGCCCGGCCCGGCGCGTAGCGGAGCCGCAGCCGGCAGAAGTCGAACTCGCCGTCCTTCAGCGACCGGAAGATCTGCACGTCCTGGTAGCAACCGAACGGCGACGCATCGGGCGACTGGAACGGCAGCACGGACGGCGGCAGTCCCTCGTCGGCCAGCGCGGCGTCGGGCACCGCCGCGGCGATCGTCGAGGCCACGATCGCGAGGGACGCGGCTGCGAGCGAGGCTCCTGCCACGCGGCGCGCGGCGGCGACCAGCAGCGTGCCGATGCTTCGCGCGGCGTCGCACGGCGCCGCGACACGCCCGGTCCGGTGCATCACACCTTCTTCCGCTTCTTGCCCAGGTAGTCGACCAGCAGGTACTCGCCGAGACGATCCGGCCGGCTGTACAGCGCGCGCCCCCGATTGATGCGCGTCATGCGCTCGACGAAGGCACGCAGGCCCGGCGAGTCGTCGAGCATGAAGGTGTTGATCGTGATGCCGAGCCGAGTGAGCCGCTCCACTTCCTTGAGTGTCTCCGCCGCGGCGCGCAGCGACACGCCCCCGAACGACAGCGGCCACTCGCAGTGCAGCCGGCCGCGCGCGAAGTACGCCGTCGGCTGTCCATCCGTCACGACGATCACGTGCTGGTTCCGGCTCGGACGCCGGCGCAGCATCTCGCTCGCGAGGCGCAGCCCGTCCTGCAGGTTGGTGAACGGGTCGCCCATGTTCCAGCTCGCCTCGGGCAGGTCCGCGGCCTTGAGCTCGACGGCGCGCGTGTAGAAGCCGACGATGCCGAAATAGTCGCGCGGGTAGCGCGTGCGGATCAGGCTCTCGAGCGCGAGCGCCACCTTCTTCGCGGCCGCGAAGCGGCCTTCCCAGCTCATCGACCAGCTCATGTCGAGCAGCAGGACCGTCGACGTCGTGGTCGCGTGGTCGGCCTCGTGCACCTCGAAGTCGCGCGGGTCGATCTCCAGCGGTGCCGCCGGCTTGCGACGCACGGCATTCATCAGCGTCGGCACGAGCGCGAGCTCGAGCATGTCGCCGTCGCGGTAGGGACGCGTACGCTCGGGACGAATCTGGGCCGCGCCGCGCTGGTCGGTCTGGTGCGTGCCCGGTCGGTCGCGCAGCATCTGCTGGTAGATGTCGCGCAGCGCGAGCTGCCCGATGCGCCGGATGCCGCGCGCCGACAGCTTCGCACGCCCCTCCTTCTGCGTCAGGTAGCCCGCGTTGGTCAGCATCAGCATGATCTGGCCGAGGCGTTCGAGATCCTGCGCCGCGCGCTCGCCGAGCAGCTGGCGCAGCTGCTCCGGGCTCATCGTCGGCAGGTTGCCGGTCAGAAGATTCCGCTCGAGGTCCTTCAGCGCTTGCATCTCGCGCATGAGCTCGAGCGCGTCGTCGTAGCCCAGCGACTCCGGCCCGCGCATCTGCTCGCCATGGCTCTGCTGGAACTGCTCGAGGTCGCGGATGTCGTTCAGCTCCGAGAGCAGCTCGTCGAAGCGCCGCTTCGCTTCGGGATCGACGAACGCGTACTGCTGCGCGAGCCGCTGGATCGCCTCCGACAGCGACGGCGGCAAATCGTGGAGGAACGCCTGCTTCTCGCGCGCCAGCGCGCCGTCGTCGCCGCGCGCGCGCATCTCGTCGAGCGCCTCGCGCTCGCGGTGCAGGATGTCGTCGAGCTTCGAGCGCGGCGCATCGAGCGCCTCGTCGAGGTTGTACTTGGCGAGCCGCTCCCGCATCTGCTCGCGAACCTGCTGCAGGAGCTCGTCGAGCCCCATGACGTGGACGCCGTCCAGGTCGAGGCCCTGGCGGAGCAGCCAGTCGAGCGCCTGCTGCACGTCGTCGGTGTACGACAGCGCATCGGCGAGCTTCTCGAACAGCTGCTCGGGATCGAGCTTGACGCGCTGGGTACCGTCCCAGGCGGTGTAGCGCGTGATGCGCATCGTGGATCGGCTCACGACCGGTAGGTCGTGCGGCCCCCCTCGACGTCCTTGTTGAGCTTCTGGTGCAGGTGCAGCCCCTCGAACACGAACTCGGCCGCGGCCGCCATCAGGGCCGGCGACTCGAACGAGCCCAGGTCGTCGATCGCCTCGCGCAGACCCGGGATCGCGCGGATGCCTTCGAGGTACTCGTCGGCGCGCATCTGGTCGGAGACCTCGACTCCCCAGCCGTTCGCGAAGTACTCGGCGACCTTGCCCAGGCGGTCGATCGCCATGCTTCGGTCGAACACGGCGAGGATCGCGCGGTTCAGCAGGCGATCGAGCGGCGCTTCGCTCGCGCGGTCGTCGCCGGTGTACTCGAGCTCGAGCTTGCCCATCATCGACGCCGACACCGCGTGCAGGTCCGAGATGCGCGGCACGATCTCCTGCTCGCCGAGCCGCACCGCGCGGCGCTCGGCGTTGGCGATCACGGTCTCGTAGTTGTTGAGCGTCACGCGCACGCTCACACCTGAGCTCTGGTTGACGTCGCTCGACTGGCGCGCCTCGAATGTGAGCTGGGCGACGATCGCCTTCACGAAGTCCGGCACCCGGACCGGGCGCTCGCCGCGCTCGCCGGTGGGGACTTCCTGATCGAGGATCGCGATCTCGGTCTCGACGTTCGCCGGATAGTGGGTGCGGATCTGGACGTCGAAGCGGTCCTTGAGGGGCGTGATGATGCGGCCGCGGCTGGTGTAGTCCTCGGGGTTCGCGCTCGCGACGATCACCACGTCGAGCGGCAGGCGGACCTTGAAGCCCTTGATCTGCACGTCGCGCTCTTCCATCAGGTTGAACAGGCCGACCTGGATCTTCTCCATCAGGTCGGGCAGCTCGTTGATCGCGAAGATGCCGCGATTGGTGCGCGGCACGAGCCCGTAGTGGATCGCCTCCTCGTCGGCGAGATAGCGGCCCTCGGCGACCTTGATCGGGTCGATCTCGCCGATCAGGTCGGCGATCGAGACGTCGGGGGTGGCGAGCTTCTCGCCGTAGCGGTCGTCGGGCGTGAGCCAGGTGATCGCGACCGCGTCGCCGTCCTTCGCGAGCAGCGTCTTGCAGCGCCGGCAGATCGGGGCGAGCGGGTCGCAGTGGATCTCGCAGCCGGCGACGGCGGGCACCTCGGGATCGAGGAGTGCGACGAGACCTCGGATCATGCGCGACTTCGCCTGTCCGCGCTCACCGAGAAAGACCATGTGGTGTCCCGACAGGACCGCGTTCTCGATCTCGGGCAGGACGGTGTTCTCGTAGCCGATGACGTTCGGCAGGATGCGCTCGCCGCGGGACAGGGCGCCGATCAGGTTACGGCGCATCTCGTCGCGAACCGTCTCCGGCCGGTAGCCGCTCTTCCGCAGTTCGCCGACGGTGGTCTCCGCGCGCATCGACACCTCCTGTGCGCCAGGCACGACGGTGCCGCTGCGCGGGTCGATGATACCTGAGGTCGTGCGCCTGTGGCCAGTTCGGAGTCGCCGGCCGATGCCGCGTCGCGATCCTGGAGCCCCACGCGATGCGCCCGCCGCGACGCGCGGCGGTGTTCGGGCCGTCAGCCTTCGTTCTGGACCACGGCGGCGGTCGCCTGTGGTACCGCGACGCCGGTCGGAGCTGCCGCGGGAGCGGTCATCTCCGCCGGCTGGCGATCGACGCGCTGCTTGAGCTCCTTGCCCGCCTTGAAGAACGGCACGCGCTTGGCCATCACGGACACGACCTCACCGGTCTTCGGGTTGAGGCCCTCGCGTGCGTTGCGACGCTTGACGATGAAGCTGCCGAAGCCGCGAATCTCGATGCGCTCGCCGCGCGCCAAGGCTTCGGCGAGGCTCGCGAACACCGAGTTCACCAGCGCCTCGGCCTCGCGCCGCGGAATGCTCGATCGCTCGTTGATGACTGCCTCGATCAGCTCGCGCTTCGTCATGTCGTCTCCCGGAGGGTCGCGCGCGCGCGGCCCTGCGTGCATCCCGCTCGGCTACGAGGGGCCGTCGCGATCACCAGCGAAACCCTTCGGTCACGAACGGCAGGCGCCACAGGAGCTGCGGCACCTCGCTCTCGGCGGTCCCGCCCTGCCCCCCGAGGCGCGCCAGCGAGTCGAGCAGCGCCAGCACGCTGCCGGGCCGGATCGACGACGCCGACTGCTCGGAGAACAGCGCTCGCCACCACCACGGTCCACGGCGCGGCGAAACGCGCTCGATCACCGGCTTGCCGGTGATGCCGCCACGCGCACCGGCGATGCGCACGGCGTCTTCCAGTCCGCCCAGCTCGTCGACGAGGCCGATCTGCTTGGCCTCCTCGCCCGTGTACACGCGCCCGTTGCCGATCTCGCGCACCTTCGCCTGGTCGAGCTTCCGCCCGGCGGCGACCGCATCGATGAACTGCGTGTGCACCTGGTCGGCCATCTTCTGCAGCATGGCGCGCTCTTCGGGTGTCACCGCACGGAACGGCGAGCCCGTGTCCTTCCACTTGCCGGCGGTGACGATCGTCGCCTCGACGCCGAGCTTCTCCATGAGGCCCCGGACGTTGGTCAGCGACATGATGACGCCGATCGACCCGGTGAGCGTGCCCGGGCTCGCGACGATCGTGTCGGCGGCGCTCGCGACGTAGTAGCCGCCCGACGCGGCGACCGAGCCCAGCGACGCGATCACCGGCTTCTTCTGCCCGAGCCGGCGGACCGCGTCGTACATCTCCTGCGACGGTGCCACCGCGCCGCCGGGCGAGTTGATGCGCACGACCACCGCCGCGAAGCGCTGGTCGTCCTGCAGGTCGTCGAGCGTCTCGACGAAGTCGTCCGAGCGCTCGATCTCGCCGTCGAGCGGCACCACCGCGACGACGCTCTCTCCGGGCAGGAACCCCGTACCGCCTTTGCCGGCGCGGAGCAGCGCCATGGCAAAGGCCAGCACGAAGAACAGCGCGAGAAATCCTCCGATGAAGCCGAAGGCGCGTCGCACGGGCTGGGTGGGCATCGGACCTACGCCCCCCGGATCAGCTCTGCGACTTGCCCTTGTCGCCCGCCGCCACCCGCTGGAGATCCTCGCCCATCACGTCCTCGAGGGAGAACTTCGCGGCCTTGCCCTCGCGGCTCAGGTACGCGTTCATCTCCTCGCGCTCCTCGGTGCGGCGCAACGCCTTGACCGAGAGCCCGATCTTCTTCTCGCGGGCGTCGATGTTGGTGACCTCGGCCTCGAGCTCGTCGCCGACGTTGAACAGCTGGCTCGGCTTGTCGATGCGCTCATTCGAGATCTGCGACACGTGCACCAGACCCTCGATGCCGTCCTCGATCTCGACGAACACGCCGAAGTCGGTGATGCTGGTGATCGGGCCCTTGACCTTGGTGCCGATCGGGAAGCGCTCCGCGAGCGACGCCCACGGATCGGTCTCGAGCTGCTTGACGCCGAGCGAGATGCGCTCGTTCTCGACGTCGACGCCGAGGACGATCGCCTCGATCTCGTCACCCTTCTTGTAGACCTCGGAGGGGTGCTTGATCTTCTTGGTCCAGTGCAGGTCCGAGATGTGGACGAGACCGTCGATGCCGTCGTCGACACCGACGAAGATGCCGAAGTCGGTGATGCTCTTGACCTTGCCGTGGATGCGGCTGCCGGTCGGGTGATTGACGCGGACCAGCTCCCACGGGTTCGGCGCGACCTGCTTGAGTCCCAGCGAGATGCGGCGGTTGCCCGGATCGACGTCCAGGACCTGGACCTCGACGTCGGCCCCCATCTCGAGGACCTTCGAGGGATGCGTCACGCGCTTGGTCCACGACATCTCCGAGACGTGGATCAGGCCCTCGACGCCCTTCTCGAGCTCGACGAACGCGCCGTAGTCGGTGATGCTGACGACCTTGCCGCGGATGCGGAGCCCGACCGGGTAACGCTCGGCGGCGGTCGTCCACGGATCGGGCATGATCTGCTTCATGCCGAGCGAGACGCGCTCGCGCTCCGGGTCGTACTTCAGCACGACGACCTTCACCTGGTCGCCGACGTTGATGACCTCGGAGGGATGCGAGATGCGGCCCCACGACATGTCCGTGATGTGCAGCAGGCCGTCGAGGCCGCCGAGATCGACGAACGCGCCGTAGTCGGTGATGTTCTTCACCGCGCCCTCGAGGATGATGCCCTCCTCGAGCACGCGCAGCGTCTCTTCCTTCAGCGCCGAGCGCTCGCGCTCGAGCACCGCGCGACGCGACACGACGACGTTGCCGCGCGAGCGGTTGAACTTGAGGATCGCGAAGCGGCCCTTCTGGCCGATGAAGCGATCCAGGTTGCGCGTGGGACGGAGGTCGGCGTGCGAGCCGGGCAGGAACGCGGCGACGCCGATGTCGACCTTGAGGCCGCCCTTGACCTTCCCGACGATGAGACCCTCGATCGGAACGCCCTCGTTGTAGGCGATCTCGATGTCGCGCCAGACCTTGACCTGCTCGGCCTTGGCGCGCGACAGGCTCACCGCACCGGTGTCGCCCTCGCTGGCCTCGAAGTAGACGTCCACGTCGTCGCCGACCTGGACCTCGATGTTGCCGTCGCGGTCGCGGAATTCGTTGATCGGGATCTGTCCTTCGGACTTGTACCCGATGTCGACCGTCACCAGGCCGTTTGCGATCTGCACGACCTTTCCTGTGACGACTTCGCCTGGCTTGACGGACTTGAGACTCTGCTCGAAGAGTTGGCCAAAATCCTCGTCAAGCGAAGATTCGTCATTCGCGCTCATCATGCAAACGTTGCCTCCCGGGGGGTGCCGTGCAGGCTGGAGCTCCGCACGTCCTGCTCCCCTTACTCTTCGACCGGGGGGTTTTCAAGAGCGTTGACGCGTGGTTACGGCGTCGAGAACGAGGGCCACCACGGCGTCCACGGGGAGGGTCGAGCTGTCGAGCACCAGCGCACCCTCCGGACAGGTCAGCGGCGCCGCTTCCCGGGCGGCGTCGCGCGCGTCGCGGCTCTCGATCTCGCGCTGCACGACGCCATCGTCGGCGTCGACGCCGCGGGCACGCAGCTCCGCCGCGCGCCGGCGCGCGCGCTCGGCGACCTCGGCGGTGAGGAAGATCTTCACCTCGGCGTCCGGAAACACCACGCTGCCGGTGTCGCGGCCCTCGGCGACCACGCCGCCGGCCGCGCCGATGCGGCGCTGCACGTCCAGCAAGGCCGCGCGCACCGCGGGCAGCGCCGAGATCTTCGAGGCCCGCTGGCTGATCTCGGGTGCGCGGATCGCCACGCTCACGTCGCGATCGCCGATCGCGAGCCGCGTGCCGTTGTCGGCGAACGCGAGCGGCAAGGCACGCGCGAGGGCGGCGAGCTGCCGCTCGATCGCGCCCGCCAAGTCGGCCGTGGCGGCGGCGGCATCGATGCGCGCGGCGAGCGCCGCATCGTCGCCCGCAGCGAGCGCCACGGCGCGGTAGAGCGCGCCCGTGTCGAGGTAGGTGAAGCCCAGCCGCTCGGCCACCGTGCGACTGACGGTGCTCTTGCCCGCGCCCGCAGGGCCGTCGATCGTGACCACCGGACGACGCGCCACCTCACTCCCCTCCCCGGCGCAAGCTCGCCAGCGTCAGCAGGAAGGCCGGATCCGACACCGCGATCGCGTCGGCGCCGCGGATCGTGATCGGCGCCGACGCGACCAGCGCCGCGATCACGAAGGCCATCGCGATGCGGTGGTCGGCATGGCTTTCGACCGTGCCGCCGCCGAGTCGCCCGCCGTGCACGACCATGCCGTCCGCGCTCTCCTCGACCGTGATCCCGAGCGCGCGGAGCCCGGTCGCCATGGCCGCGATGCGATCGCTCTCCTTCACGCGCAGCTCCGCCCCGTCGGCAAAGCGCGTCGTTCCGGACGCCGCGGCAGCCGCGACGGCGAGGACCGGGAACTCGTCGATCGCGCGCAGCATCGCGTCGCCGGCGACCACGGTTCCGTGCAGCGGTGCGGCTTCGACCTCCAGATCCGCCACCGGCTCCTCGCCCAGCGCCGCCACCGGACGCTCGACGATTCGCGCCCCCATCGCACGCAGAACGTCGAGCGCGCCGATCCGCGTCGGGTTCGTGCTGACGCCGCGGACCGTCACGCGCGAGCCCGGCACGATCGACGCCGCGACCAGCCAGAACGCCGCGGCGCTCGGGTCGCCGGGCACGTCGACCGTGCAGGCGCGGAGCGTCTGCGGACCGGTCACCGCGACCACGTTCGCGCGCGGACGCTCGACCGTCGCGCCGAACGCTGGCAGGAGGCGCTCGGTGTGATCGCGCGACGCGCCGGGCTCTTCGACGACGGTGCGGCCGGCGGTGTTGAGACCCGCGAGAAGGAGCGCCGTCTTCACTTGCGCGCTCGCGACGTTCAACGAGAAGTCCGCGGGGCGCAGCGGACGCCCGTGGACGACCACCGGCGGACGGCCGTCGCTGGTGTCGATCGATGCGCCCATGCGCGCGAGCGGCTCGACCACCCGGCGCATCGGTCGCTTGCGCAGCGACGCGTCGCCGTCGAGCGTCGCGTCGAACGGTGCGCCGGCGAGGATTCCGGTGAGCAGCCGCATGGTGGTGCCCGAATTGCCGCAGTCGAGGACACCATCCGGCGCACGCAGGCCCGCGAAGCCGCGTCCGGTGACGCGCACCTCGCCGCCCTCGCGCACGACGGTCACGCCGAGCGCGCGCAGCACGCGCATCGTCGACTGATTGTCCTCGCCGTGGCCCACGCCGCGGATGACGGTCGTCCCCTCGGCAAGGCCGCCGAAGAGCAGGGCCCGATGCGCGATCGACTTGTCGCCCGGCACGGCGAGGCTGCCGCGCAACGGTGCCGCCGCCGGCGCGATGGTGACGACGTCGGGCTTCGTCGCGGCCTCGTTCGTGATCCCGTCGGACTTCGCCCGGTTCGGGTCGGCCTGCGCGCTCGCCGCGTTCGCGGCCCGCTTCACCGCCCGTGCCGCGTCGACCAGGGCCACGATGCGCGCCGCGTCTCCGGCTGCGATCGCCTGCTCGAGCACGTCGAGCTGCGCACGAACGCTCGCCAGCGCCGCGCGTACCGCCGCGGCATTGCCGAGCAGGATGTCGCGCCACATCTCCGGCGAGCTCGCGGCGACGCGCGTCGCGTCGCGGAACGACGGGCCGGCGAAGGCGAACGGGTCGGGTGCACCGTCGCGCGCGCTGCGGAACGCCGCTGCCGCAGCGGTGAGCGCGAAGGCGAGCAAGTGCGGCACGTGGCTCGTCAGCGCGAGCAGCTCGTCGTGCGCCTCGGGCGCCATCTCGACGACGTCCATGCCGACCGCCTCCCAGAGCGCGCGCACGCGGCGCAGAGCTGCGCGATCGGTCGCTGCGACCGGCGTCAGCACGCAGCGGGCGCCGCGGAACAGGTCGGCGTCGGCGGCCGCCG
>JAIEPK010000526.1 GCA_019749875.1 Candidatus Binatia bacterium | reverse complement strand
GTGCGGGCCCGCTCGAGCGCGGCGAAGCCCTGCACCAGCGCGCTCACGCCGCGCGTCGTGTCGCGCACCGCTTCCTCGCGCGACAGCTCGCCGCGGCACCAGAGCTCGAGCACCGCACGGCCCGCGGCGACGATCATGCGCGCGAGCGTCGCCGCCTCGCGCTCGTCGACGCCCGCGGTCGCGGCGATGTGCTGCCGCCACGGTGCGACGATGCCGTCGAAGATCTGCTCGGCGCGCGCCGCGACCTGCGGATCGGGCCCCTTCGCGTCGAACAGGTGCCACGGGCCGGTGCCGCGGTCCTCGATCGTGTCGCAGACCGCCTCGACGAAGACGCGTGCCGCGTCGGCGGCATTCGCGGGCAGCGTGCGTGCGGCACCGCGCCCGAAGCGCTCGGCGAGCTCGTCGGCGAAGTCCTCGAGCACGGCGATGATCAGCGCGCTGCGGGTCGGGAAGAACTTGTAGACCAGCGGTCGCGTCACGCCGGCCGCGGCGGCGATCTGGCCGAAGCCGACCGCGTCGACGCCGCCCTCGGTCATCAGGCGTCCCGCGACGCGCAGCAGCTCCCGGCGGCGATCGGCGGGCGCGAGACGCAGCCGGGACGGCGCCGGCGGACGCCCCGCGCGACGAGCCGTCTTTCCCGGCGCGCCCGTGCTGCGTGGCCTCTTGCGTGTTGACAGCTTGTTCGACACGAGTTTACAAACCGTAACTTCGTTATCTGATCCACCGCCCGCGTGCGAGCGGTCTCTACAGCGTTGCGAAGAGGAAGACCATGACGCCGAACATGACCGACCCGACCCTCTACCAGGGCGACCCGCACCCGACCTACCGCTGGCTGCGCGCCAACGCGCCGCTCTACTGGGACGCGGCGAGCAACCTCTGGGTGCTGTCGAAGTACGAGGACGTGTTCGCCGTATCGAAGAATCCGGAGGTCTTCTCGGCGGCGTCGGGCGTGCTGCCCGACTCGGACGCGATGATCTCGATGATCTGCATGGACGACCCGCGCCACCAGCGGCTGCGGAAGCTCGTCAACCGCGGCTTCACGCCGCGCATGGTCGGCCTCCTGCAGGAGAAGATCCGCGTGCTCGCGAAGCGCATCACCGAAGAGGTCGCGCAGCGCGGCGAGGTCGATCTGGTCCGCGATCTCGCGGTGCCGATGCCGCTGTTCATCATCGCCGAGATGCTCGGCATCCGCGAGGAGGACTTCGACCGCTTCCACGCCTGGTCGGATCGCCTGATCAACGTCGCCGGCAACTACGACGATCCCGTCAAGATGAACGACGCGGTGACGGCGTACGCCGAGTACGGCGAGTACCTGAAGGACGTCTTCGAGGATCGCCGGCGGCAGCCGCGCGAGGATCTCGTCAGCATCCTCGTCGCGGCGCAGCAGGAGGGAGTTCTCGCCGAGGACGAGGACTCGATGGAGAACGACGAGATCATCATGTTCATGACGCTGCTGCTGGTCGCCGGCAACGAGACCACGCGCAACGCAATCTCGGGCGGCATGCTCGCGCTGATGAACGATCGCTCGCAGCTCGAGCTGCTGCGCGCGAAGCCGGAGCTGATGGACTCGGCGGTGGAGGAGATCCTGCGCTACGTGTCGCCGATCATCTGCTTCCGCCGGACCGTCATGCGGGACACCGAGATCCGCGGCCAGAAGATCGAAGCCGGGCAGCGCGTGCTGATGCTCTATCAGAGCGCGAATCGCGACGAGGACATGTACCGCGAGCCCGACCGCTTCGACGTCACGCGCTCGCCGAACCCGCACCTCGCCTTCGGCATCGGCCCGCACTTCTGCCTCGGCGCGAACCTCGCCCGGGCGGAGCTCAAGGTCATGGTGCAGGAGCTCATCACGCGCTTCCCGGACATCCGCCCGGTGCCGGGCACGAAGCCGTCGCGGGTCGCCTCGACGCTCGTCGCCGGCATCGAGCACCTCCCGGTGCTGATGAACTGAGGCTCGTGCGCACCTCGCCGACCCGGCGGCGCGCGACCGTCAAGCGTGCGTCGCCAGGTCGACGATGCGCCCCTCGATCCCGTGCGGGCCGATGCGCAGGCGCGCGAGCGCGATCGGCAGCCGGAAGCGCCGCGGACCGGCACTGCCGGGATTGACGTGGAGGACGCCGTCGCAGCGCTGCATGCTCGGGCGATGCGAGTGCCCGGTGACCACCACGTCGACGTCGTCGAGCGGGACGCCGGTGAGGTCGTGCGCGTCGTGCACGATCAGCAGCCGCGTGCGCGCGATCGTCACGCGGGCCGTCTCGGGCAGCCGCTCCGCCCACGGTCCGAGATCGTTGTTGCCGCGCACGGCGGTCAGCGGCGCGATCCGCGCGAGGTCTTCGAGGACCGCCGCGCTGCCGACGTCACCGGCATGCACGACGTGCACCACACCCGCGAGCGCTGCGACCGCCTCGGGCCGGAGCAGCGCGTGCGTGTCGGAAATCACGCCGATGTCAACCACGTTTCTGCGCACCCGGGGCAAGCCTACGCGCGCGCGACGCGCGGCGCCATGTCGCGCCGGTCAATCGTAAATGACTTTCGCGCGGGTACGGTCTTGCGCTATGCGCATGCGTGCGGCGGCGATCGACCCGCGCTCGAAGAGGACATCCGATGCTGAAGAAGGAAGGACACGCCGTCGCGCGAGCCGCGTCGACCGCGGGACGGCCGGCACGCCGCGCGTCGAGCGCTGCACGCTTCGCACGGCGCGCGTCGGGCGCCGCACGCTTCGCATGGCGCGCCCTGCCGCTCGTGCTCGCGGCCTGCGTCGCGACCTCGTGCGCCGACTCGTCGTCGTCGGGCAATCCGGTGACGGGTACCGGGCCGCTGACGTGCCCCGAGGTGGTCGACACCAGCCGCTGCGATGCGAGCGCCAAGTTCCGCATCCACGTGAAGTTCGACTTCTCGGTCAACGACCAGGGCAACGTCGAGGTGGTGACGCAGTCGGGTCCGTATCAGTTCCCGGCGTCGTATCTCGACCAGAAGGGCTACGTGTACCTCTTCACCAAGAAGGGCGAGATCTTCCAGGGCGACATCCGCGAGGCGCTCGCCGTCGGCGGCGGCGCGATGCAGGGCACGATCGGCGAGTTCACCACCGACGCGATCTTCCCGGCAGGCGAGTACGAGTTCCTGACCTTCATCGACGCCCAGCCGGGGCCCGACGGCTTCGCCGGTCCGACGCGCGGCGATCTCGCCGCGTTCGACAACACGGTGTGCGATCCCACCGGGGTCAGCATCCGCGTCGCGGTCGATTGCGCGGACGGCGAGATCATCCTGCCCAATCCCAACTGGATCATCTTCTGACCCGGACGCCGTTGCGCGTGGAGGTCCGTTCCATGAACAAGCGTCCTTGGATCGACACAGGGCTCGCGCTGATCGCCGTGCTGTGCGCGACGATCGTCGCGGGCTGCAGCAGCGACGGCGGCTCGTCGAACAACACGCCCGAGCCGACGCCCACCGCGGCGCTGACGCTGCGCTACCCGCAGTTCCCGCCGATGCCGGAGCCGCCCGACGATCCGGCGAACCCGTCGTCGATGGTCAAGCTCGAGCTCGGCACGTACCTGTTCTTCGACCCGCGTCTGTCGACCTCCGGCCGCACGGCCTGCAACAACTGCCACGTGTTCAACACGAGCTTCCAGGACAACCTGGTGAAGCCGCGGCCGGACACCAGCCAGGGCGACGACTTCTTCACCCTCAAGCGCAACACCGAGTCGCTGTTCAACATCGTCTACCGCGAGGACTTCTTCCGCGACGGCAAAGTCACCGAGCTCGCGCCGTCGCTGACCGAGCCGTGGGTCGAGGACAACCAGCAGCTCGGCAAGACGCACGAGCTCGCCGCCGAGCACCTGACCGAGATCCTGCGCGGCATCGACGGCTACAAGAAGCTGTTCCGCGATGCCTACGGGCTCGACGTCGACACCGCCGAGCCGCACGAGGTGTTCGAGACCGCGGGGCGCGCGTTCGCGGTCTGGGTGCGTCAAGTCGTGTCGCGCAACTCGCCCTTCGACCGCTGGAACGCGGGCGACGACACGGCGATCGACGAGTCGGCGCAGCGCGGTGCCGCGCTGTTCGCGGGCAAGGCCGGCTGCTTCGTCTGTCACACCGGTCCCAACTTCACCGACAACAAGTTCCACAACATCTCGAGCGCCGTCCTGCTCGAGGACGGCTCGCGCGACGACGAGGGACGCTCGGTGGTCACCGGCCTCGAGGCCGATCGCGGCAAGTTCCAGACGCCGAGCTTGCGCCACGCGGCGCGCACCACGCCGTACTTCCACGACGGCTCGCGCGCGACCTTGCTCGACGTGATCAAGCACTTCGACTCCGGTGCGGGCAGCGATCCGAACCACGATCCGGTCCTCGGACGACCGCTCGGCCTGACCAGCGACGAGATGCTCGATCTGATCTCGTTCATCCGCGCGCTGCGCGGCGAGTCGGTGGTGCTGTGGGGCCCGAAGACGCCGCTCTACACGCAGGCCGAGGTCGACGAGCTGCAGCGCGAGCTGCTGCCGCGCTGACGACGGGACCGCGGGCGGCGCCCGACGCGCCGCCGGTCCCGCCGTTTCAGAGGAAGTCGGCGAGCAGGGCGTTGACCCGCTCGGGCGCCTCCTGCTGCACCCAGTGCCCGCAGCGGGGCAGGCGCTCGATGCGCGGCGCGCCGTGCGCGAACAGCGGCGCGAGGTCGTCGATCAGCTCGATCCCGAGCGCGGGATCGTCCTCGCCCCAGACCACCATGGTCGGACAGGTGATGCGCGGCGCGTCGCTCGCGTAGCGTGCGCGCAGCTCGTCCGCGTGCAGGATCGCCGCGCGGTAGTAGTTGAGCGCCGCGTTCAGGGAGCGCGGATCGCCGAGCGCCGCCGCGAAGCGGTCGCGAAAGCAAGGACCGAACACGCTCTCGATGTCGCGGTCGCCGAGGCTCCACTGGATCAGATGCTCGAGCACCGTGAAGTCGCCGAGCGCGAGCAGCCATTCCGGAACGACCGGCAGCAGGAAGAAGCCGAAGTAGGCACTGCGGCTCTGCTGCGCCGCGCTCAGCCGGACGGTGCGCGCGAACCTCGCCGGGTGCGGGCAGTTCATCACGACCAGCCGCTCCAGCAGCGGCTGTCCCGCGGTGCCGCCGACGACGCCGTGCTCGCCGTGCGCCAGCCGTGCGTCGTCGATCGCGAGCGTCCACGCGATCGCACCCCCCCAGTCATGCCCGACAACCGTTGCCGTGCTGCGACCGCAGGCCGCGACCAGATGCCGAATGTCCGCTGCGAGCCGATCGACGCGGTATGCGCGGATCTCATGCGGCCGATCGCTGTTGCCGTAGCCGCGCAGGTCGGGTGCGACCACCTGGTAGCGCTGCGCCAGCATCCCGATCTGATGACGCCACGAGTGTCGCGACTCGGGAAACCCGTGCAGCAGAACGGCCAGCGGCTGGTCCGGGTTCCCGGCGACGGTGCATTCGAGCGCCACGTCGCCGCAGCGGATGCGCTCGGTTTGGATCCCGACGTCGCCGTGCACGGCGCTCGCATACGCCGGATGCGGACCGCGGCGCAACCGTGTTCGCACGCCGCCGCGCCATCACGCGGCTGCCGCGGTTCGTCGCGCCGTGCGCGTCCGTGCGAATTTAAAATTGATCGCGCCCACCCGACGTGATAGCGCGGCGCCGCCGCGGAAATAATCCGAGTGGGCGGATCTGTCGGCAACCGACTCCCCATTGAGCCACGCGAATCCCCATCTCATCGACGTCTACCTCGCGGAGTGTCGCGACCTCACGCTCGCCGAGCTGCGCCGCGTGGTCGAGACGCACGCCGGGCACACGGGCGCGCTGCACGAGCTGGTGCTCGACTACCCGCTGCGTGACGCGAAGGCATTGCGTCCCGCGCTGTGCATCGCGTCGTGCCGGGCGCTCGGCGGTCCGCTCGAAGGGGTGCTGCCGTCGGCCGCGATCCTCGAGCTCTACCACAACGCGTTTCTTCTCCATGACGACGTCGAGGACGACTCCGAGAACCGTCGCGGCCGCGAGGCGCTGCACCGGGAGTACGGCGCGCCGATCGCGATCAACGTCGGCGACGCGATGCTGGCGCTCGCCCTCGAGCCGCTGCTCGAGAACATGCGCCTGGTCGGCCTCGGCAAGGCGATCCGGATCCTCCAGGTCGTGGCGCGCATGGCGCGCGAGTCGACCGAAGGACAGGCGCTCGAGCTCGACTGGATCCGGCACGGGCGCTGGGACCTGCGCGCCAGCGACTACGTGCGCATGGTCTACAAGAAGACCAGCTGGTACACGTTCGTGGCGCCCGTCCTGATCGGCGGCATCGTCGCCGGTGCGACGGCGCGCCAGCTGGTCGCGCTGCGCAAGTTCGCGGCCCTCCTCGGGATCGCGTTCCAGATCCAGGACGACGTGCTCAACTTGACGGGCGAGGGCGATCGTTACGGCAAGGAGATCGCGGGCGACCTGTGGGAGGGCAAGCGGACGCTGATCCTGCTGCACGCGATGCACGGCGCGAGCCCCGCGGAGCAGGAGCGGGCGCGGGCCATCCTGGCCAAGCCGCGACCGCGCTCGCACGACGGTGCGACGTCGCCGTCGCTGCGAGCGCGACTCGCCGAGCGGCTCGAAACGCTCACGGACGCCGGTGAGATCTCGGCGCACGCACGCGGCGAGCTCGCGCACCTACTCGCGACCGATGCTCCCGAGGAGAAGACGACCGGCGACATCGCATGGCTCCGAGCCCTGGTCGAGCGCAGCGGTGCGAACGAGTACGCACGTGGCGTCGCGCGCGACTATGCGTTCAAGGCCGAGCGGGCGTTCGGGGAGGTCGACGGCCTCCTGCCGTCGTCGCACCGCGATTTTCTCACCGGCCTCGTACGCTTCGTGACGATGCGGGACCGCTGATCGGCGGAAGGAAGACGATCATGAGCAAGCACCACGACGACACCCGGAGCCGCGCGCGGCGCGAGATCGACCTCGGCAAGGAGGTCTACGAGACGTTTCTCGACTCGTTCGCCGAGCTGCTGTCGCTGCGCGTGACCGCGCGCGAGGCCGGACAGCAGCTGCGCGACGCGCTGGACGACGCCTTGAACGGCGAGGGCATGACGCCCCGCCTGCCGAAGGCGTCCGAGCTGCGCGACCTCGCGTTCGACCTGGCGCAGCTGCAGGTGCAGAACCTGCGCGAGCTGACGCGCATCGGCCGCAACCACACGCGCTTTCTCGCCGACAAGCTGGCCGCGCGGCGCGAGGTCGCCGAGGATCATGCGACGTCCGCGAGCCGCCGACAGATCCTCGTGCGACCGCGTCTCGATCGTGACGGCCGTCGCCTCGTCGACACGCTGCACCTCGTGAACGCGACCTCGGCGCGAGGCACGGTCGTCCTGCCGCGCGTCCTGACGTTCCGCAGCGCCGACGGCCGACACTCGTTCTTCGTCCAGGCGAGCTTCTCGCCGGATCATCCCACGCTCGCACCGGGTGCCGAGGTGCACGTGCAGATGGCGCTCGATGCCGATCAGTTCCGCGGCGGCGGAACGTTCCTCGCCGAGGCGACGATCGCGCTCGGTACCGAGCGCACCATCGACCTCTTCGTGCAGGTCGATCTGCCGGCGGCGTTCGCGTGAGCTCTTCCGCGACACGCATCGTGTTCGGCGATGCCCCCGACGATCTCGAGCGGCTGCTCGCCGAGCTGCAGGCGCTCGTCGTGCAGTACCCGATCGCGACCCAGGCGGCGTTCCGGGCCCTGGTGGCCGAGGGACGCGCCTTCGCCCGCACGCCGCGCGGCCAGGAGCTCGCCCAGAGCATCGCCGACTCGCCGCTGGTCCGCCGCGGCCGCATGGCGTGGGACGTCGTGACCGCGCGCGCCTTCGACGACGACCCCGACGTGACCATCCCCACGGTCTTTCTCGACGCCCTCGCGAAGACGGCCGCGGTCGACGCGCTCGAGCCGCTGCTCAGCCGGCTCTTCGAGGCAGCCGCCGACACCGGCTCCGGCGCGGGCGTCGACGACGCGGGCCCGCGCGACGCCGATGCCGGCATGCCCGCCGGCGCCGGCGGGCGGTGACGCCGTGCTGGTCGACGAACGACGCGCCTGCTTCGACGAGCACAACCACTTCTTCGCGGCGCTGCTCGGCATGGAATCGCTCGGGGCGAAGCTCGACGCGCTGATCCGCGACCACGGCACGGCCCGCGTGCCGGTCGAGCTCGCGAGCGAGGACGTCGTGCACGACCCGTTCCTGTGCGCGGTGCTCGGCCTGATCGCCTTTCGCGCGCGCCTCGCGGCCCTGCTCGAGTCCGCGCGGTGCGCGTCGGTCGCGCCGCGCGAGGCGGCGCCGCTCGAGTCCGGGCGGCGCGCGTCCACCGATCTGCCTCCGGCCGAGACCCCGCATGGACGCCACACGATTCTCCGCTGAGGCGCCGGCCCCGGCGATCGAGTGGGGCATCCGTCAGGGCGATTGGCTGCGGCGCGCGCCCGGTCGCGTCGGCGGTCCCGGCCGGCACAAGGAGTGGCTGCACTTCTGCGTGTACGGCGCGACGGTCGACGTCCTGATCAACTTCAGCGTGGTCGACGAGATCGCGGCCGCGGACGAGGCCCCTCCGGGACCGGACGGCCGCTACCTCGAGCACGCGCGCCTCACGCTGCTGGTGCGCGAGCGTGCCTGGCACGGCGAGGTGCAGAGCTTCGCCGCGCGCGACGTCGAGATCCACGGCGGCGAGTGCGCGCTGCGCTTCGGTCCGAGCTCGGTCCGCTACGCCGACGGTCGCTACCTCGTGGAGGCGCGCTCTTCCGACGGACGCATCGCGGCCGGCGTCGCGCTGCGTCCGGTCGCGATGCCGTCGATCGTGAACAACGTGCAGTACGGCGACGGACCGCCGATCAACTGGCTGGTCGTGCCGCGGCTCACGACGACGGGCTCGATCCGCATCGACGGCACCACGCACGACCTCGACGGGGCGCTCGCCTATCACGACCACAACTGGGGCCACTTCGGCTGGGGCCGCGACTTCGCGTGGGAGTGGGGCTACGGCCTGCCCGACGATCCGGGCAATCCGTGGAGCCTGGTGTTCGTGCGCCTGAGCGATCGGGCGCACACGCGCTGCATGATGCAGGGCGTGTTCCTGTGGCACGCGGGCCGCGAGCAGCGCGTGTTCCGCGATCGCGAGCTGCACGTCGCGCAGCGCGGCCTGCGGCGCTTCTCGCGCCTGTGCAAGGTGCCGGCGGTGATGGGCCTGATCCATCCCGATCTCGCGACCGACATCCCGGAAGAGCTCTCGTTCGACGGGCAGGGCGAGGGCGACCTGCTGCACGGGACCTTCACGACGGCCGAGGCGGCGCAGGTGATCCTGCCCAACGACCAGGATCTCGGCGTGACGGTGATCAACGAGGTGAGCGGACGCCTCGCCGTCACGGGTCGGATCCGTGGAGAGGAGCTGCGCATCGATGGACGCGCGGTCTTCGAGTTCCTCGGACGCTGACGGGTCGTTCCGGAGCTTCCTCGCGCGCTCGCTCGACGCGATCGCGCGCGAGGCGCCCCGGCTGCACGGCGCGCTGGCGCGGCGGCTTCGCGGGGCACGGGTGCGGCTCTGCGTCGACGACGAGCGCGTGGCCGTGGCGTCGGACGGCAGCGTCGTACGGGTGGGCGACGATCGCGCCGACGCGACGGTCGAGCTGCGCACGGACAGCGCGACGCTGCTCGACTTGACGTCGGGTGCGATCGGCTTCCTGGATGCGGCGCTCGAGGACCGCATGGTCGTGGTCGGCGGGGTGGACGAGGTCGTCGGATTCTACGATGCGCTCGTCCTGTATCTGCAGGGAGCAGTGCGCAGCGCGTCGCTCGCCTGGCTGCTGGACGAGTTTCGAACGAGCCGGCGCGGCAGCGCGCCGCAGAACGAGGACGGGCAATGGCCGGGCGCATCCATGTGACGATCTTCGGTGCGGGCGTCGCCGGCTTGACGGCTGCGCACGAGCTGATCGAGCGCGGCTTCGCGGTCACGGTGGTCGAGGGCCGGGAGGACCCGCAGCGTCCCGGCGACTGCCAGGTCGGCGGCATGGCGCGGACGCAGTGGGCGCGCGTCCCGGGCGACGAGCAGCCGGCGGGTCCGCTCGACACGCGCATGATGCGCACGCGCAAGCCGGTCGGCTTGACGGCGGGCCTGCGCGACCGGCGCGAGCTCTGGTACTCCGCTCGGACCGAGCACCCGGGCCTCGCGCGCGAGAAGGCCGAGGTGCGCTTCGAGCTGGGCTCGGATCGGCTCGACGACGACGCGGTGGCACGCCCTCGCGTCGCGGCGATGGCGGAGCGGCTGAAGGAGTACCTCCGCACCGAGGTGCTGGTCGGCAACGACGGGCAGCCGATCGTGTGCCCCGCGGACGGCGTCGTGCCGCCGGCGCTCGTCGAACGGCTCTACGTGGAGGGCTATCGCGACGGCGTGCGCGAGACGGCGGACGATCTGCACGACATCGGCGAGCGACGAGCGCGCAACGTCGGCGATCTGCTCGCGACGCTGCTGGCGGAGCCGTGCGGCATCGGACGGTGGACGTACGCCGACCTGGTGGAGCTCGCGGTGCACGACGTCGGCGCCGCGCTCGACGATCGCTGGACGTACACCGGTCGCGAGCGCCGCGTCGTGCGTCTGCGCATGAAGGAGACGCTGCTGCCCGGCGAGCACGGCTACCGCTTCTTCCCCGCGTTCTATCGCCACGTGTTCGACTCGATGCAGCGCACGCCGATGCTCGACGTGCAGCGCAAGTCGCGCGAGGAGTTCTCGCAGGAGGTCGCGATCGCCGACGCACGCCGCGCGGGTGGCGCTCCTCCGGGCGGCGTGCCGCCGGTGGGCCGCTACCGGACGGAAGTCGCGCGCGGCCTCGATCGCTGGAAGAGCGTCGAGAGCGGACGCACGACCTTCGACAACCTGGTCTCCGTCAACTATCACTCGATCGGCCAGGCCGATCGGCACGCGCTGCCCGCGATCCTGCCGCGCCTGCAGCCGACGTCGCTGCGCGAGGCGCTGCAGGCCTTCACGGCGGTGCAGGACGAGCTCGGCTTCGAGCTGCTCGACCTCGCGCGCTACCAGATCCGCATCTTCGAGTACGTCACCATGGGTGCGCGTCGGCGACAGAGCCTCGCCGACCGGTCGTGGGCGGACTTCATCCGCATCGAGACCTACAGCGAGCAGTTCCAGAAGGTCATGGACATCTGGCCGCAGGCGCTGATCGGCATGCGCGCCTACGAGGCCGACGCGCAGACCTCGGGCAACATCTCCGTCCAGATGCTGCTCGATCAGCTGCGCGCCGGCGGCTTCCGCGACGGCACGCTGAACGCTCCGACCAGCGTCGCGTGGCTCGAGCCGTGGCGTCGCTACCTCGAGGATCAGGGCGTGCGCTTCGTGTGTGCGCGCCTCGGCGGCATCGGCTTCGATCGTGGGCCCGTCTTCCTCGATCACCGCGGGCACCGGCTCGACGTCGCCGACGACGGCTACGTCGTCCTCGCGTTGCCGGTCGAGGAGGCGCAGCGCGTGGCCGCCGAGCTCCGTGCGCACCTGCAGCACACGGCCCCATGGTTGCGCGACGAGGTCGAGCGCTCCGATCTGGGTAAGGTCGCCGCGTTCGTCGCGTGGGACGACGCCGCGGCGCGGGTGGCGCATCCGGACGGACCGCTGCAGCACTTCAGCGGCATCCAGTACTACCTCGAGCAGGACCACAGCCTGGTGCGCGGCCACACGTACTTCGCGAACTCGCCGTGGGGCGTGACGTCGATCTCGCAGGCGCAGTTTCGCGTCGACCGCCCCGACTGGCGCCAGCAATATCGCGGCATCGTCTCGGTCGACATCGGCAGCTGCTACGAGCCGGGCCGTGCCCTCGCGCGCCGCTCCGGCGATCCGGCGACACGGTCGGAGCGGGCGCCGTCGGTGTGGAGCAGCGCACCCGACGAGGTCGCACGCGAGATCTGGGCGCAGATGAACGACGCCATCGGCGTCGAGGATCAGAAGCTGCCCGACCCGCTCTGGTACCACATCGACGACGACCTCGAGTTCGCGCCCGGGGCGCGCGGCGTCACGCGCAACCGCACGCCCTACCTGCTGAGCCGCCCGCGCGACTTCGCGCGACGCCCGGGTCGCATCACGCGCGACGGCGTCGAGTACGACCTCGCGCTCGGCCGCTGTCGCGACGGCTTCCGCGGCATCGTGCTCGCGGGCTCGTACATGCAGACCTACACACGGCTCGCGACCATGGAGTCGGCGAACGAGTCGGCACGCCACGCGGTCAACGCGATCCTGCGCGACTGCCGGCAGCGCGGCGGCCCGAGCGTGCGCGTCGGCCAGCTCTGTCAAACCTGGAACGTCGAGGACGACGAGTTTCCGGATCTCGCCTGGCTGAAGGACGTCGACGACCGCTTGTTCGAGCGCAAGCTGCCGCACCTGGTGGAGATCCTCGACGTCGAGGGCACGCTGTGCGCGCGCGGCGGCGATCCGATCGCGAACGTCGGCCGGCTGATCGACGTGCTGTCCAGTGCGGCGGACTTTCCGCGCTCGCTGCTGCGTCTGGGCGCGCCGCACGCGCTGCTGCGCGCGCTCGCCGACGCGCTGTCCGGCGGCACGCGGGAAGACTGACCGCGTCGCCGCGGACGTTCGGCGGGCACGGGTCGTGGGCGCGCCGCGATCGACCGCGAACAAAGCGCGGCCATCCGC